>CAIMCX010000058.1 GCA_903839615.1 uncultured bacterium
GTCTTCTGGGGAGGCCTTCTCCTGACGCTATTCGCGATGATTGCCTCGGGAAAGACGAGGCCGTTCGCCACAGCGATCAAGGCGTTCGTCATCGTCGGCCTGACCGACCTCGCCCTGATGTTCGGCGTGATGCTCTACGGCCGTCTCGCGGGAACGCTGTCGATGTCAGCGATTCATCTCCCCCTCAACGGCCTGGGCTCCGTCGCCTTCCTCCTTCTCTTGATCGGCGCGATGGGGAAGGCGGGAGCAATGCCGTTCCATAGCTGGATTCCGGACGCGGCAGTCGACGCACCGACACCGTTCATGGCGCTCCTGCCGGGGAGCCTCGAGAAGATCCTAGGAATCTACTTCCTCGCGCGCGTGTCGCTTGACCTCTTCATCCTGAGGCCGGAGTCGTGGGTCTCACCGGTCATGATGTGGATCGGCGCCGTGACGATCCTGCTCGCGGTGATGATGGCGCTCGTCCAGAAGGACTATAAGAAGCTCCTCGCATACCATGCGATCAGCCAGGTTGGGTACATGATCCTTGGCATCGGGACGGCTCTGCCGGTCGGGATCGTCGGCGGCTTGTTCCACATGGTGAACAATGCGATCTATAAGTCATCGCTCTTCCTCTCCGCCGGCGCCGTGGAGAAGGAAGCCGGCACGACGGATCTGCGCGAGCTGGGCGGACTCGGGCGAGCGATGCCGGTGACCATGGTCTGTTTCCTCGTCGCCGCGGCGTCGATTTCCGGCGTGCCGCCGTTCAACGGCTTCTTCTCGAAGGAGCTTGTCTATGACGGAGCGCTCGAACGCGGCTGGATCTTCTACGCAATCGCGCTCGCGGGCTCGTTCTTCACCGCCGCTTCGTTCCTCAAGCTCGGCCACGCCGCGTTCTTCGGCAAGCCCGCCAACGAGAAGCGTCCGCTCAAGGAAACGGTCAAAGAGGCGCCGTGGCCGATGCTCGTTCCGATGATCGTCCTGGCCGGGCTGTGCATCCTGTTCGGCGTGGCGAATGCGCTCCCGCTCGAACACCTGATTCAGCCGGCTCTCGGTCCGGCGATGGAAGGCGCGCACGGCGGAACTTTCGCCGGATTTCCAACGAATATGATGCTGGTCGCGCTGACGGGCGCCGTGCTGTTGCTCGCCGTGCTCAATCACGCGCTCGGCGTGCGGAGGACCGGCAGAGGCCTCGGAGCCGTGGATCACATCTACCACGCTCCCGGCCTCGCGTCGATCTACCACATCCAAGCCACAGGCGCCCTCGATCCCTATCGCTGGCTGAACGGATTGGCCGGCGCTCTCGCGCGGGTCCTGTTCTGGATTGACCGAGCCATTGACTGGGTCTACCAGACGCTCGCCGCGAAGACGACACTCGCTGCGAGTTGGGTCCTGCGGCGCTTCCACAGCGGGAACGTGAACCGCTACATCCTGTGGGCGCTCGCCGGCGCTCTGGCGATCGTGTTGACCGTCCTCGCCGTCGTGGGAGGCGTTCGATGAGCGATCTGCTTCTCCTGGTCCCGTTCGTCGCCGTCGTCCTCCTGAACCTCTTGCCGAAGCGGGCGCGCGCCGCCGCTCTGTGGGTCGCGTTCGGAGTCCTGGCGCTCGAAGTCGCCGCTGCGTTCGTCGATCGCTTCGCTTGCGTCAACTACGGCTGGCTTGCATCTCTCGATCGCGTCCTCGGGATCCACCTCGCGACCGATGGCTTGAGCGAGCTCTTGATGCTTTGCGCCGGCATCGTGGGGATGGCCGCGCTTCTCGTTGCGCGGAAGACGCTCGATGAGACGAACGAGCAATTCTACTTCGCGAATCTCGTGCTTGTCGCTCTCGTCGGCATCAACGGGATCGCGATGGTGCGCGATCTCTTCTCGCTCTACGTATTCGTTGAGGTGACGGCGGTCGCGACTTTCATTCTGATCACAGCGAGCCGCAAGGCGGAGGGGTTGGAGGACCATGCGTTCGAGGGCGCGTGGAAGTACATACTCCTCTCGATCATCGCGAGCGTGCTCATGCTCACGTCGATCGGGTTCTTCCTCCTCTCGACCGGTGACATCACGCTCGACGCGGCGAAGGGCGCGCTCGCATCGCAGCAACCGCTCGCGTGGGTCGCCATGGCTCTCTTCCTCTGCGGGCTCTTCATCAAGGGCGCTCTTGTGCCGTTCCACGGATGGCTGGCCGATGCGTATACGGCGGCCCCGGCTCCGGTCTCGGTGTTCATGGCCGGCGTCGTCACGAAGGCATCGGGGATCTTCGCGCTCCTGCGCATCGCGTCGTCGACGCTCGACGGAGCGGCTCCCGGACGGGAGATTCTCCTCGTCGTCGGCGCGGTGACCATCGTGGTGGGAGCGTTCCTCGCACTGACCCAGAAGAACATGAAGCGCATGCTCGCGTACTCGAGCGTGAGCCAGATGGGCTACATCGTTCTCGCTCTGGGCGGCGACCTGCGCCTGGGAATCGTGGCTGCGGGACTTCACTTCTTCAACCATGCGATTTCGAAATCACAGCTGTTCACAAACGCCGCGGCCATCGAGAGGGAACTTGGCACGCTTGACATGGACGAGATGGGTGGGATCGGATCGCGCATGCCGGTGACGGCGGGCACGACGGCCGTGGCATCCCTGTCCATCGCGGGTCTTCCGCCGCTCGCCGGGTTCTGGAGCAAGTTGTTGATCGTTCTTGCACTGTGGAATGCGAAGGAGTACGGATTCGCCGCCGTGGCGATCCTCGCCAGCCTTGTGACGCTTGCTTACTTCCTCTCGCTCCAGCGTCGGGTCTTCTTCGGGAAGCGGGAAGAGAGATGGGCGAAGGTCCGCGAGACGGCTCCCGGACTCCTCGTCCCCGCCGTGTTCCTCGCCTTGATCACGATCGCGCTCGGAATCGGGTTCCCGTTCGCGCTCAAGATCCTGTTGGGAGGTGGCGCATGATCTGGCTCACTCTCCTGCTCGTCTTGCTCGTGCTCGCGGCGCTGTGGGCCTCGATGACGACGGCTCTGTTGCGCGCGACGCTCGGTCTTGCCCTCACGAGTGCGCTCCTGTCCGTCGTGATGTTCGCTCTGGGAGCGACGCTGGCCGCCGTAGTTGAGCTCTCGGTCTGTGCCGGGCTCATATCGGTCGTCTTGGTCAGCGTGACGAGCTTGACGCAGCCGAGGTCTCTCAAGGAGGCGGTCGAGGCGCGCAAGAACCGGTTGCATCGCTTCTGGCCCCTGCCGCTCGTTCTCCTCGGGGCCGGAGTCGCTCTTTCGTTCGTCCGTGTGCCGGTCGACATCATCCTTCGTCTGCCGGCCGGCGACGGCGACGTTCGCACCGTCCTGTGGAGCATGCGTCAGCTCGACCTCTTCGGCCAGATTCTGATTCTCCTCGCCGGCGTGTTCGGCGTCCTCGTTCTCTTCCGGAAGGAGGCGAAATGACAATCGTGATTCCGCAGTCCTTCTGGCTCTACTTCACCTTCTTCGCCCTCCTCTTGATCGACGGGCTCTGGTGCATGCTTGCGACGCGGAACCTCGTGCGGGTTCTCATCGGGATCGAGATCCTGATGAAGTCGGTCACGTTCTTCCTCATCGTCGCGGGGTACCTCTCGGGGCGTATGGCGCTTGCCCAAGCGTTGGTCATCACGGTGATCGTGATCGAGGTCGTCGTGGTGGTGGTCGTCGCCGGGGTCATCCTGGGCTTCTTCCGCAAGCGTGACTCCTTGGACGTTCGAAACACGCGGGACATGAAGGGATAGGCGATGTCGACAGCGACGCTGCTTCTGATTCCACCCGTTGCCCTGACCCTTCTCATCTTCTTCGTGTGGGCGTTCTCGGCTGCGATGAGTCCTCTTGCGTTCAAGAGGAAGGGACCACGCGGGGCGCTCGACAAGCCCTACGCGGGCGGCGAGAACCTGGAGACGCACCGCGTCCAGCCGGACTACAGCCAGTTCTTCCCGTTCGCCTTCTTCTTCACGATCCTGCACGTCGTCACGCTGATTGTGGCCACGTCGCCGACCGGCATCGCGGGCAGCATTGCCTTCGCGATTCTCTACGTCTTGGGAGCCCTGTTGGCTCTGTACATCTTGTTCCGGAGGTGACGCCAGAATGAGCCTCGTGCATCGGGTCGTCCGTTGGGGGCAGAGAAAGTCCCCGTGGATCCTTCACTTCAACACGGGCGCCTGCAACGCGTGCGACATCGAGATCATCGCCGCCCTGACCCCGCGCTTCGACCTCGAGCGGTTTGGCGTCCTTCTGAAGGGAACCCCGCGCCATTGCGACATCATGGCGTGCTCCGGGCCGGTCACGCTGCAGATCGAATCCCGGATCCGCCGCATCTACGAGCAGGTCCCCGAACCAAAGCTCGTCGTCGCGGTAGGCACCTGCGCCACGAGCGGCGGCGTCTTCGACGGGCTGTACAACGTGAAGAGCGGAATCGACAAGGTCATCCCGGTTGCGGCCTACATTCCCGGATGTCCGGCGAGCCCTCAGGCGATCATTGACGGCTTTGCGAAGCTCTTGAAGACTCTGGAGGAGGGGAAATGAACGAATCCGAGACCGTCGTCCAGGAGCTCCAGGCCGCGTTCCCGTTCCTCGCCGGCCGGGCGACCGTACAACGTGAGCGCCGCGTTTGGGTCGACGTCGACCGCGACAAGTTCGCGCCCGTGTTCGGTCACCTCGCGAAGAACCTCGGGTTCACGAACCTCCTCATGATCACCGGGCTCGACGCCGGGGCCGATCTCGAGTTCATCTATCACCTGGCGAGAAGCCGCGGGCTGATCGCCAACGTCAAGGTGCGTTGCCCCAAAGGAGAATCAGTCGAGACGATTACCGGGACGTTCCCGGGCGGCCACATCTACGAACGCGAGCTGATCGATCTTCTGGGCGCGAAGATCGACGGACTCCCCGAGGGCTCGCGCTACCCGTTGCCCGACAATTGGCCGAAGGATGAGCATCCTCTGCTGAAGGATTGGAAGCCGAGGGAGAAGGGAGCGCAGGATGCCTGACAAAGAGAAGATCGTTCGCGTGCCGATCGGCCCCCAGCATCCGGCTCTCAAGGAGCCGGAAAGCTTCATGGTCGACCTCCAGGGCGAGAAGATCAGCTCCATCGCTCTGCGCTTGGGCTACAACCACCGCGGCATCGAGAAGGGGTGCGAGGAGCGCACGTACGTTCAGGACGTCTACTTGATCGAGCGCGTGTGCGGCATCTGCTCTCACTCGCACTCGACCGCGTTCGTCCAGGCCGTCGAAGAGATCGCTGGGCTCGACGTGCCGCCGCGAGCCAAGTACATCCGGACGTTGATCGGCGAACTCGAACGCGTACACAGCCACCTCCTGTGGCTCGGCGTCGCCGGGCACGAGATCGGATTCGATACGCTCCTCATGTACACGTGGCGCGATCGCGAGCTGGTCATGGACCTGCTCGCCGAGCTGACCGGGAATCGAGTTCACTACGCGATGAACGTCATCGGCGGCGTGAAGCGCGACGTGCCCCAGGAGCAATTCGCGAGGATTACATCCGTTGTCGACGCACTAGAGGAGCGCACGAAGTACTACGTCGAACTCGCGATGACGGAGGAGACGTTGGCTCAGCGCTTGTCGGGTGTTGGGTATCTGTCCAAGGAAGACGCCGAGCGGTTCGGCGCCGTCGGCCCGACCGCGCGAGCTTCGGGCGTCGACCGCGACACGCGCCGCGACGACCCCTACGCCGCTTACGGCGAGCTCGAGTTCCAGGTCGTCACCGACACTCGCTGCGACGTCTTCGGCCGGGCCGTCGTTCGCCTCGGTGAGCTGATGCAGACGTACTCGATGATTCGTCAGGTCCTGAAGAAGATGCCCGACGGCCCGACCTCGGTGAGAGCGCCGCTCAAGATCCCGACCGGGGAGGCCGTGAGCCGCTACGAAGCGCCGCGCGGCGAGGACGTGCACTACGTTCGCGGCAATGGAACCGACAAGCCGGAGCGGGCCAAGGTTCGCGCGCCGACCCTGGCCAACCTCCAGTCGGTGGCCAAGATGCTCGAGAACGGCTATCTCGCCGATCTTCCGATCGTGGTCGCTGCGATCGACCCGTGCTTCTCGTGCACCGACCGCATGGTGGCCGTACGCGGCACGTCGGAATCGAAGACGATGAATTGGGAAGAGCTCGTACAGTACGGCGTTCGCTGGTATCGCGAGCGCGGCATCGATCTATCGAACGTCAAGATGCGAGGAGAGGTCACGGCATGACAGCGGGCACTGCGGTCCTTCACATCCTGGTGTTCCCCGGGTTCCTGTTCCTCGCCGTCTTGGGACTCGCCGGGGAGTTTGTCGACCGCAAGCTCTACGCGCGCTTTCAGAACCGTGTTGGCCCCCCGTGGTTCCAGCCGTTGGCCGACTTCGTGAAGCTCCTCGGGAAAGAGAACGTGGTCCCGGAAGAGGCTGACCGACCGATCTTCAAGCTTGCGCCCGTCTTCGCTCTCGCAGCGGTGTTGGCCGCATTTCTCTACATCCCGCTCTGGGGCCCGAAGTCGCTCCTGCCGTTCGACGGAGATCTGATCGTTGTCCTGTACCTTCTCCTCATCCCGACCGTGACCTTCTTCCTCGGAGGATGGACGTCAAGCTCGGTGTTCGCCACGCTGGGTGCCCTGCGCGCGATCACGCAGGTATTCGCATATGAGATCCCGCTCTTCGTCGCGCTTCTGGCTCCGGCGCTGCTCGCCAACACGTGGTCGATCTCGGGCATCGTTCACTACTACTCGGCGCACCCGGCGCTCTGGCCAGTGAACCTGATCGGCCTCTGTGTGGCCATGGTGACGCTGCTTGGGAAGCTTGAGCGCGTTCCCTTCGACATCCCGGAGGCGGAGACCGAAATCGTGGCCGGGAGCTTCACCGAGTACAGCGGGCGACGTCTCGCTTTCTTCCGGCTTGCCGTCGACTGTGAGGCCATCGTGGCCGTGTCCCTGGTCGCCGCCATCTTCCTGCCGTTCGGATTGGGGCTTGCGCCGTGGGCCGGCGTCCTCTTGTACCTGGCGAAGGTCCTGTTCCTTCTCGCCGTGCTTGCTCTCCTGCGCACGTTGTTCGCGCGCCTGCGCATCGACCAGATGATTGCGTTCTGCTGGAAGGTCATGGCTCCGATCGCGTTCCTCCAGATCCTCATCAACCTCGTCGTGAGGGAGCTGATCTAGGCATGGCGAAGACTCCGCGCAGACGCCCCGGGAGGATGATCCCGTCCCTTCTTCGATCTCTCTTCCGACGACCTGCGACGACTCGTTACCCCTTTGTGAAGTGGGAGATGCCCGATCGCTTCCGCGCTCGGCCCGTCGTCCACACCGAGAACTGCATCGGCTGCAAGATGTGTGTCCGCAACTGCCCGTCCGGCGCGATCCAGATCGAGGATATGGGCGAGAAGATGTTCCAGGCGACGATCGACCTCGGCCGCTGTCTCTACTGCGGGCAGTGCGCGTTCGTCTGTCCGAAGAAGACGATCGAACTCACGAAGGATTTCGAGCTCGCGGCGTTCGACCGCGCATCGCTCGTCGTCGTCTACCATGCCAAGCCGAAGCCTGTCGAAGAACCTGCGGCAAGCGCTCAGCCCAAAGCTGCAGAGCCACAAGCTCCAGCAGCCTAGGCGCGTCGTGGTCGTCGGCGTCGGCTCTCGCCTTCGCTCGGACGATGCTGCCGGGCTGGAGGTCGCGGAGAAGCTCGGCGCTCTCTCCTTGCCCGGCGTGTTCTCTATCCTTGGCGACACGGCGCCGGAGAACGTGACTGGCGAGATTCGTCGACTCGATCCCACGCACATCCTCTTCGTCGATGCGGCCGACCTTGGCGAAGTACCCGGCTCTCTCCGGCTCTTCGAGTCCGCCGACATCGGCGGGATGACGTCGAGCACGCACACCCTGCCGCTCCATGTGATCGCCGACTACCTCACGAAGGAACTCGACTGCTGCGTTCTCTTCCTTGGCCTGCAGCCAAAGTCGCTCGAGTTCGGCGAGGCGATCTCTGACATCGTCGCGAGGGCGGTTGAGACGGCCGTCGCCGCCATCGAGGAGGCTCTTGCCTAGCCACTCCTGCGGCGGCGGACGTATCGGAGGAGGACCACGGCCACGACGCCCACGAGGAGGAGGAGGACGACAGCGTCGGCCCACTTCGCGTAGCGGAGGATCGTGTCCCAGTGGCGGCGCAAGACGATGCCGCATCCGATGAGAATGCCATTCCAGACTCCGGCACCCAAGACTGTGTAGAGACAGAAGGGGACGAGGCGCATGCGCCCCATGCCAGCCGGTATCGAGATGAGGTGCCGCACGACAGGGATGAAGCGACCGACGAAGATCGTGATCGCGCCGCGCCGGTGAAAGAAGCGGTCCGCGGCGTCAAGGTCATTCTGATCGAGCAAAACGGCCTTCCCGAATCGAGCGATGAGCGCCCTCCCGCCGAATCGACCGAGAGCGTAGGACAAGAGCGAACCGAAGAGGCTTCCAAGGGTGGCAAAGCCAACCGCTGCCGGTGCCGACATCGACTTCTCTGCAACGAGGAACCCAGCGAAGGGCATGACGGCCTCGGCGGGTATGGGAAGGATCATGCTTTCCGCGGCCATGAGGAAGAACAGGCCGACGTAGCCCGTCGCTTCAACGATCTTCGTTCCCCATGCTGCGATGAACGCCGTGATGCCCATCATTTACCGTCGATGTCTTCCGCGCCCATGATCTCCGGCAGGAGTCACGACGAGACTTCACGCGAACGCAGGAGGAAATGCAAGTCCGCCCAACCGCACTCTGTGCGACTCGGCAACGATGCGCGTCGGGCTGGATCCTGCGCAATGGTCAATAATCCAGGCCTTGACAGCGCGACGGCGTCTCCCATACCATTCAGTCTGCGTTCTGGGTCGTTAGCTCAATGGTAGAGCAGCGGACTCTTAATCCGTTGGTTGGAGGTTCGAGCCCTCTACGGCCCATAGTTGCGACCACCTACGGGTCGTTAGCTCAGGCGGTTAGAGCACCTGACTTTTAATCAGGGGGTCGCTGGTTCGAGTCCAGCACGACCCACCGTCTCTCCCTGCGCACTGGATCTCCTCCGACGGTCACGCGCAGCGAGCTCGATCGCGGGACCTACCCTGCGGATTGGCTGGACTGTCACGACCCGTCTATAATCCGCTTCCAGAGTCCCCATCATCTAGCGGCCCAGGATACCGGGTTTTCATCCCGGCGACAGGGGTTCAAATCCCCTTGGGGACGTAGCGCCTAGCTGGCTGTATTGATGCGTCGTCTGAGATAGAACCTTCTATCGGTCTTGAACTCCCGGACTTCGCCACTCAAGGCGATCGGCCTCCGGCAAGACTCGCCGAGTCTGTGGACCAAGCGCGAGTACCTGTTGTCTTCCGGGTCGAGCGTTATGAACATATGTGTATAATATCCTCCAGAGGGGCGATCATGGCAAGACCACAATGCTATCGGAGAATCGCGGCAATGCCCGTTGCGGCAGCGTTTGGGCCGGTTTCCGCTTCGTCAGGAGAGGGTGATCAAGTGCTTGTCGCCCTCGATGAGTTCGAAGCAGTGCGCCTCGCCGATCTCGAGGAGCTCTACCAAGAGCGGGCCGCCGAGAGGATGGGGGTTTCACGGCCCACGTTCAGCCGGATCATCCAGTCAGCACACCGCAAGATCGCTGAAGCTCTGGTGAGCGGGAAGAGTCTGAGGATCGAGGGCGGCTCCGTGCGCGTGAGTGCGCCGGGGCGATCCCGCTGCTCGCGGTGCGGGCGAGAGTCGCCACATGCTTGCGAGTGCCCGCACTGTCGTGGCGAAGGCCACGCGGAGACTGCGGGCAGACCAGACGCCGTTACCTTGCCAGTGCGCACGTGCAGTCGCGGCCGTATCACAGAGCCTGGGTGCCGAGCGCACCCTGCCAAAGGAGAGAAGGGATGAATCTCTGCATTCCGGTGACCGATGACATGGGGCTTCAAAGCCCAGTGAGCGGGCATTTTGGATCTGCTCCAAGTTTCGTGATCGTGGATTCAGAAACGGGAGTCTGCCGCACCCTCTCCAATAGGGACTCCAACCATAGCCATGGCGCATGTCAGCCACTCGCGAGTCTCGCCGGCGAAGGGGTAGACGCCGTCGTTGTTGGCGGCATAGGCGCGGGCGCGCTGAGCAAACTACAGGCAATGGGCGTCCGCGTCTTCCTGTCGGTACAGCCGACCGTGGAAGCCGTGGTCGCGGCCTATAAGGCCGGGACGCTGCCGCTGGCAACGCCCGCGACGGCCTGTGCACACCACCGGGACGACTCGTGTCACCAAGAGACTCCCTGATGACGTTAGAGGAACGCACGAGGGTTGATGCCCCGGGCGGTGCCCTTAGCGCGCTTCGCTACCCTGGAGGACAGCGTTGGATACGATCATCCTGTATGGGATAGCGGTCGTCCTGCTGGCGGTTTCGGCAGCCAAGGACCGCGAGAAGACGAGACGAGCCATCCTGAAAGGTGCGAAAGCCTTCGAGAGCATACTGCCGCAGCTTGTGACGGTTCTCCTGGCCGTCGCTGCCGTCCTCGCGGTCTTCAATCCGGAGATGGTCTCGCGGGTGATCGGCGCACGATCCGGGTTCCTCGGCGTCCTTGCCGCTTCCGTCGTCGGGGGGATTGCGCTCATCCCCGGGTTCGTTGCCTTCCCCGCTGCAGCGGAGCTCCTGAAGAGCGGCGCCAGGACCATGCAGATCGCTGCTTTCGTATCGTCCCTGATGATGGTCGGCGTGGTGACCCTGCCCATGGAGATCAAGTACTTCGGACGACGTGCGGCCATCGCTCGGAACTCGCTCGCTTTCGCCTTCTGTTTTCTAGCGGCAGCTTTCGTCGCCTGGGCGGTGTCGCTGTGAACATCATGAGTGGCGCAAAGCGATACCGCGTGGCAGGCATGGCTGCCGTAGCCTTCCTAGTCTTCGTCCTAGCGTTCCCCGCCGTCGGTCCCAAGGCCGGGCGCTCTCTCATTGACCAGGCAGAGACGATGCTCCTTGTCCTCCCTCCGATCTTCCTCCTTCTGGGTCTTCTTGACGTCTGGGTCCCGAAGAAGGCACTGATGAAGTACATGGGTCCCAAGTCGGGCTTCACAGGCCCTCTCATTGCCTTCGTTCTGGGCTCGGTCGCAGCAGGACCTCTCTACGGCGCGTTCCCTGTTTCCGCCATTCTCATGAAGAAGGGAGCGAGCTTCACCAACGTCCTCATCTTCATCGGCGCTTGGTCGACGACGAAGATCCCGATGTTCCTCTTCGAGATGCACGCCCTCGGCACCCGCTTCGCTCTAGCCCGACTTGTCATTGATATCCCCGGGATCATCCTCATTGCCTTCGCGCTGAAGGTCATCATCCCCGCACGCGAAGTCGCGCGCCTTTACGCGGCAGCCGAGTCAACGGGAACTCCTGAGGAATGAGCGGCACGGCGTCGCCTGAACCACGCCCTAGATATCCAACACTCGGAGTGACGTCCTATGAGGTCGGAAGCGCCTTTCACTGCGGAGCGACTTAGCCGCTCTTGACAAGCGTCGGTGCCCAGTAGAGTATTGCACTCATGTGCAATGTACCAAGAGTGCCACGATGAGGCAGACGACTGCGCGGACGCGGATCGGGAGAGCGCTAGCGCTTCCCGTGCGGGAGCGAATGCTGTGGATGCTCGCAGA
>CAIMCX010000059.1 GCA_903839615.1 uncultured bacterium
CCACTTCCGCGTTGCATCATCTTTCCTCCTTCGTGCGGACACTGCGCCTTCTGTCCGCTCCTTTCATAGATGATCCTACCTCCTTTCTTCTGCTTTCTAGACACACCTCCCCGCGCTCGACTTCCCGTCTTCGGACGATCTCCCTATACTCCTGTCGGAGAGAGGAGGGTCGATGAGTTGCCGAAGCCGCGCGATCGGACTTGCCCTTCTTGCTTGCCTCGGAGTCGCCGTTTGCCTCCGAGCCGCCGGCCCGACGTACGACATCTCTCTGGATGTCGACTACGCGGCGGGATCGTTTCGGGGGGAGGAGGTCCTTCGCTATGTCAACGAGACGGACATCCCACAAGAGGGGATCTTCTTCCGCTTGTACGCCAACGCTGCTTCTCTCTACGGCTCGGCTGCCATCGAGGTCACCTCAGCACAGGTCGACGGCCAGCTTGTCACGCCTTCCCTGTTCGAGGAAGACACCGTTCTCTTCGTGCCTCTCCCGGTCGCAGCGGCGCCCGGCGACTCCGTCCAGGTCGACCTCGTCTTCCGGGGGCACGCAGCGCACACGACGGCGACGGGATTCGCTACGTCGACGGAGTACGGTCTCCTGGCCAAGTCGTCCGGTGTTCTGACGCTGACGGCGTTCTACCCCGCCCTCGCCCCGTACACGGAGGAGGGATGGGACATCGATCCGCCTACCCCGTTCGGAGACCTCGTGTTTTCCGATGCCGCGACGTACGCGGTCTCTCTTGTCACGGGAGCCGACGTGACGGTGATTCCTGCTGCCGATACGTCGACTCTTGAGCCCGACGGAAGAACTCGGAGGACCTTCGTCCGAGATGGCATACGGGACTTCCCACTTGTCCTCTCTGGGGACGGGCGCGAACCGCTCGAAGCCACCGCGTCGGGCGTCACGGTCCGAGCGTGGTTCTCGCCCCTTCACGGCTCCGCGGCGACCGTCGCCCTCGGACGAGGCGCAGCGGCGGTCGACGTCTACACCGCCCTCTTCGGTCCGCTGCCGTACGCGACCGTGGACATCGTAGAAGCGCCGCTCCAGGGAGCGGCTGGCGTGGAGTGTTCGGGGCTCTTCCTCGTGGCCGAGAGCAATGCCGCCAACCCCGGCGACCCCTTCTTCGACATCATTGTGGCGCACGAGATGGCACATCAATGGTTCTACGCCGCGGTCGGGAGCGATCCCATCGAGGAACCGTGGCTCGACGAAGCTCTCGCAACGTACGCGTCGAACGTCTTCCTTGCGGTCGCGGTCTCGGAGACGACGGCGCAGTCAGAGCGAGCAGGGTGGGCGACCCACTACGAGCGTGCCAAGACATCCAGTCCCACCGTGCGCCCCACGAGTCCTGTCTACGATTTCCCGGACATCACCACGTATTCGCTTTTCGTCTACTCCGGCGGAGCTCTCGACTTGGAGGCGCTCCGCCTCGAGCTGGGAGACGATGCGTTCTTCGCCGGGCTCGCCGACTATTACATGACCGAACGACTGCACATCGCCACTGCAAGCGACCTCCTGGCTAGTTTTCAGCGGGCCTGCAGCTGCTGGCCGGCGAACGAGCTGTTTGAGACAGGGCCTCTTGAGGGCCCGTAGGGAACCACGCTGCTCCGCGCGTGTACGTTGAGTGACATGTTCGACGGAAGAAGGAGGCAGACATGAGACGCATGCGCTTCGTGGTCAAGGTAGTCTCTTTGGCTCTCCTCGCGGCGGTCGGTATCGCCGCGTCGGGAGGAGCGGTCACACTCGACCCGCAGTCCTACTACTGCTTCGCTGTGAGCGATTTCGCGATAGGCGTGCAGACTCTGAGCGCCGCGGCCGCTGCAGCGGGCTTCGTCGTTCTCACGTACTCTGACAACAGCGTGTCCGTGGTGAGCGGCGCCGGCTCCCCGACAGAGAACGTATCGCAGATGCTCCTCTCCGCGGATCGGCTTCTTGTACTCGACGGGGACCGTTTCTACCTGCGTGTCGCTGAGTCCACCCTGACGTACGCGATCCGCCCCGCGAGCGCAGGACTCGAATTGGTCGTGAGCCCCAAGGCCTCGATCGATCTCTCGGATGCGCTCACGACCATCCTGGTCGAACTCCAGGACCTGGGCGTCGGAGGAATCGACATCGCCCTTGACGGTGTCCGTACTGTCACGCGCAATCCGCTGAAAGGCCCAGCTGAGCCACAGGATCTCGCGGCGAAGCTCGACTACGCGCTGTACGGGCTCGTGGTCGCGGAAGACTGGTTCGCGTACGCGTCCGAGAAGGGCCTCGCTCTCCTCGGGCTGCACATCGAGGTCGTCGCGGAGAAGACCCCCGACGGCGCGATCGCTCAGGAGTTCCGAGGCAACGTGATCTCCGAGTCGACCGGCCTCGCGGACCTCATCGTGCCCGTGGACCAACTCGTCGCGCTCGCCCGCTCGTCCGGCGTCGGCTACGTGCGCTTGCCGTACGTGCCCGTAGC
>CAIMCX010000060.1 GCA_903839615.1 uncultured bacterium
GGCAATGCATGCTCGGTGCGCCCGATTCCGACGGCATCTGCGAGCCGGACATCAAGCTCGATCCGTCCTACTGGAGGCAGGGCTACGGGAGCGAGGTGTGGACGGCGATGATCGACCGGCTCTTCCGTTTCACCTCATGTGCGATCGTGCGCGGCACGCCCAACGTGGCCAACACAGCGTCCGTTCGGATGCAGGTTTCCGCCGGGATGAGGCACAGGGGAGAAGGCGTGTCTTCCTTCCCTGAATCGATGCAGGCGTTCACCACTCCCGTTCCGTACTGCATCTGCGAGATCGCGCGCGACGAGTGGGCGCATCGTCGCGACCGCGGCGACTGGCAGCACAAAGACCGATCCTAGACTGCGTCACCGCTTCGATCCGGCTCGCTGTCAGCCTCGCTGCTCGGCCAGGTACTGCTGGATCCCCATCTGCGCGATCTGGTCGATTTGGGCCTCGATCCAGTCCACGTGGTCCTCTTCGTCGTTGAGGATCTTCTCGAGGAGGTCTCGCGTGCCGCCATCCCCCAACTCGTCCGCGGTGCGGATGTCGTCGTTGTACGCCTTCACTGCTCCATGCTCCGCGGCGAGATCGTTCTTCAGCTGGGTTTCGACCTTGTCGCCAACGTGGATCTCCGCGAGCTTGCTCACGGTGGGGCGTCCCTCGAGGAAGAGAATCCGGGCGATGAGCATCTCGGCATGCTTCATTTCGTCGATCGCCCGCTTCTCGATCACTTCATGGAGTTTGCCGTAGCCCCAGTTCGCGCACATCTCGGAGTGGAGGATGTACTGGTTCACGGCGCCAAGCTCCTCCGCCAGGCGGGCGTTCAATTTCGCAATGACCTTCGTGTTCCCTTTCATTCGGCTCCTCCTCTTCGCGTGGAAGACTAGAGCACTAGCATAGAGGCGAAGGCGAGACGTGGCAACCGGCGACGCCATGTGAGTTGACTCCGCTGCACTCATGCACCGCGCGCCGACGCAAGCGAAGCGCGCTCGTGCAGCGGGGTACGAGTGAAGATATGATCTTCCCTAGGAGGAAATGCCATGCCCATCCGTCCGTTGCGCCTTCCCCAAGATCTCATCCCTGCCGTCGACATGCTGATGAAGACGTTCCAGTACCCGGACCACCCTGAGTGGGGCTTTCAGTCGGACGAACAGGAGCAGCTCGTGGGGATGATCCGCCGGATGCGGAGCATGTGGCCGGCCATCCGCCTCATCCAGCTCTTCTCGCCGAAGTTTCGCGACTTCATGCGCGGCTTCGTCTGGGAGGAAGACGGCGCGATCGTGGGCATGACGATGGCGCAGCGCGAGAGCAGGACATCGATGTGGTACATCGGCACGGTCGGCGTCCTTCCCGAATTCCGCGGCCGCGGCATCGCCCGCACGCTGGTCCAGGCCACGCTTGACATGATGCGCGAGCGCGGCGCCACAAGTGCCCGCCTGGGAGTCATCGACGGCAACACGCCAGCTCAGACCCTGTACAGCTCGCTTGGTTTCACGGCGTACGGCGGCTCGACGCGCTATGCGCTGACGCCGAAACCTCAACCTCCTGTCGATCGGCCCGCGTTGCCGCTCGGCTATGACGAAGGAAGACTGAAGGAGTTCGACTGGCGTACTCGATTTGACCTCGACCAGCGCATCGTGCCTGCCGCCCTGCAGGAGTTCGAGCCGGCCATTCCCGAGAGGTACAAGACCCCGCTCCCCATCCGCATGTTCGCCATCCTCTTCCACTTCATCGAGAACTCCCGCGACACGGATCTCGTCATCCGCTGCACGGGCGATCGCGTCGCTGTCGCGCGCGTCGGGTGGAGCATCCTGAAGCGAGGCAAGGGAGCGAACTCCATTCGCGTCCGCTTGGACCCGGCCCATGCGGATCTCGCTCCGTATCTCGTCCGCCGGGCGCTCTCCAGCGTCCTTGAGCGAAGCGCGGAGCTGCACGTCGAGCTCTTCGTTCCGGCGTGGATGCCGAACGTTGCACGAGAGGCCGAATCGCTCGGCTTCGTACGCCGCGCGGCGAGTCGCGTCATGGGCATCAAACTGTAGCCGAGGCGCGGTGGACAAGGCGCCAGAAGGTATGCTGGCGGCGTCCGGAGGAGGTCTCGATGACGGAGTAGCCGATCCACGTTCGTGACGCTCATCCGCGGCCGAGTTTGGCCGCATGATGGACGTACGCCGGCTACTCTTCCTCTTTCATCCACTCGAGATCCGAAGCGAGTCCGCGTGCGCCCCCGAAGGACGAAGGAGGACACGTTGTCGTCGCTTCTCTTTCACGACGTTTCGTTTGCGTACGACGCTTCGCCGGACGGCCTCTTCTGCGAGATCCAGTTCGGGCTGAGCGAGGGATGGGCCGGAGTCATCGGCGAGAACGGATCGGGGAAGACCACACTCCTTCGCCTGGCCTGCCACGAATTGACACCGCGACGCGGGATCATCGACGCGCCGCGAGCATCCGTCTACTGCCCCCAGCGCACCGACGCGCCGCTCGATGAATCCGCAGCCTTCTGCGCCGCCGACGATGCGGAGGCCTTTCGCCTGCGCGGGACTCTTGGAATCGAGCGGGTCTGGCTCGATCGTTGGCCCACCCTCTCGCACGGCGAGCGCAAGCGAGTGCAGATCGCAACAAGCCTCTGGCTCCGGCCGGATCTGCTGGCCGTGGACGAGCCCACGAATCACCTCGACGCGGAAGCGCGCCGGATGGTTCTGGCCGCGCTGCGGACCTATCGGGGCATCGGTCTTCTCGTCAGCCACGATCGCGAGCTTCTGGAAGCGCTCTGCGCGCTAGAATGGAACATCGCTCGAGCGACGGCAACGAGTCCCACCTTCGTCCTGTCGCCGCGGGCGTTCCGGTCCGGCCTCGTTGCTCCGGCAACGTCGGAGTCCTAGAGTGACCGAAGAGGGATCATGACTCAGCGGCTGTCCGTGGTTGACGTCGATCGTTGTGTGGGCTGCCAACTCTGCATCTTCGCGTGCGCCCGCCGCGAAGGACATGGCGGAACGGCTGGGGCGCGCATCGATGTCCGCTCGGCCGGTGGGATGCGCCGAGGGTTCCTCGTGATTGTGTGCCGCGCCTGCGACGATCCGCCCTGCGCTCGCGCTTGCCCGACCGGCGCCCTCGTCCGGCGCGACGGCGGCGGCGTGCGTCTTGCCACGAGCCTCTGCACCGGATGCGGAGCGTGTCAGACGGCCTGCCCGTTCGGCGCGATCCAATCGGACGAAAGCGCGAAGCCGCTTGTCTGCGTCTACTGCGGAACGTGCGCGCGGTACTGCCCGCATGGCGTTCTCGCGCTGGAGGAGATCGGGAGGACGAGCGATGTTGTCGGCTGATCCCCTGTCCCGGGTCCTCACGATCGACCTCACAACCCAGAAGGTTGCTGTCGACGTGCGGCCGGATCTCGTCGATGCGGCGATCGGAGGAGCCGGAGTTGCGGTCCAGCTTCTCGCCGAGCGTTGCCCGCCGGACGCCGATCCGCTTGGCCCGGAGAACCCGATCGTCCTCGCCGTCGGCCCGCTCGTCGGGCTGTTTCCGCTCGCAGCGAAGACCGTGGCGATGTTCAAGTCCCCGCACACCGGGAACCTCGGAGAGAGTCACGCCGGCGGGCGCAGCGCCGTCGCGATTCGCCTCGCCGGGTACGGAGCCGTGGTCATCACCGGAAAGAGCACGCGACCGGTCTACCTCGTGATTGACGGAGAGAAGGTCCTCTTTCGCGACGCGTCGGCCCTCTGGGGGCTCCATTCGAGTGCCACGGTGGGCCGCGTCCTGCGCGAGCGCGAGTCAGGGACCGGACATCGCTCGATCCTCCGCATCGGCCCTGCAGGAGAGAAGGGCGTCTCGTACGCCGGCGTGATCACGGAGACGTACCGCCATTTCGGCCGTCTCGGTTTGGGCGCCGTCTTCGGCGCGAAGCAGCTGAAGGCCATCGTCGTCTCGGGACGGCGGGCGCTGCCCGTCGCCGATCCGCCGGCCTACCGCCGCGCCTACGACGCCGTGTACCAGGCCGCAGTCGCATCTCCGGCCATGAGGAAGTACCACGACCTCGGGACGCCGATGAACCTGCTGCCTCTGAACGCATTGCAGGCCCTCCCGACGCGCAACCTGCAGGCAGCCTCGTTTGACGGCGCGGAAGCGATTTCCGGCGAGGCGATGGCGGAGACGTTCCTCGGCCGCCGACTTGCCTGCAGTCACTGCCCCGTGGCGTGCATCCATCTTGCAGCTTTGCGCACGCCGCACCCTGAAGAGGCCTATTTCTACAAGACTTCGATGCTCGGCTACGACTACGAGCTCATCTACGCGCTCGGCAGCTTGCTCGGCGTCGCGGACCCTGCGGCCCTGCTCCTCTTGACGGATGAGGTCGAGGCACAGGGCCTCGATGCCATCTCCACCGGCGTCGTCCTCGCGTGGACGATCGAAGCCTGCGAGCGGGACCTCGTCTCCGCGCGGGACCTCGACGGGGTTGCGCTCCGCTGGGGTGATGCGGACGGATGCCGAGAAGCCGTCCGCCGCATCGTGTCGCAGCCGACGGACTTGTACCGTGCGATGGCCCGCGGCGTCGACGCCGCTGCGAAGACCTACGGCGGCGGGGAATTCGCCCTGGCGTTCGGCGGAAACGAGATGGCGGGATACCACACCGGCCCCGTGGGCTACCTCGGCTTCCTCGCCGGGGCGCGCCACAGCCATCTCGATAACGCCGGGTACTCGATCGACCAGAAGCGTCTCGCCGCCGGGCTTCCGGCCATTGACGATAGCATAGTCGACGACGTCGTGGCCGAAGAGTCGTGGCGACAGGTTCTCGCCAGCCTTTCGGTCTGCTTCTTCGCCCGCGGCATCTACACCCCCGATGTCGTCTGCGAGGCCCTCGCATGCTGTGGCGTCGAGGCCTCAGCGGATAGCCTGCGGGCAATCGGCACCGAGACGCTGACACGAAAGTGGGCATTCAAGAAGAGCTGTGGATTCAGCCTCGACTCCCTCGGCCTGCCGGAGAGGATCTTCGAGACCGCGTCGCCGTCCGGTCCCATCGATCGCGCCGGGCTCGTCCGGCTTCTCGCGCGCTTCGCCGAACGAGTCGAGGAAGCGGTCTGAGTCCTCCGCTCACGGCCTACGGCACGACGAGGCGATCGATTCGTCCCGGGTTTGCTCCGTTCGGATCGCAGACCCAGAGCGTGCGGCCGTCGTAGGCAAGGCCTGTCGGCGTCAGCCCGGGAGCCACCGCGGAGTCGAGCGTCGCGCCCGTCGCCGGAGCGACGCGGACGAGCGTCGAGCCGGCCGTGATCCACAAGCTCCCGCTTGCCCATGCCATGCCGATCGGAGCCACCGCCACGATGCCTCTCGCCCCCGATTCCGCAGAGAGAGGGGCGGGAGCGGCAAACGATCCCAGCACGGCTCCTGTCCACGGGTCGACCTGGAAGACCCGGCCCCGCGCAACGTCGCCAACCCAGAGCGACCCGCCGCCGTAGGCGAGGCCCGTCGCCGTGAACTCCGTGCTCTCGAGGACTCCCAGGATGTGGCCGGGATCCGTCGTCGGCACCTCGGGATCCACTTTGTAGAGCTTGCCGTCGGAGGCGCAGGCGACCCACAGGGCGCCGTCTTGCCACGCGAGCCCGGCCGGCGTGCCGGCCGTCGGCACGGGCACGATGCCCTTCTCCGCTGCATCAGATGCCGCGGCCGCCTCGCCCGGCGCGTCGAACGACGTGAGAATCGCGCCGGTGGTCGGCCGTATCTCGTAGATCCGGTTCGTCGTCGCATCGCTCACCCACAGGGAGGCCCCATCGTAGGCAAGGCCCGTCGGGTCAGGGCCCGGAGATGCGAGAGAGAGGAGAACCCCTTCTACCGCAATCCCATGCGATGCCGTGCCCACGGCGCCGTCGTCGTCGACGACGGTGAGCGTGGCAACGCGCAGCCCGGGCGTCGCGTAGGTGTGCACGACCGGAATTCCGAGGTCCTGACCCACAGCCGGCGTCGTCCCGTCGCCGAAATCGAGGCTGTAGGAGACGATGGTTCCTGCCGGGGTTGGAACGATGCCAGCCGGATCGACTGAGTGCGACAGGTCGAACAACACCGAAAGCGGCGCCCGTCCGCGGTCGGGGGTCGCTTCAAGGGCAGCGACCGGTGGCGGATTGGTCGCGACGATCGCCGTCGTCGCGCGACTCGAGCGACCGTCGGCTGTGAATAGGGTCAAGGTGACGACATACGCTCCGTGCTGCGTGTACGTGTGCGCCGGTGCGACGGCCGTCGATGCGTTGTTGGCGCCGCTCGCTGGATCCCCGAAGTCCCAGGTGCGCGAGACGATGGGACCGGTCGACCCTTCGCTCGTGAAGAGGACGGAGAAGGGAATCGGTCCCTGGTCCGTGCCTTGGATTCCGATGCGAGCATCGAGAGGAAGAAACGAAGAGCACCCACCCAATGCACTCCCCACGGCCACTAAGAGAACCGCCGTCTTGACGAGTCTTCTTCTCATCGCGCCCTCCCGCATCGATCGATCCCCGAACGGACAGCTAGCGAGTCGCGGAGTTCCCCGACGCGCTCGAGCCTACTCCTCCTCGGCCAACGGGGCGAATCGGTTGAGGGACCACTAGAATGGGGCCATGGCTCAGCGCGCGAACGGGCAACTGGACACCGTGATCTGCGGCGCCCGCCTCGTTACGGATCGAGGCCTCATGGAAGCCGATGTCGGGCTCTGCGACGGGCGCATTGCAGCGCTCGGCACGCGTCTCGAGGGAGAGGAGCGCGTGGACGCCCGGGGCTTGTGGATTCTCCCGGGCGCGATCGACGGCCACACGCACATGGAGGCCCCCGCCTTCGGGCGGACGACGCGCGACACGTTCGAATCCGGAACTCGCGCCGCGGCAGCCGGCGGCGTGACGACCGTGGTCGACTTCACCGTCGGGAACGGGGAGACGACGCTCGCCGAGCAGATCTGCGCTCGCCTCGAGATGATCCGACACAGCGTGGTCGACGTGGCGCTTCACGCCGAGGTCGTCGCATGGCGGGCGGACCGCACAGGAGAAGTGGCCGATGCGATCCGCGCCGGCGTGACGAGCTTCAAGTTCTACACCGTCTACGCCGAACGCTCGACGCCAGACGAGCTCGCCGATGCATTCCGGGCCATCGCGCGAGCCGGGGGCGTCGCAATGATTCACGCCGAGGATCCTGACGGAATCGACGCTGCGTCGAGGTCTCTGTCCCCGCGGGAACGGGCGAGCATGACGGCCTTCCCGCGGAGCCGTCCCGCGCAGAGCGAGGTGACGGCCGTCGAGCGGGTCTGCGCTTTGGCCGAGGCAACCGGAGTGCGTCTTCACGTCGCTCACGTCAGCACGGCGGGTGCCGTTGCCGCAATCGCGGGGGCGAAGGCGCAGGGCGTTCGGGTGACAGCGGAGACCTGCCCTCACTATCTCTTGCTCGACGAAGGCGTCTATGCCCGGGCGGACGGATGCCAATGGAGCGTCATCCCGCCCCTGCGGCGACATGGGGGTCAGACCGCGCTGTGGTCCGCCCTCGCAAGTGGAACGCTCGACACGATTGCAACCGATCACTGCCCGTTCGTCCGCGCCGACAAGGAGGACTCGAGCGACGCGCTTGGGACCCCGTGCGGACTGCCCGGCGTCGAGACGCTCCTGCCGCTCGCCTACTCGGAGGGTGTCGCGCGCCGCGGGCTCTCGCCGGAGTGGCTGACGCGCGTCCTGTCCCGGAATCCGGCCCGAATCTTCGACCTCGCGTCGCGCAAGGGGACGCTCGACGTCGGCGCGGACGCCGACGTGGTCCTCTTCGACCCGGCGCGGGAGTGGACCGTCTCCGCGTCGAGGCTTCACATGAACACGGACTTCTCTCCGTTCGAGGGGCTCAGGGTACGCGGAGCCGTTGTGCGCACGTATGTCCGCGGACGCTGTGTCTTCGGAGACGGGGAGTTCCTCGCGCAACCCGGATGGGGGCGCTTCGCCGCGGGCAGTGTGCTCTAGGCTCTCTTCTCCAACGCGAGGAGGCCCTCCACCTCCGCGCGCCACGGTAACGAAGGCTGGGCGCCCGGCTTCGTTGTCGCAAGCGCACCGGCCGCGTTGGCGAAGCGAATGGCCTGCTCGAGGGGACGGTCGGCAAGCGCTACGGCAAGCGCTCCGTTGAACGCATCGCCAGCCGCCGTCGTGTCCACCACCTGCACATGGAACGGCGGGACGTGGTACGTCGCCACGCCGAAGCAGAACGCGCCGCGTTCGCCCGCCTTGCAGACCACGGTCCGCACCCCATCTGCCAGGAGACTGCGCGCCGCGCGCGCCGTGTCCGAGATCCCGGTAAGGGAGTGAAGCTCGGTCTCGTTCGGCGTCAAGACGTCGATGCGGCTGAGTCGGAGCCGCGAGATGTCTCGGGCCGGCGCCGGATCGAGAACCACGAGCGGGCGCTCTCTCGGCAACCGGTCGAGCAGGTAGCCGATCGTCTCGAGCGGAATCTCCAATTGAAGGAGGAGCACTCGCGCCCCGGCGATGCGCGCCAGGACGCGGTCCACGTAGGCGCGATCGACGGCGCCGTTTGCGCCAGGGACGCAGGCAATCGCGTTCTCGCCGGTGTCTTCGACCCAGATCGACGCCGTGCCGGTCGCCGCATCGGGCGCAATCTCGACTCCGGCCACATCCACGCCGTCGGCGCGCATCGCGTCGAGCAGGCGCTCGCCGTACGCGTCACGGCCGACCTTGCCATAGAACGAGACGGAGCCGCCGACTCGCGCGGCGGCCACAGCCTGGTTTGCCCCCTTGCCGCCGGGATAGTGGCGCAACGCCCTACCGGCAACCGTCTCGCCCGGGTGCGGCATCCGCACCACCTCGGTGACGACATCCATGTTCGCACTGCCCACCACAGCGATCATGCCGCGCCCCTTCCTCTCCCTCCCGCAGGTTCCGCCAACGTCGTCGCCCATCGAATCGTCCACTCCACTAGGCGATCGAACGCAACCTCCTCGAACCCGACCACGTAGGTGACAAGCCGCTCTCCGATCGGGTTCTTCCACTTCTCGGGGATCCCCTCCGCACCGAGAAGGCAACCCAGGAGCGCTGCCGTCTGTCCCGCCGAGCAATCGGTGTCAAAGCCACATTGGAGAGTGGTCAGAATCGAGCGCTCGAAATCGCCTTCTCCGAGCGTCAGCCCGATCACGGCGCAAGCGACGTTGGGAAGCGTGTGGATCCAGTGATACCGATCGAGGTCAGGACGAAGCTCGGCCAGGACCCGACCCCATTCCCCATGACGATTGCACGCATGGAGGGTCTTCTCCACTACCTCTACGAACGCCCCGCCCGAGCGCACGAAGCGAAGCGCTTCGCGAAGCAGGCGCTCGATGGGTCCGCCGGTGAACGCCAGGCTCGTGAGAACGGCGCCGTAGATCGCGCCGTCCATTCCCTCGCGGTAGTGCGAGATGACCGCGTCGCGAAACGCGAACTCGGCCGCGCGCTCCGGATCGAGCGGCGCGAGGAGCCCGTGGATCTCGCTTCGCATCTGCCCGCCGACCCAGGCCCCGCAGGGGTTTCGCGCCCAGCGGCTCTCCGGCGGCAAGAGCCCCGCTTTGACGTTCTCGATGGCCGACCATTCGGCCGTAAACGCAAGTGGAAGATGTGCCACCCATTCGAGCGCGAGGTCGGCGCTCGTGAAGGCCGGCCCGTGTTCATCCAGCGCATGGAGGACGAGAATCGGATACGCCGTGTCGTCGTTCTCCACCTTGGGCGGCACGAGGTAGCCGGAGATCGGCGCGCGCGACGCGATTCGTTCGGCCGTCCAGCCCTCCACAGGATCGCCGAGCGCCGTGCCGATGCACTTCCCTATCCAGGCGCCACGGACACGCTCGCCATAGTCGGCGGGCGCACCGCGGCGCACCTTCGGCCGTCCGGACGCTCCGACCGGCGTCAGCGCGCGATACTCATCCCAAGTCTCCGGCTCGCTCGCGCGGACGAGAGGAAGGCGCGCGGAGATGACCGCATTCACCTCGGCGCAGGCCTTCGCGAGGCCGCCCCAATCGCGACGCGCGAAGGCGCGCTCGGCTTCGTCGAGAGAGGGCATCGCCTCGTCCATGTCCACCCCGAGGTTCTGCATCGCGCCGATGGCGGCGCGCGTTGGGTAGACGGTCACTCCGGACGCCGTCTCCACCTGCCACCGCGCCGCGATGTCCGCTTCCCAGGCTTCGCGCGTTGCCATTTCTCCTCCGCGCTCACACTGCCTGTGCGAGCCACTCTACGATGTCGAGGACTTCTATCGCCGCCTTGGAACGTCGCTTCGCGTCGAGGAACGCGATTTGGCATGCCGGGCAGGCCGACAAGAGCAGGTCAGCCCCAGTCGCCACGGCCTCCTCGAGCCGCGCCGTTTCGTTTTCGACCGCCATCGGCTCATACCCCAAGCGAACGAATCCGCCATTGCCGCAGCAGAACGACCTCGCTCTCGTCCGACGCATCTCGAGTCGGCGCGCGCCGGGCACGGCGTCGACGACGCGCCGCGGAGCGTCGTAGATTCCGAGTCCTCGCCCGAGATTGCAGGGATCGTGGTACGTGACCATCCGCGATTGCTTCCGCAGTCTCAGCCCCGCCCCGAGGCGCTGCTCAACGAGCTCGGCCACGTGCAACGTCTCGAACGCGAGCGGTCTTCCCAAGAGCTCCGGCGCCTCGTCGCGGAACGTGGCGAGGCATCCGGGGCAGGCAAAGACGACGCGTCGTGCGCCTGCGCGTTCGATCGCCTCGACGTTCTTCTGCACCGCCGCCCGAGCACCCTCCAGATCCCCGGCGACGTAGGACGGATGCCCACAGCAGACTTCGTCGGTGAGGAGACCGAACTCCACGTCGCCCGCTTCGAGGAGCTGGTAGGCACCGCGGGCGATTCCACGCCGCAGGTAAGACGGTGTGCATCCAACGAAAAGCACCGTCTCTGCTTGCTTTCCCACGCGCTCCCGTCCCGGCGCCCAATCGAGACGCTTCCCGGCCGCTTGACCGTAAGGATTCCCCTCCTCGAGCGCAGCCCGCGCGGCATCGGCCAGCGGGCTCGGTACGAGATCGCGCAGGACGAGCTCGCCCTTCATCGCGCGGTAGATGTCGAGGAGGTCGAGGTACTTGAAACACTGCTCCTCGCACGCGCCGCACTCCGTGCACGTGTAGATGCGCTCCGCGACATCCTCGTCGAACTCCATCGCCTCATCGACCAGCGCGCGAGCAATCGCCAGCTTGCCACGCGCTCCGTACGACTCCATTCCGTACGAGGCGTGCGACGGGCAGATCTTCGCTTGACTCCCCACCTCGTGGTCGAAGCAGAAGCCGCAGCGAAGGCAGCTGTAGATCTGGTTCTTGTACTCGGCGAGCTTCATCGCGCCACCTCCTCGACGAGCAGTCCCGGATTGAGGATCCCCTTCGGGTCCAGCATGCTCTTCGTCGCACGGAGGAGCTCGTTCGTCGTCCCGAGCTTCGGGAAGATGTGGGGGGAAATCCCCGCGCCGAGACCCCCGGGGCTCATCCGACCTTCGGTGAACATCCGCTCCGCGATCTCGCCTCGCAGGCGCATGCCGTACTCCCACGCGTCCTTCCGCCGCTCGTCGTAGAGAGTGTCGATCCACAGGTACGCGCCATTTCGCGCGAAGTACGCGTCGACGCCCTTGACGCGGATGCCGTACTGCTCGAACTCCGCCTCGCGCTCCGCCTTCAAGGTCCGGAATAGGGCCACGGCGTCGACCAGGCCGCGAGTCGAAACGAACCCGGCCACCTCTGGGCAGAAGAACGGCCGGTCGCTGTAGTACGCGCTCGGCCCCGTATTGCGCAGCCACGAGTACATGTGCTCCTGCCAGTAGTGCCGAGTCCCCTCAGCGGGACGCGGCCGGCCGCCATGCGACTCAGCGATGGCCTCGGCCTCATGCCCACGCGCTTCGGCGGTGGCAGCGCGGTCGCGGACGATCACATGAAGGAACGCGTCCCCCTCTTCACCGTCCGGCTTGGGCCCGCCGAACAGGCCGACGAGGAACGTCGCTGCGCCTCGCCCCTGGATCCCGCCGGCCGCCGCAACCAGATCGTGATAGTCGTCGAAGGCGTAGAAGCGGAAGAGCTCGGCCTCCGGCGCGCGGCGAATGCGATAGACGACGCGCGTGATCACGCCGAGAATCCCGTACGAACCGATGAACAGGCCTGCGAAATCGGGACCGTTGGCGTTGCGTTCGATCGGCTCCGACGCGGGATTCGCCCACGAGCCCGTGCGAACGACGTCGCCGTTCGCGAGGACGACTTCAAGTGCCAGCACGTGGTCGCCCGTCATGCCGTACTCGGTCGCGCCGTGCGGAATCGCGTTGACGGCAACCGTACCGCCGATCGTGCACGAGAAGAGCCCGCCCCCACCGGGAACCGCAAGCTCCCACCCCACGCGGCGCAAGTCGGCGTCGATTCCATGCCAAATCGCCCCCGCCTCAACGTCGACGTAGCCGGCGGTTGTGTCGATCCTTCTGACTCGATTCATCCGCGTCGTTTCGAGCAGGATCACGCCCTCCTTCACCCCGCTGCCGAGGAACGTCGTAGCACGGCCGCGCGTGTAGAGCGCGTGGCCGTGCTCGTTGGCCCAACGCAGGACCGCGGACACTTCCTCGGTCGTCGACGGGCGCACGACAACCGCTGGAATGCCCGCCAGATCCGGCCCGCAGTCGCGCGAATAGCAGATCCTGTCAACCAATCGGTCCGAGACGTTTGCCCGTCCGACGATCTGCACCATCGATTCGGTCAGGTTCTCACGCATACCGTTCACCCACTCTCTTCGCTTCCGCCAACAGCACCCGCTCATTCACGGTCAGAATCTGTCTCTCCTTCATCACCAGCCGCCCGTTGATTACCACGGACTCCACATCGTCCGCGCGGGCGCAGTACACAAGGGCCGGCACGATCTCGTCGGTCAACTGGAACAGGTGCGCTCCGCCAAGGTCGATGAGCACGAGATCGGCGAGCCGTCCCTCGTCGATCGTCCCCGCATCGATCCGGCAGGCACGCGCCCCGCCCTCGGTGGCGAAGCGGAAGGCATCCCGTGCCCCGAGAACGGTCGGGTCCTGTGCGGCCGCCTTCTGCAGGAGCACGGCGGCCCGCATCTCTTCGAACGGGTCGAGGAGGTCGTTCGACGCCGCGCCGTCCGTGCCAAGCGCCACGGTAGCTCCGGCCCGCCGCAGCGCGACGATCGGCGCAATGCCGCTCCCGAGCTTCATGTTGCTCTTTGGGTTGTAGACCGGAATCACGTCCCGACGCGCCGCAAGCTCGATCTCCTCTTCGGTCAGGTGAACGCAGTGCGCGGCCGTGATGGGACGCTCGAGGAACCCGATCGTCTCGAGGTACGCGAGCGGAGTCTTCCCAGTCCGGCGGACCGACTCCTCAACCTCCCACGCCGTCTCCGAAACGTGCGTCTGAATGCCGAGGTCGTGCGCGTCCGCCTCGTCGCGGATGAACTGCAGGAGCGCGTCACTCGAGGTGAACGGCGCCGACGGCCCGAGGAAGACCGTGACGAGCGGGCTCTCCTTTGGGACTCGATGCCACGTCTCGATCAGGCGCCGCGCGTCGTCCTTCGTCTGCTCGAGCGGCACCATCAGATCCTCAGGCACCCACTGGTCGACGAGCTCCATCGCCGCGACGCCGCGGATGCCGATCTCGACCCACGCCGCGATCACGCCGTCGAGGTCCATGTCCATGTCGACGAAGGTCGTGATCCCGCTTCGGATCATCTCGATCGCACCAAGCATGGACCAGAGGCGTCCGACCTCCGTCCGGCCGTGATTCCAGGCATCGTCGAGCGTGCGACGGACGAACGGGAAGGTCACCTGCTCACACCACTCGACAAGAGAGAGATCGTCACGCCGGCCCTTGAGCATCGACTGGTAGAGATGGGTGTGGGCATTGACGAAGCCGGGCACGAGGGCGCGGCCGTGCCCTTCGAGAGTGATGGTTCCGCCCGCGAGGTGCCTCCCGTCAACGCGCCCGATGCGGACAATTCGATCTCCGTCGATGAGGACGTCGACGTCGCGGTCTACGCGCTCTGCATCCCGCACGAGGTACGACACTCCGCGCACCAGAATCATGTCTCGCTCCTTTCCCAGCCGAGCGCTCCTCGGGGACACACGGAGACACACAGACCGCAGCCGCGGCAGGCGGTCAGAACAGCGTCGGGACTCCGCCGCGCTCTGTAGGGGCAGATTCGAACGCAAGCGCCACAGCCGGCGCAAGCGCCCGCGTCGAAGCGAAGGATGAACCCGGTCTCGACCTCTCCGGCCATCGCCCCGACGGCGCCGCGAACGGCTGCAATGCCGAGCCGATCCAATCGTTCGCCCATCGCGTCCCGCATCCGCGAGAACAGACCGAGCCCGCTGACAAGAGGCGCACTGCAGAGACCGACGGCGCTCGCTCCCGCAAACAGCATCTCGATCGCCGCGTCGGCGTCTCCTACCCCGCCCGTCCCGACAATCGGTACGCCCACTGCATCGTGAACGACGGAGACGGCGTGGAGCGCCTGCGGCAGGATGGCCGGTCCCGACCACCACGCGGACGCGGCACCGAGCAGAGGGCGTCGCCGCTCGAGATCCACGCGCAGCGCAGGGCCCAGGGAGTCGATCGCCGTGATCGCAGCGGCTCCGCGCACGACGCACGCGCGGGCCGTGCCGACGAGATCGCGGCCGTTCGCATTGAGCTTCGCGAAGACAGGAACGTCCACCGCCTCCACGGCAAGGCGCACCATGTCGGGAAGTGCAGCTTCGACGTACGACACCACTTCGAGCGCGTCGGCTCCCGCTCGTTCGAGCGCCCGGGCCAGAGAGTCGACGTCGTCCGGCGTGGGCCCCACGCTCGCGATGACCGTAGCTCCTGAATCCTTGGCAAGCGGCAGCTCGCGCTCGACCCATTGTCGCGGACTGAGGTCTGACCACCTCTCAGCGTTCAGCACGCCGCCGGGGACCGAAGCGATGTGCGGACGCGGGGAACGCGCCGCGGTCCGACTGATGGTCTTCGTCACAATCGCCGCAGCGCCAGCGCGATGCGCGCGGGCAATCGCCTCTCCGTCCCAGGAGAGCGGGCCCGAGGCAAGGACGAGCGGGTGTTCGAGGGAGAGGCCGGCGAGGCTGGTGCGCAGGTCAGCCACGGGGACCTCCTCCCGCCCACAGCCGCGTCGCCTCGCGCCGCGCAGCGGCTCGAGTCGCCTCTTCGTCCATCGTCTGGACCTCTCCGTTGCGAAAAAGGACGCGGCCTCCCGCGACCGTCAGTTTGACGTCGCTGCGGCTGCGGAAGAGGACCAGTTGGTCGGTCGCGTTCTCCGCCGTGAGCGGCGTGTCGCTCTGCGCGTCGATTCCGATGAAGTCGGCCGGCCGCCCCGCCGCCAACGTGCCCAGATCGGGAAGGCCGATCGCCTCTGCGCCCCAGGCGGTCCCCATGGCGAGCACGGTCTGCGCTGGCATGACCGACGGATCGCGGGCCGCCGCCTTGTGCAATAGGAACGCGCCGCGCATCACATCGAACGGATCGTTGATGTAGCCGTCCGTCCCCAGGCCGGGCCGAAGGCCGCGCTCGAGCATCCGGGGTACCGGCGCGATCCCGCCTCCGACTTCGCAATTCGAGAGCGGCATGTGCGCCACGCGAACCTCTCGCTCCGCGAGCCGCGCCATCTCGTCGTCCGTCACGACAACGACTTGAGAGGCCAGCACGTTCCTGTCCCAGAGTCCCAAACGGTCGTACCAGAAGACCGGGTTCACCCCGTAGCGTCGTCGGCACTCGTCCGGTTCGTAGGCGCTTTCGGAGAGATGGAGATGCAGGTCGCAGCCCACTCGGGTTGCGCTTTCCTTCGCCGCGCGGACGAACGATTCCGAGCAGGTGAAGCTTGTGTGCAGGCACTGCATTCCGCGAATGAAGCCGTCGCGTCCACGCTCGCGAGCGAACCTCTCGTTCTGCAAGATCGCCTGCCGTCCGAGCGCAACGCCGTGCCGCTCGGATGCCTCGAGGCAGAGAACGCCCCGCAGCCCCGATTGCTCCACCACGGCGGCCTCAACGTCGAGGCTATCCAGACCAGCGAGCGGCGCCTCAAGTACGTCGCAAAACGCGGTGAACCCTGACCGAATCATGTCGAGGCAGGCGAGCGCCATCGCCGCTTCAACCATCTTCCCGTCGAGTCGATCTTCGATGCGTGGCCACCAGAAGTCCGAGAGGAAACGATCGAGCCCCCGCGGCGCGGGAGCCGACATCGGGATCCCATGCGAGAGAAGTCCGTAGGCGTGGTGATGAGCATTCACGAACCCGGGGCACAGGATGAGGCCGCGAGCGTCGAGGATCTGGGAGCTATGCGCCTGGCTCTCTAGCACGGAATTCGGAGCCACAGCGCGGATCTTGTCTCCCTCGATCTCTACGCCCCAATCGGGGCGAAGCGTCGCCTCGGCACTAGCCAGGACGCCTCCCCCAAGCACCGTGAGCCTATCCATCGGAGCCTCCCCACAGTGCGCGCCGTGCTCCGTAAAGCCCGAGCCTCTCGAGCGTTGCCGCCGTCGGCCAGCCGCACGCTGCGTCCCATCCGCGCAGCGCGTAGTACTCGTCCAGGAGCTCTTCCGCGTGGGCCACTTCGCCAAGCGCGCCCCGCGCCGGCGATGGCTCGCGGGTGAATCGGGCGGGAAGCCGGTCGTCGGCCCGCGTGATGCCTAGCCGCGCGTTGTAGGCGCGCGTCAGATTGACCGTCCGTTCGCCGATGTCGCGCAACTCGGCCTCGTCGAGCGGCCAGCCGGTGGCGGCGGAGACGCCGGCCGCAATCTCGGGCCAGTAGATCTCCGCCATCACGAACGTGCCGCCGGACTTGCAGACTCCAACGGAGTCCACCACCACGCCGAAATCCTCGCCGTCCTTCACGAGGAGCGCCTTGTAGCGCGTGGCGTGCGGGTCAGCCATCTCCGGCAGGTAGCGCGTTCCGTACCGTCGCGCCACCTCGTCGGGGCTCCCCGTCTCGTCGAGGGTGGGAAAGGCCTTCAGGTGGTCGGCGCCGCGGTTCGACGTCACGTGCGCGAGGCCCATCGATTGCTGCGCGCGCCCGTCCTGCGCGGGAATCTCCATTCCCTTGACTTCCATCGCGTAGGGCACTGCAGCGGCTCCCAGGCAGACCGCTGCGCGACGGACGCCGCCGGCGAGAACGTCGCCGATCCCTTCGCGCGCCGCAATCTGCTCGAGGAGGCCGAGGATCGTCGCCTCGTCTCCCCACGTTCCGTCCAGCCCGCCGAGATCGCTTCGCGAGACGATTCCGCGCTCAGCCAGTTCCATCGCGAAGCCGATCGCCCTCCCGGTGGAAATCGTGTCGAGGCCCAGTCGATCGCAACGCTCGTTGGCGTAGAGGATGAGCTCGAGGTCCGCGTTGCCGAGGCCGGCGCCGAACGCGTTGAGCGTCTCATACTCGACGCTCGATGTCTCCACGCCGGCGAATCGCCCGTTGGAGATCCTGTACACCTTGTCGCAGCGAACCGGGCAGGCGAAGCAGCCCGCGTCTTCCACGAAGAACCGCTCGCGCAGCGCCTCTCCGCTGATTGCCTCGGCTTCTGAGAACTCCCCATTCTGGAAGTTTCGCGTCGGGAAGCGGCCGATCTCGTTCACGACCCGGACGAGACCCGGGGTGCCGTAGCGGGAGCAGGCCGGGAACATCGCGTTCGCGCGCACTCGGGAGTGCATCTCCTTCGCAAGGGCTGCAAAGGCTCCGGGCTCCGCAATCGGCACGCGTCGCGACCCGGAGACAGCAATCGCCTTGAGGCCCTTCGCGCCCATCACCGCGCCGAGCCCGCAGCGACCGAAGCTGCGGTTCGGCGTGGCCTGGATCGACGCGAAACGCACGCCGCGCTCGCCCGCCGGGCCGATCGACGCAACGTGCAGTCCCGGAGACGCGTAGCGCCGCCGCAGAGCGATCTCCGTCTCCACAGTGTCCAGGCCCCACACGTCGGCCGCGTTGTCGATGGATGCCTTCCCGTCAATGATGCGAAGGACGACCGGGGTTTCGGAGGCCCCGCGGACGACCACCGCGTCGAAGCCCGCGAACTTGAGCTCGGGACCGAAGGTGCCGCCGGCGTTGGAATCGCCGTAGATCCCGGTGAGCGGCGAGCGGGCGACCGCTTCCGTGCGCCCGGAGCAAGGCCACGGGGTTCCGGTGAGTGGACCGGTGGCAACAACGAGGACGGCCTCCGCGGACAACGGATCCACGCCCGGTCCTACCTCATCCCAGAGGATCTCCGCCCCAAGCCCGTTCCCTCCGAGAGTTCGGCGCGCCACGGCAGGGTCGAGCGGGGCGGTCACGACGCGGCGGCGGCTGAGATCCACCTCAAGCAACGTGCCGACGTATCCGCCTCGGAACTCGGTCATGCGAGGCTCCATTCGGCGAGCCCGAGGCGAGTGAGCGTCGCCGCCGTGGGAATCCCGTCGCTGCCCCAGCCGCGCCGACGGTAGTAGTCGCCGAGCATTGCGGGCAGCGATCGGATGCTGCGTGCGTCGGCCTGCCCGCCGCGCTCCATGAGAAGCGCCTCGGTCGTGAATCGTTCGGGAAGCGCATCGTCGCGCCCATCGAGCCCGAAGCGGGCGTTCAGCATCCGCTCGAGGTTGACGATCCGCTCTCCCACCTCGAGGAGACTCTCTCCGTCGAACGGCAGTCCGATGGTCACGAGCGCGTCCGCCAGATCCTGTGGATCGAGCGCGTACATCTCGGTTGTCGTGAACTTGCAGACTCCCAGTGCGTCGGACACGGCGCAATAGTGTTCGCCGAACACCACGAGTTGGGCCTTCGTCGTCTCGTCGTCGAGGTCGAGCACGAGAGGGTACGCCGTCGGCAGCAAGCGACGGGCCGCGGCCTCGAGTCCGGCGACATCGATCGTCGGCAAGGCATAGAGGTGGTCCGCTCCACGATTGGACGTCGCGTGCCCCAGCCCGAAGCTCTTCGCCACCCTCGGCTCCTGTCCCGGGATCTCCAGTCCCTTCACGTGAAGCGCGTAGCCATGAGCTGCCGGTCCGATCTCCTGCGCGGCCGCGCGCGCTCCGCCGGCGAGGAGATCCCCAATGCCTTCGCGATGTGCGATCCGTTCGACCAGCTCGACCACCGCCTCGCCGTTCCCCCAACGGAGATCCACCTCGCGATCGTCGAGAAGCCCGTTCTCGTGACACTCCATAGCGAACGCGATCGTCGCCCCGACGGAGATCGTGTCGAGGCCGTACTCGTTGCATAGGGCGTTCGCGTGAAGCAATGCCTCCAGCTCGCCGCACAGGCAATTCGGGCCGAGCGCATCGATCGTCTCGTATTCCGGCCCTGCGCTGCGCGAGCGATGCGGCCCGGACCGCACCTCGGAGACGCGGCCGCACCGAATCGGGCATCCGGGGCACCCTTTCGACTCCGCGCGGTAGGACTCAAGCGCGTCGGCGTCGATTCGGTCAACGAACGGGACCTGTCCGCGACGATGGTTCATCGCCGGGAGGTCTCCGTGTTCGTTCTTGATTGCGACAAGGAACGGCGTTCCCCAACGCGAGAAGTCGCTGACGCCGGGCGTCGCGAGGATTCGCGCCGCGGCGGCGCGAGAGCGGGCGAGGAACGCATCGGGCAAGCGGCCCGGCGCCCCCCCGTGTACAACGATCCCTTTCAGGTTCTTCGATCCGAGGACCGCTCCTCCGCCGCAGCGGGCGGCCGCACGCTCTCCGTCCACCATGACGGCGGCAAGGGGCACGCGGTTCTCTCCCGCGACTCCGATGCAGGCCACCGCAGCGCCCGGCCTCCCCCCTCGCAGGGCCGCCGTGGCGTCGGAAACGGACCGTCCCCAGAGGTCCCCGGCGCCCACAAGTCGGACGCCGGATGCGTCGACCTCGAGAAAGGAAGGACGCTCCGCGCGGCCCTCCAACACGAGAGCGAGGATCCCGTGCGCCGCGAGGCGCGGTCCCAGAGACCCGCCGGCGTTCGCATAGCCATAGATCCCCGTGAGAGGCGATCGGAACGCCATCTGCACGCGCGAGGAGGCCGGCCATGGAGTCCCGTTGAGGAGGCCCGCGGCGATCACGAACGGCGCCGCAGGATCGAGAGCCTCATGGCGCCAGAAGGCCTGCCTCGCAAGAAGTAGAGCCGCAGCTCCGCGTCCGCCGAGGAACCACGCGCGATCGCCTGCGTCCTCCCGATCTTCGCGGACTCGTCCTGAGCCGAGGTCGACCGTCACGACGCGGCGCGGCGCGAGACTAGCAAGACTCATCGCGGCTCCCCTTGGCGCGCGCAGCGGCCCGGGCGAGGATCGCAGCATCCAAGGTCCCCGCCGACGCCGTGCGGCCGCTCCGCCGATCCGTCACCGTGAGTTGCGCCACCTTGTTGAGGTCGGTCAACCCGGGGATGGCCTCGAACACGCCGCCGGCTTCCGCGAGAAGCTCTGCAAAGAGACGCCCGTGCGCCGGAGATGATGCGAAGACGAGCGCGTCCGCCACCGCTTGGAGGTTCCACGATGGCGGCGCGTCGACCGTCATCGCCACGCGACCGGCGTAGTGGATCATGTCATCCTGCATCACGTGCACGTCCGCCCCACACGGGGCAAGAGGAACCGCGCCAAGCATGCCGACAACGCACTCCGGATCGAGACCCAAGGATTGGGCGAGTGTGAAGAGAACGCACTCGTTGAGCCGCCCCGCGATCTGGGCGACTCCGGCAAGGCTGTTGCCCGGGACGACGAGCAGCGTCAGGTCCTCCGTCCGCAGGCGCGCGCGCTGTGCGATGGCCGAGACGACATCCCCATGCGGCAGCCGCTCCGCTTCGACAATCGCGACGCCCCACGGGAAGATTTGCCCGTCCCGCAGGCCACGTGACGTGCTGATTCCCTCCCAGCCGTCGATCGCTGCCCGCACCGGCCCCGACACCCGGATTCCTGGGTCGACTTCGGAAAGCGCAAACGACACCTGGAGGCCGTAGGTTGAGAGAGCGGGGCGCCAGGAGTCGCAGACGAGCTCGGGGACTGCGGCTCCCGCCACTTCGCACATCCCGAGCGTCGCGCGCATCATTCCCGCGTGGGAGATCATCGCCAGGCGCCGGCCTGCCTCCCACGACCCTCGCGCGACGACACCGCAATCGACGACAAGAGCGCCATCGGGACCGCGACGCGAGGCGATCTCGAGGACGGACTCGTCCCGCAGGAGACGGCCCACGAGTTCAGGCACTCGCTCCTCCGCCCAGGCTCGTTCCGCGTCGATCATCCGTCCCATCCTGCCTCCAATCCCACGTTCTCATCACGGCGCGGCCCCGCGCCGGCTGGCTATCCCTCGCGAGGGAGAGAAGACGCCGTCATGTCAATCCCTCCCGACCTCACCCCTCGTCGGGAGGGACCACCTCCCGCAGCGGGAGCTTCCGGCCGCCCCACGCGCCGCCGAACGACGGCGCGGTGATCGCTACGATGCCGGCCGTGCGCGCGAACGCCCTCACGGCCGCCGCGAGGCCGGACTTCATCGCATCGAGCGAGGTGGCGACAAGCGGAAACTCAATCACGCACTGCGCCTCCTGGGGGATCTTCGTCGGGACGCGCTTGCGCAGACTCGGGCAGAACGCCTCGTTGATCGTCACTCCCTCTCCCTGATAGCGACGCCCCCCGACCTTGGCGCCGCTGATCCCGCCGACGGGGTAGTTGAAGACTGCAACGCCTGGGACGTCGCGCACGACCCATGCGGCCGCCTCCATCGCGCCCTGCAGACAGGAGGTCTCATTCACGCCGAAGACCTCGAGCACGCCGTCCGTGCCCGCGACGACGTGGACTCTCCGCTCGATGTACTGGTCTCCGGTCATGATCGGCAGACGGACAACATCGCGTCCTCCCACCCGATCGTTCGCTTCGAAGCCGTCACCCCAACGCGAGACGCGCGCCGCGAGGTCAACGATCCACTCCACCGGCCCACTGGCCTCGCCGTCGAACAGCGAACACGTCGGCAGGTGAGGGAAGATGAACAGCCGGTCGAGAAGGGCGCGCTTGAAGGTCTCGAACCCTACCGCCGTCGGAGCGTTGAGCTGGAATGCCACACCGGAGCGTCCGTCGGGAGTCAGCGCGGGCGAAACGAATCCCTCGATGCATCCCTGGATGGGAGACGCAGTGATGATTCCGAAGCCACACAGGTAGCTCGTCTCGGCCAGCGCGACGGATTCCGTCGCCGCAGTCAAGATGAGACGGGCGGTGTAGATGTCCGTACACTCGCAGAACGTGTCCTCGATCATGACGCCGCGGTATTGCATCCCTCCTCCTTTGTTCCCAGCCCAAGGCCGGCATCCGCTCGGCGAAGCGAGACGACCGCACTGCCCACGACCCGAACAGACAGAGTCCGATCGGGTGTCAGAGTCACGCGCGGCGTCCCATCCACGACGACCACCGCTCGGCTCGGCAGTCCTCCCATCTCGACGACATCGCCGGGGGCGAGGCCGAGGTGGAACATGCGCAAGGGTTCCGCTGCTCGAAGGTCCTCCTGTGAGAGGCGGGTCCGGATCATCACGGAACTGGCAACGGCTACTACGCCGCGGCAACCGACGTAAGGCCCCCAACAGAGGAAACCCGCCACGGCCTTGCCCCTGCACTCCGACACATCATTGAGCGGGGAAGCGATGATCTGCCCGCCGGCCATCTCGTCCCGAGACAAGACTCTTCGACCGTCTTTCGCCATCCACGTCTCGACAGTGCACACCGACGCGGGAGCGCACGTCCGGTCGACGTTGTGAAGTGCTGCTCCTGCGTCGAGGTCCACGCGCCGCCCGTCCCGAGTCCCGAAGTACGTGTTGGCCGGAGTCGCGTCGTGGAAAGCAATCCCGACCTTCTCCTCGTCCACGCGAACGTCCAACGCGTGGACCGCAACCTCAGTCCACGTAGATCCGAGAAACTGTTCCAGCCCGACGAAGGACGTTCCGATGAGCGGGCCGACATTCGACGACCCAATGCCGATTCCCAGAAGTCGCGCCGTTGACCGGTTCGCCACCAGAGCGCCCGCGATCTCCCCGAGCGTTCCATCTCCTCCGACCCCAACGATCATGTCGACATCTGCAGCAAGCAGCGCCTCCGTGAGGCGGCGCGCGTCGCCCGCTGGTCCGTGGACCTTCGTGCAGTCGAGGTCGCAGGCGGACGCCGCGGACGCCTCGAACGTCTCGTCATTCAGCACGAGGTCGACGTTCCCCATGCCGCGGAACAGTTGAGCGAGGACGTCGCGAAGGACGTCGGGCCCGGCTCCCGCGCAAGGGTTCGCAAGGACGCCGATGCGGCCGCACGACTGGATCGAGGTCACTTGATCGCCCCCCCTGTTAGTCCGGAAACCAAGTAGCGCTGTCCGAGGAGGAAGAGGATGAACACGGGGATCGTGACCAAGACCGCGGCAGCCGACAGCGGCCCCCATTGGACGACGCCGCCCGAGCCGAGGAAGCGAGCGAGGTACACGGGCAGCGTCCAGTTTTCATTCGTTCGCATGATGACGAGGGCGAAGAAGAACTCGTTCCACGACAGGAGGAGCGAGAACGTGGCCACCGCCAGGAGCCCCGGCACGGAGAGCGGCAGGATGATCTTCACGAGCGCTCGCAGGCGCGTGCACCCGTCGATCCTCGCTGCCTCTTCCAGATCGATCGGGATCTTGTCGAAGTACCCCTTGAGAAGCCAGATCGAGAACGGAAGCGCGAAGCTCGTGTGCATGATCACGAGCCCCGGCAGCGTGTTGATCAGCCCGTACACGTTCAAGACCGTGAACAACCCGAGCACCATGATGATTCCGGGAAACGCTTGAGTCGCCAGGAGCCACATCGAGAACGCCGTCCGCCCGCGGAACTTGAACCGTGACAAGGCGTAGCCGGCTGGCGCGGTGACAATGACGGCGAGAATCACCGTCGCGAACGCAACGATGACCGAGTTCCGCAGGTTGGTCAGGAACGTGCTCCCTGCCGTCCTCCCCATGAGAACCGTCCGGAAGTTCTCCCAGGTCACGCCGTGGGGAATCCCCATGGGTGACGCGAAGATCTGCGTCTGCGTCTTGAGGGAATTGAACACGAGGAGGAGGAGGGGAAACACGAGGAAGGCGATCATCACGAGGACGGCGACATGGAGGAGGACCTGCTTGACTGGGTGCATCCTCATTGCAGCACCTCGCGGATGTAAAGAACGACCACGCTCAGCAGGATGAGCAGGATGATGATGCCGATCGCCGCACCGTACCCGGCCTGCTGGGATCCGTACGCCCAGGTGTAGGCGTAGAGGGGGAGCGTCATCGACGCGTTGGCCGGCCCGCCTTTGGTCAAGATGTACACGATGTCGAACGAGTTGAAAGTCCAGATCGATTCCAGGGTGAGCACGATGAGGACGACCTTCTTGATGCTCGGAATGACAATCTTCAACTGCGTCTGCAAGTAGCTGGCGCCATCGATGGCCGCCGCCTCGAGGATGTCTCCTTCGAGCGACTGCAGTCCGGCAAGAATCATGATCGTGACGAATGGAATCCCCATCCAGATGTTGGCGATGATGCAGGTCCAGAGAGCAACGTGCGGGTCGATGAGCCACGCCGGGGGATGGGTCACACCAAGCCCCGAGAGGGCCGTGTTGAGTGGCCCGCCGGAAAGGAAGATGTAGCGCCAAATGAGGGACACGACAACGCCGGGCAACGCCCAGGGAATCAGCGTGACGGTCCGGAACATGCGGCGGAAGCGAAGATGCCGCGAATTGAGCATCGTGGCCAGGACATAGGAGATGAAGAACATCGCTCCCACACTTGTCACTGTCCACACGAGGCTGTTGACGAGTGCGCGAACGAAGACGGGGTCGCGGAAGAGAAGTACGAAGTTGTCGAGCCCTGAGTAGGCGCTCTTCCCTGTCAGCGCATGGAAGGAATAAAGCACGCGGGAGATGCCCTGAACCAGAGGATACAGGCTCACGAAGCACAGGATGACGAGGGCGGGCGCCACGAAGGGCAAGGCCCTCTTCTCTTCCACGTACGACCGCGTTCCGCGTTCCCGCCTAGGCTTCGTCAAACCGGATCACCGTCTTCAGCCCATCGGGCTGTGCGGCCTCGCGGAAGGCCCGAGCTGCCTCGACAAAGGGCACCGACGCCGTGACGACGCCGTCGAGCGCCCTGGGATGCTGTTCCATCCAGGCGACGGCATCTCGGAAGTGGCGAGCCTGGAACCCGAAGCTCCCTACGATCGACACCTCGCGGTAGTGAATGGCGAACGAGTCGACGGACAACCGCTCCCCTCTCGGCAGCCCACCGAACAGAAGCGCCGAACCGCCGGCCGCCGCGTACCCCAACGCATCCTCCGCCACACCGCGATCTCCAACCGCGATGAGCACGCGATCCGCCTCCGGGGCTCCGAACGCGGCGGTCAGTGAGTCGCCGAGCGGCGCCGCCGATGGGTCGACGACCTTGAGCCCCAAGCCGCGCAGGTGAAGAGAGCGGGCGGCGTTCACCTCGCTCACGGCAACCTTCTGCGTGAGCGTTCGCGCAACGATGGCCAGCAGGGCTCCCATCGGACCTCCGCCGACCACGAGCACCCGGTCGTCCTCTCGGACGCCGGCCCGCTCGATTCCATTCATCGCGCAAGCAAGGGGTTCTGCCAACGTCGCGACGTCGTCGGGCATTCCCGGAGCGATTCGGAACGTCCCGTGCGCAAGGATCTCGGGAGGCAGAATCAGGTACTCTTGCAGTGCGCCGGCAACAAACGCCTTGTGCTCGCACAACTCGCCGATCCCGCGCCGGCAGATCGCGCAATCCCCGCACTCGATGTACGGAGCGCACACCACGCGCTCCCCCGGAACCGGGCTCCTGACACCGTCGCCCACCGCGTCGATGACGCCTGCAACCTCGTGTCCGAGAACGCAAGGCGGCTGGAAGTAGGGATGTCCGCGGCGAAACGCCTTCACGTCCGTTCCGCACAGGCCGACCGCGCGTACCCGCAGGCGTGCCTCGCCCGGGCCGGGAACCGGCACCGGCGCCGTCCGCGCTTCCACTCGCCCAAGCTCGACGAGCTCGACGACCCGCATCTCCTTCGCCCTCTGCGCCATGTGCCCGCCGTCCCCTCAGGCCGCACCGTAGAAAGCGAGCGACCGTCTGACCGAGTGAGGGAGGGAGCGCGTGCCCCCTCCCTCAGCCAAAGGCGACGCGCGCCTAGTACTCCACACGAATCTGAATCACATACCATGCCCACGCATCAGGGCTGTACAGCGCTTCCACGCCGTCAATCTGGTATGGGTACACGAGCTTCAGTGGGCCGCCCGACCCCGCCTTGATGACTTTGTTGTTGGACGCGTACGCGATCATGATCGGGTACGTATTCGCATCCTGGATCTGAACGGTGAACTCCATCCCGTCCGACGCGACGACGACGACCTTCGTCGCGTAGTGATCCACGCCAACCCAGGCCAGCAGATCCGACAGACGCACTCCCGTGTACGTCTTGTCGCCCAGCCAGGGATCGGTCACTTTGTAGGTCGTGGCGGGCAGAGCTTTGAGCATGTCCGTGTCGAACTGGAATATGGCGGCAGCGGAATTGGTCTGCACGTCCCACTTGTTCGTCAGGAACAACGGCCCCGAGATCGTCAGGGCAACATCCCCCGTCGGCACCATGCCGGTGGCCCACACCGTGGCGCCCACGAGCGCGGCCAAGAGCACACCGAGACACAACGTTCGCTTCACGTGGTCCTCCTTCCCCCTCTAACGCGTTCTAGACATCCCCTTCCAGCCAACCTTTGCGCGCGTCGAACCACCTCCTTCGTCTCTCTCCTACTGAAGTCCCATGCGGCGAAGGTACTCGTTCCCATCGCTCGTCGCCGCCTGCAGCGCCTTATCCAGGCTCTCCGAGCCAAGGATGACCTGCTCGATCTGCGGAATGAACGACTGCCATTCCCACCCGAAGAAACCGAACATCTTCGGCTTCACGTCCTCCGCGAACGGAAGCCACTGATAGAGGACATTCCACTGGTCTTCTGTCGTCTGAAACTCCGGGCGGGCGAGTGCCGATTGCCGAATGGGGAAGAGCCAGTCGGCCTTCGCGATGCGCGCCTGGTTCTCCGTGTTGGTGAAGTAGAGCAGGAACTGCGCCGCCTCATCCTTGTGAGCGGATCCTGAGTAGATGCACATACCCTGCGGGTCGGACTCCGTCACGTTTCGCATCGGCCCCTTGACCTCGAGCATTCCCCAATCGAGCTGGTTTTGAGTGAGGTTGTTGATCCAATCTCGGACCCAGCATCCGAAAGTGAACATCGCGTACTTGCCCGTCTTGAAGCCCTGAAGCAGGCTCGTGAAGTCGTAGCTCAAGACGTCCTGCGGCATGACGTGATCGACGGTGACAAGGTTGGTGTAGAACTGGATCGCATCGCGCGCCGGATCGTCGATCTCAACGTGCCATGTGCCGTCGGTGTGCTTGACGAGCACGTGGCCGTCGTTTTGGTCGACGAGGCACCACCACAGGCGCTGCTCGAGCGGCGCGAGAAGTCCCCACGTTGTCGTCTGACCGCTCGCGTCGCGGATCGTGAGCCGTTGCGCGTAGTCCCGCAGCTCGTCCCACGTGACCATCCCGTCGGCCGGCGGCGTGATCCCTGCTGCGGCCAACATGACCTTGTTGTAGAAGATGACCAGCGTTTCCTGCAGGAACGGCACGCCGTAGATGTTGCCCTGGTCGTCGCTGACGCCGTCCCAGCTCGCCTGGGGCGTATCGGCCAGCGTCGCTGCGTCGAGGTATCGGTTGAGCGGCTCCGCGTACCGCTGAACGCCATACTCGTAGCACATGACCGTGTCTTGGTGGATCAGGTCCGGTCCCTGTCCGGCCTGGAAGCTCGTGAGGAGGTAGTCGTTGATGTTCTCCCACGCCACCGAGACGATGTTCACCTGGATGTCCGGCCGCGCCGCGTTCCACTCGTCGACGATCGCCTGAACCTCGTCTACCGTGCCGTCCTGCCACACCGGCGTCAGAAACTGGAGCGTGACCGCACCGGAGCATGCAGCAGTCAAGGCCACGAATAGCGCTGCCATGACCAAGGTCCATACTCCTCGCCTCATCGCACGTCCTCCCGCGCACATGGCTTGCTCCTTCTACAGCTTCACACTGAAGATCAGGTCGAACAGCTTGATCGGATCCACGCTCGTCGGACGGTACATGCCGGTTATCGCGATGTGGTCTCCCTTCGCGACAGTCAGCGGGAATTTGCTCACGATGATGGTCTTCGTGCTATCGGCCGCCGAGATGTCCGTCCCCATCACTGCGCGCACCGTGAGGTCGGATGTGCCGACCATCTTCCCCTGGTAGGTCTCGGGATGAGAGGTGATCTCTCCAAGGGTCAAGCCAGGTTGAAGCACGAGGAAACTCTGTTGGCCGTGGACCGTGGCCCCGTTCGCCATCGAGAACGTGAGCGAGACCGTGTGATAGCCCGCCGCCAAGGCCGTGACGTTGAGGTTCCCGACGGCCGTGCTCCACAGGCCGTTCGACGACACGCCGACGGCCGTCTCCGCGCCGCTGTCCCAGTGGTACGTCGCCGTGGCAGCCTGACCCCAGACATTCGCGACAAGTCGGTCCGTCCACGCGAGAGCGGCGGCGACCGGAGAGACGAACGAAACGACGTTCGCTCCCACCGTGCGCCAGGTGCTCTCGAGTCGTCCGCGCGACATCTCGTAGACGCGGTACCCGAAGCCCGTGCCGTCGGGGTTGGGACCCTCCCACCATGATCCGCACACGGCTCCCGAGGTCAGCTCGTAGAAGGGCTCTTCCTGCAGGACGAAGTTCGTGTGCCAGTGCCCGGTGAGGAGAGCCGTGATGTTCGAGCTGGAAAGAAGATCCCACAGTGTCTTGTTCTCCGGCGTGTTGGCCCAGTCGGGCGACGGCTCGTGGCAGAAGACGAGAATCGGCGCACTCGAGCCAGCGAACGCGATGTCCTGACGCAGCCAGTCGAGCTCCGTCTTGCTGATGGCATACGTCTGCGACGTCTCGGCGAGCAGGTGCAGGTCGAGGATGACGCAGTGAGTCCCCTTCATGTTGAACGAGTAGTACGTCGGACCGAAATGCTCTTCGTATAGCCCTTTTCCCACGGTGGCGTTCAGTACGACGTCATGATTCCCTATCGTCTCGTACACAGGCACGGAGAACCGCGCCACGAATCCGGCGTCCATCGCGGTGTACCACGACTTGACGAGATCGAGATCCTCTCCCGCCGCCTTGTTCGCATTGGCGACGATGTCGCCGGTCAGGATTACGAAATCGGGGGCCAGGGGATGGATCTCGCTGACGAGCCCGTCGAGCGTGCCCTGGGGAAGGAACGCCATCTCCCGGTCCGCGAACGCGTGAGAGAAGGCCTCCGGATCGGGAGCGTAGTGGATGTCGGACAGCTGTGCGAAGACGAGCGGGCCGGATTCGTCGCGCGTCTCCAGCGGGAACAAATACGGCCCCCCCCCGGAAACGGCGCGGTACCACCCGGCCGTGGGTTTCATCCCGTTCGGAGTGGAGAGGAAGACGAACCGGGACCCTTCATTGGACGGTAGCGAGAACCGACCCGCATCGTCTGTACGCACAACGCTCATCCCATCACTTACAACGGCACCCCCGACGCCGTTTTCGCCGGCGTCGAGCGCGCCGTTGTGGTTCTTGTCGAGGAACACGACTCCTTCAGCGCCCGCCACAGAGAGGGCTGCGCTGGAGATTCCAAGCATCACCAAGGCGACGGCGGCCGTCAGGCGCGACATGCTAGCCTCCCTTCCCGTGCACAGCGCTCACGAGACTCTTCACGACGTTCATCGGATTCGGCGCCCCGAACACCGTCCGACCGAAGGCCACGCCGGCGGCCCCGCGCTCCACCGCCTGTCGTGCCATCTCCGCCGGGTCCGCTGACTTGGCTCCCCCGGCAACCAGCACGGGAAGCGGCGAGCTCTTCGGGATGTCGGCGAACGAAGCCTCCCCGGCGCCGTAGACCTTCACGACGTCGGCGCCGAGCTCGTACGCCACACGCGCCCCGAGCGCAATCGAGGCGACGTCGTTGAACTTGCTCGGGTCCGCGATCAGCATTTCGGCGACGAGCGGCACACCCCACCGACGGCAACTCCCAGCGATCTCCGCCACGAGTGCCAGGGACGGTGCCTCGCTCGCACTGCCGAGGAATCCCATGGCGATGACGGCGTCTGCTCCCAGAGACACCGCCTGCTCGACGGAGAGAATCTGTCGGTGGTAGTCGAACTCGGGATTGGCGTCCGTTCTTGCGCCCGTCACCCTCACGATGAGCGCGCACCGTCCGGCATAGGCAGGCGCCGCGGCCTCCAACGCACCGGGGTTCAGGATGACGCCGTCGGCGCCTCCGTCCACGACGCATCGAACGATCTCGGGGATCGTCTCAAGCCCAGGCATCGAGCCCTTGAACTGGCCATGGTCAAGCGCAATAACGACCGCTCGACCATCGGCGCGGAACAGCCGCGCCAGACGAGTCGCCTTCCCGATCACTCCGTCCTCCTTTGAACCACGCACGTCCCCCCAGGAACGAGGTGAGTGGCCAGCTGCAGTGAGCCATCGGCGCCGTCGAGCAGCCGGCGCGCCGCCTCGCACCCCATTTCGTGAACCGGCACGTCGACGGTCGTCAACTCCGGGCGCAAGAACGTCGCGTACGGCACGTGCGGGACGTGGTCGAATCCCGCGACCCCGATGTCGCGCGGAACCGACAGTCCCTCCTCCTCTACAGCGCGGAGGACGCCGAACGCCATGAGGTCATTCGCCGCAACGATGGCATCGACCTTCTCGTGGCGCAGCACATGCCGCGCCGCGTCGAACCCGGACTCGAACGTGAACGCTCCCCGCCGAATCGTCACGAAGGTTGCGCCCGCCGCATCCAAGGCGTCGCGGAACCCGCGAAGCCGGTCCTCGGCTGTGCTCACCTCGGCGGGTCCGCTGATGTAGGCTAAGCGACGGTAGCCAAGCCGCAACAGGTGCTCGCCGAGCGCGCGGCTCGCCCCGCGGTTGTTCGCTTCGACGACGGGAAAGCCACCGACGCGCCGATCCACCAACATGATGCGCACGCCCCGCGCAGCGAGTCGCTCGACGGCGCTCATGTCCACGCGACCGCTCGGAACCAGAAGCACGCCCTCCGCGTCCTCCGCGAGAAGCATGTCGAGGTAGCGCGCCTCGCGCCGTGGATCGTGGCTCGAGTCGCAGATCAAGCTCGTGAACCCGCGGTCGAACACAATGGATTCGACGCCGCGGATGAGAAGCGCGAAGTAGAGGTTGGTGATGTCCGGCACGACGATTCCGACGGCATGCGTTCGCTGGCGCCGCAGTCGCTGCGCCGCTTTGACGGGGGTGTAGTCGAGCTCGCGAATCGAGGTGAGGATGCGCTCCTTCGTCTCCGGACGCATGTGTTCCGCGTCGTGGCCGTTGAGCACTCGGGAAACCGTACACGGGGCGACACCCGCGTGCTCGGCAACCTCCCGGATGGTGGCTCTCATGGCCTTCTCATGGGGACTCACGTCCTAAGGAAATCGTTTTCCGAAATCGTTGCACCACTCTAACAGCAGAACTCCCACCTGTCAATAACCACAGAATCTCACTAGGGAAGGGACGAAGCGCCACCTCCGTCTGCGCCGGCTCTCACTCTGCCCGGCCCGAGGCGATCCAGCGTGCCCAATCCGCGAAGCCGCTGGAATATGCCTCGTCGGACGCAGCTGCCGCATCGTAGGGAACCGAGATCAGTTCGACGGTCGCCGCTGCTCCAACCCGCGGACACACGATGGCAAAGCGCGCGTCAGGCGATCCGTTCTCGACGACGTGCTCCTCGGGGACGTCGTCGACGTACGCCGGGCACCCGACGCTCCCCGGGTTGACGATGAGCTTCCCACCGCAGGCGGCGAGCCGCGGCGTGTGATCGTGCCCGCAGAGAATCACTCGCTCTGCAACGGAGGCGGTGAGTCGATCGACTTCCGCCTCAGGCCGCAGCGCGAGCGATCCCCCAAGCACAGACGATAGGAGGTACGTCGTGTCGTCGGACGGCGTCCCATGGCACAGGAAAGCGCCGTCGACGACGGCCGTCAACGGAAGCGAAGCCAGCCAGGAGAAATGTCGCGGCTCGAGTTGCTGCCGCGTGAACTCCGCCGTTCGCGCCGGAGGCCGGCCTGCGGTCCGCGAGCCCGTGCTCGCGGTTTGCAGGATCCGATCCTCGTTCCCGGACACCGTCGGGATCCCGAGCGTCATCAACCGGTCAGCGGCCGGGCGCGGGTCGAACGGACCATACAAGGAGTCGCCGAGGTTCACGGTCCGACGGATCCCTCGCCGTGCAATCTCGTCGAGGACAGCGTCAAGCGCGCGGATGTTGCCATGGATGTCGGAGAGCACCGCGAGCGGTTCGCGCATGGCGCCGGCTCCTCTTGGATCGCTACGTTCGAAGGGCCTCGCCGAGCGACGCGATGAGCCGGCGATTCTCGTCGCCCGTTCCGATCGAGATGCGCAGGAACTCCGCCAGGTCGTAGCCGCCGCATGGGCGCACGATGATGCCGCGCGTGAGCAGCTTTTTCTGGACGTCGATCGCCCGGGGGCCGATCTTGACGAGGATGAAGTTCGTGTGGCTCTCGGCGTACTCGAGCCCTAGGCGCCTCAGTTCTCCGTACAGGAACTCGCGCCCCTTCCGGTTCTCCGTCACGGTGAACTGCATGAACTCCTCGTCCTCGAGCGCGGCGATCCCCGCCGCCTGAGCAACGGAGTTCACCGTGAACGCCGGCTTCACCTTGAACAAGGGCGCAAGCGTGTCGCAATGCGCGAAGCCGTAGCCGAGCCGGATCCCTGCCAGCCCATACACCTTGGAGAACGTGCGCAGGACGATGACGTTCCTCCGTCCCTGGCGCACGAGCCCCAGCCCGTCAGGGAAGTCGGGCGAGTCCACCATCTCCGAGTAGGCCTCGTCGAGGACGAGGAGCGCGTCATCGGGAAGCGCCTTCAGGAATCGATCGAACTCGCGCGCCGTGACGATCGTGCCGGTCGGGTTGTTGGGATTGCAGACGTAGACGATGCGCGTCCGCGTCGTGATGGCGCGTGCCATGGCGTTGAGGTCAAGGCGATAGCCCGGCGCAAGCGGCGTCTTGATCATCTTCGCACGCATGGCACTCGTGTAGATGTCGTAGATCGGGAACGACGAACGGCTGGCAATGACTTCGTCTCCGTCATCAAGGTAGGCCATCGAGAGCTCGAGGAGGAGGTCGTCCGCGCCGTTTCCCACCGCGACTTGATCGAGTTCGAACCCGAAATGCTTGGCGATCGCCAGACGGACGTCGTAGCTCGACCCATCCGGGTAGATGTTCACGGTCTCGAGCGCTGCCCGCATCGCGACGAGAGCCTTGGGCGAGACGCCGAACGGGTTCTCGTTCGACGCGAGCTTGATCACGTCATCGACGCCGAGCTCGCGTTTCACTTCGCCGATCGGCTTCCCGGGAACGTAGGACTGGATTGAGTCGAGACCCCGCTGCGGACGTAGCGACATGGTGACCCCCTCTACGCCATTTTCCCCTGGTTCGCCCTTGAATGCATCTCCCCGCACGCGCCCGGCATGTGCCCGCGCACCACGCGGACGTCGCCGATGACGACCCCCGACTCGAGCGCGAAGACCGGATTGAGATCCAGCTCCATGAGATCAGGATAGCGGAACGGAAGCTGCGAGACCCGCGCGACAAGTGACGCGAGCGCCTCGAGGTCCCGGCCGGGCCGGCCGCGGAAGGCGCCAAGCAAGGCGCGGCCGCGCAACTCATTGAGCATTCCTAGCGCCTCGCCTTCGCCGATCGGAGCCACGCGAAGCGAGATATCACGAAGCGCTTCCGCCGCGATGCCGCCGAGACCGGCCGCGACGACCGGGCCGAACTGCGCGTCGCGCGAGATGCCGACCAGGACCTCGACTGCGTCTCGCACCATCGGGACGACCAGGACGCCGCCGAAGCCCAGATCCTTCGCCCGCTCGGACAACTCCCGGAACGCGGATCGAGCACCGACCTTGCTTGCCACGTCGAGCACGACGCCGCCTACGTCCGTCTTGTGAACGACGCCCGCAGCCACGGCCTTGACGGCGACGGGAAACCCGAGAGATCTTGCGGCTTCAGCCGCTGCCTTCGCCGTGCGAGCAAACAAGTGCGCAGGAACCGGGAGCCCCTCGTGTTCAAGCCAGTCCATTGCCTCGGGTTCCGACAGGACCCGATCCGTGCCAGGAAGTGAGGACTCCGCGGGTTCGGGCGGAAAGGACTCACGTCGAGCCAGCCTCCTCGCTTCGTCGTTCGCGAGGAGTGCAAGAACCGCAACAGCCCGTTCCCCGGTCGGGAAGTCCGGCACGCCGCCGGCAATTAGCACGGGGAGCGCCGCGGCCGCCGTCTTCCCGGCCATGAACGTCGCAGCAACCGGCTTGCCCGTGACCTTCGCCGCTGTCACGATCCCGCGCGCGACGAGGGCCGCATCGAGGTACGGCGTGTTGACGTCGATGGCCACGGCCGCGTCGTATTCCTCGAGAGCCATCGACAGCACATCGCGGTACTCCGCTTCGCCACCCTGCACCGTGAGGTCGATCGGATTCCCAAGGCTGCAATAGGAGGGAAGCCTCTCCGCCAACCGACGGCGCAGGGTCGGGCTCGGCGCCGCGAGGTCGAGGCCGACGGCCTCGGCCGCGTCCGTGGAGAGCACGCCGGGACCTCCAGAGTTTGTGACGATGACAACCCGCTTTCCTCGGACAGGTGGAAAC
>CAIMCX010000061.1 GCA_903839615.1 uncultured bacterium
GACAGAGACTCGCTCTGGATAGATCATTGCACTCATGTGCAATGCACCAAGAGTGCCACGATGAGGCAGACAACCGCGCTGACGCGGATCGGGAAGGCGCTGGCGCTTCCCGTGCGGGAGCGAATGCTGTGGATGCTCGCAGATCGCGAGCGCTGCGGGTGCGAGTTCGCGCCCGAGCTTGGCCTCGATCAGTCCGTCGTGTCTCGGCACTTTGCAGTCCTTGAGCGGGCCGGCCTTGTCTCGTCCAGACGCGACGGTGCGCGCGTGCTTTGGAGTCTCGCAGACCCGGAGATTCTGCGGGTCCTGGAAGAGCTGTCTGAATTGGTCCGAGACAAGGAGGCCGTGCAATGAGGCCCGGAGACGACGCGGCCTCAGCCCCCACGGGTCCTGGCCGCGCTCCCATGTCGCGGCGGTGTCACCTCGCGTCGCGCGTGGTCCTCGTTCTCTTGGGAGCCGCCGCGTGGTGGTTCCTGTATTCGAACCTCGAGGCCATCGCTTCGTGGTTCACCTACACCCTGCTTGGGATGACCGCGGGCAGCCGCTTAGCCTCGGCTCTCGCCTTCTTCGTCTACGAAGCGCCCAAGGTTCTCATGCTCTTGACCCTGGTTGTGTTCGCTGTCGGCATCGTGCGCACGTTCTTCACCCCGGAGCGGACGCGTCGTATCCTCGCCGGTAGGCGCGAGACCCTGGGCAACGTGCTGGCCGCGCTGCTTGGGGTGGTGACGCCGTTCTGCTCCTGCTCCGCCGTGCCGCTGTTCATCGGCTTCGTCAGTACAGGCGTTCCGCTCGGCGTCACGTTCTCGTTTCTCATCGCGGCGCCGATGATCAACGAGGTCGCGCTCGTCCTCCTGTTCGGTCTCTTCGGCTGGAAGGTGGCGATGCTGTACATGGGAACGGGCCTGCTCATCGCCATGGCGGCGGGCTGGGTCGTCGGGCGCCTGAAGCTCGAGCGCTGGATCGAGGACTGGGTCCGCCAACAAGCGGCGGGCACCGGGCACAGCGCGGGAGAGGGGCCGGTACCGTGGAGCGATCGTGTGCACTTCGGCCTTGACGCCGTGAAGGACATTGTCGGGAAGGTGTGGCCCTACGTGCTGGCAGGAATCGTTGTCGGTGCTGGCATCCACGGCTACGTTCCGGAGAACTTCATGGCCGCCATCATGGGCAAAGGTGCGTGGTGGTCGGTTCCACTGGCTGTGTTGATCGGGATACCGATGTACTCCAACGCGGCCGGCATCCTCCCCGTCGTGCAAGCGCTCCTCAGCAAAGGTGCTGCGCTTGGCACAGTGCTGGCGTTCATGATGGCGGTCATCGGGCTGTCGCTGCCTGAGATGATCATCCTCCGCAAGGTTCTTAAGATCCCGCTCATCGTGACGTTCGCGGGAGTCGTAGGCGCTGGGATCATCGTCGTGGGCTACTTGTTCAATGCAGTCCTGTGAGCAGTCGTCGGCCCATGAGAGGAAGGAGGGTTTCTTGAAGATTGAGATCCTGGGAACAGGCTGCCCGAAGTGCCGCGCCTTGGCGGACAGCGTTGCCAAGGCGGTCGCCGATCTTGGCCTCCAAGCTGAGGTCGTCAAGGTGACGGACATCGACGCGATCGTCAACCGTGGGGTCATGCTCACGCCGGCCCTTGTTGTCGACGGGGAGATCGTGGCCGTGGGAAGGGTTCCCTCGGCAGGGGACTTGCGGAAGATGCTGGGAGGGAAGGAATGAGGCTCTTGGCGGAGTGGTTCCCCGAGTACGCCGCGAAACTCGACGAGATGGACGCGTTGTACGCGCAGAAGCGGCTCATCGACGAGAAGACGTACCAGTTCATCTGTTTCGCGCTGGCCATCCGCGCCCGCTCCAAGCCATGCGTTCTCAAGCACTTCAAAGGAGCCCTCGCAGCCGGAGCGACGTTGAAAGAGATCGCCTACATCCTCGCCCTCGTCGAGCGAGAGAGTGCGGGCGGAGACGATTGTTGGACGCATGATGCGCTCGGCGACTACAAGGAACTCATGAAGTCGGATGTGCAGTGCTGCCCGCGGTAGATCGCGGAACGGAGGAAGTAGGTTGGACAACAAGATACTGTTGATAGCCGCTCTCGCGCTTGTCGCTGTCGCTGCCATATTCGTTGTGCTCGCACCCCAACCAGGACGTCAGGGCATCCAGGCTGCGAATGTGGCGACGGCACCACTCGGGACCGAAGGGTCAGCGTCCACGGCTGTTGTCTCCGCAGGACAAGACGTGCAGGCGAAGCTCGCGTCGGAAACAAACCAGGCCGTGGGGTCGCAGACCTCGAGCGACGTCGTCCCAGCATCAGCAGCGCCGCCAAGCCATTACATCGTCGCGAGCTACTTCCACAACACAACGCGGTGCGCAACCTGCCTCAACATCGAGCAGCTGGCGCGGGCGACAGTGGAAACCAGATTTCCCGCCGAGATGGCGGCAGGGAAGCTCGTGTGGCGATCCCTCAATATGGAGGAGAAGCAGTACGAGCACTATGCCATTGACTACTCCCTCACATCGTCGTCCCTCGTGCTCACGGAGATGGAAGGGGACCGCGAGGTGCGGTTCAAGGTGCTGACTGAGACGTGGAACCTCATCCACAAAAGGCTGCAGTTTGAGCCCTACATCGAGAACGAGACACGCGCCTTTCTTGAGGGGCTATAGTGCTAGCTTGGTCCCTTGCTGCTGGCTCGGCGCTGTGGTTTGGGATCCTGACTTCGATTAGCCCGTGTCCACTGGCGACGAACATTACGGCGATGTCTTTTGTCAGTCGCCGCGTTGGGAGCCCCAGGAGGGTGCTTCTCGCTGGAGTCCTGTACACCGTGGGCCGCTCACTCACCTACATGACCGTGGGCTCTCTCCTCGTGTGGAGCCTCCTTTCCGCCCCGCGGGTTTCGCTGGTTCTGCAGCGGACGATGAACAGAGCTCTCGGTCCGATCCTCATCGTAGTCGGAGTCTTCCTCCTTGGGATTCTGCCGCTCCGATGGCCTTCATCCGGTCTAGCGCAGAGAGCCGGAGAACGGATTGCTAGATGGGGCCCAGCAGGCGCGCTCTTGCTTGGAATCCTCTTTGCGCTCACGTTCTGCCCGGTCTCAGCGGCTCTCTTTTTCGGGAGTCTTCTTCCGCTTGCCATCGAGCAGCATTCCCCGCTGCTACTGCCGGCGTTGTTCGGGATCGGCACTGGCATTCCGGTTCTCGGGTTCGCGCTCGCAATCGCTCTGGGTGCCCAGTCTCTCGGGAGGGTCTTCGGAAAACTAACCAAGATCGAGAGGTGGGTGAGGTGGCTGACTGGCGGCGTATTCATTGGAGTCGGGATTTACCTGATACTCCTACACCTTGCGAGAGTGTGGGGGTAGTGACCCGCCCCGGGATTGCCGGAGACTTGACTCCCTTGCGAGGATGGGCCCTGGCATGACAAAGAAGACACTCCCCCGAGATGCGGGGATGAGCGGTGCGGAGTTCAAGAGTAGTCCCGTAGGGGCGATCGACCCCGGGAGAGGGTTCGATCCGCTTGAATTGGCCTTCCTAGGCGTTTACCCTGCGTCATGTCGGCCCGGCGACCCGACCGGAAGTTCAAGAATAGTCCCGCATGGGACGCCAGCCGACATGTTGCGAATGAAGACGTGCTGGCTATAATGGGCGAGTAGCTCAGTTGGGAGAGCATCCGGCTTACATCCGGAAGGTCGCAGGTTCGAGTCCTGTCTTGCCCACTCGAGCGCTCTAGAACAACGGGGACGTGGTCCAGTCAGGCCTAAGACGCTGGATTGTCACTCCAGAGATCGCCGGTTCAAATCCGGTCGTCCCCGCCAGTGCCGAGGTAGCTCAGCCGGTAGAGCACGGCCCTGAAAAGGCCGGTGTCCCCAGTTCGACTCTGGGCCTCGGCACCATTTCTTTCCTGTTATTAGCCGAAAAGTCCTGCAACGAGCGATTCGTAGCCCTTTCGCGAGCCAGCCTGCAATGGAACGGCGTTCGCGTGATGTATTGCTGGAGCGCCGTACTTATGCATAGTATGTGGTTCGGAATGCCCGCTTGCTTGGGGATAACCCTGTGGAGAACCCTCCAGAAAACGCTCGGAATGGCCCCTTCGCTGTGGATAAGTATTGCAGGGCCGACGAGACGACAGAGCGCGAAGTGGTGAACAGACGGCCAGGCCGCTCTGATCCCCATGTTTTCCACAGCCTCACGGACCTGACTTTCCCTCTTGCCCTGGGCGATTGGAGAGTTGTCCACAGCGTCCACGACGGGGACCCATTGCGGGCGAGCCGAGGGTGGAGCCGGTTGACAGAGAACGGCGCAGTGGACAGGCGTCCCCGACGCAGCAGGGCCATGGGTTGCCAAGCGATAGGACATGCTTCGCGCGGGACTTGCCGACCCAGGTGGACTCGGCCGGGGTCCCGGCTCCTCTCTTGACCGTGGTGGGACCTCTTCGATACGCTCAAGTTCGTCTCGAGAGGAGGGCTCGGTGGGCGACTCATCCGTCATGGTCTGGGATTCCGTTCTCTCGGGACTCAAGACTCAGATTCCTCTTACGAGCTTTGAGACGTGGTTTTCGGACGCGCTGCCGATTGACTATACCAACGGCGCCCTAGTCATCGGCGTCCCGGACTCCTTCAAGAAAGGCGGGATCGAGCGCCGTTACCGCGACGCGATTGAAGATATCGCGACGTCCGTGTGCCAGGAACCCGTCTCCCTTGAGGTGCGCGTTCTCGCGTCGCGCTCAAACAACGAAGAGCCGCGGCTCGAGAAGGTGGAAGCAAGTACGCTCCCGCCCGAAGGAGGATCCCTTCCCCTCAACCCAGACTACACCTTCACTGCGTTTGTCCGGGGGGAGAACAACCGACTGGCTGTCGCCGCCTCAGAAGCCACCGCAGATGCCGTCGCAAGAGGTCTGAGGAAGCCGTACAACCCCCTCTTCGTGTATGGCAGCGTCGGGCTGGGGAAGACTCATCTTCTCCAAGCCATCGGCAACGCGGTGATGGAGCTCGAGCCGGGAAAATCTGTTGTCTACACAACCTCGGAACGCTTCGCGATCGAGTTGATCAACGCGATTCGCAACAACGCGACTGCGGCGTTTCGAGAGAAGTACCGCCAAGTCGACCTCCTTCTGATCGACGACGTGCAGTTCCTCAAAGGGAAAGAAGCGACTCAAGAGGAGCTCTTTCACACGTTCAACGATCTCCACGGAAATCGAAAACAGATCGTGTTGTCGAGCGACCGTCCACCGGAAGACCTTTCCGGACTCCAAGACCGTCTCGTCTCAAGGTTCAAGTGGGGCCTTGAGGCGGACATCCAGCCGCCGGACTTTGAAACGCGGATTGCCATTCTGCGCGAGAAGGCTTCCACCCGAGGGCTCGAGGTCGACCACGATGTCCTCGAACTCATCGCGAAGCGCATCTCGTCCAACGTGCGAGCGTTGGAAGGGGCTCTTGTCAAGGCCATTGCCTATGCGGAGCTCCAGGGGCAACCGCTCACCCCGAAGAGCATCGAGGGCGTCCTCCCCAAGGAAGGCCGTCGGCCGCGGCTGACGGTAACCCACATCAAAGAGGAGGTGGCCCTTCATTACCAGATTCCTCTTCAGGAGCTCGACGGAGCGAGTCGCAAGAAAGAAACTATGCAGGCTCGTCAGGTAGCGATCTACCTTGCGCGTGAGTTGACCGAGCTGTCGTTCCCTTCGATCGGGCGGGAGTTCGGAGACCGGGACCACACAACGATCATGCACGCGTGCTCCAAGATCAAACTCCTTCTTGAGGATACACCGCTTCTCGCCGCCGATATCTCCGAACTGCAGGAAGGTCTTGAGTCGCGCTATTCGCTCGTTCGCTGAGACAAGAGCGCGCTCGCGATGGATTCCCGGCTTACCTCAGGCACGATGCCCCTTTCTGAAACCTCTCCGAGAAAGCGCAGCTTGGGGAAAAAGGGGGGCGAAACAAGAGGAGACTGCGGGGAGAGATTGGGGACGAGGGCGCGACCAGGAGGAAGCTTCGGAGTTATCCCCAAGCAAGCGAGCCTTATCCTCAGGTTTTGCCCAGCACATGAGTCTCACAAGTGCCGGGGAGAAGAGATCTTCAGGCTTTTCCGCAGCCGGACGCTTGCCCTACTACAACTACTAGCTAGATCTCCCTCTTAGTATCCCAGATAGACGTAGTAGCTGCTTCTGGAACGTGCCCTCGCAACGCCCCAGCGAACCCTATTCGAGAGATGGGCCACGCCCTACGTCCTTCGCTCGTTGCGGCAAGCGCGCAAGAAATCTACAATCGACTGCTATGGAACGCGTCCGGAATACGACGATTCTTGCGCTTCACTCCCCGGAGGACCGGAGAGCGGTTATTGCCAGCGACGGCCAAGCGACGTTCGAGACAACCGTCATCAAGAAGACAACGCGCAAGGTCTACCGACTTCACAACGATCGAGTCCTGGTTGGATTCGCCGGCGCGACGGCCGATTGCCTTGCTCTGCTCGACAAGTTCGAGGGGAAGCTGAAGAAGCACGACGGCCAATTGAAGCGGTCGGCGGTGGAGCTGACGAAAGAGTGGCGCACCGACAGGATCTTGCGGCATCTCGAAGCGGTGATACTTGCCGTGAGCGAGGAGGCTCTCTTGATGATCTCCGGAACGGGCGACGTTCTGGAGCCCGACGACCGCGTGATGGCCGTCGGATCGGGCGGGCCCTACGCACTTGCGGCGGCGAAGGCTTTCCTGTCGACCGGGCCGATGCCCATGGCCGATGTCGCGCGGCGATCGCTTCTCATCGCGGCGGAGATTGACATCTACACGAACGACCAGATCGTTCTCGAGGAGCTTACCTGGTAAGGAGAACATGAGCGCACTCATGGAAGCGCCCGACGACCAGATCTCTGGGTTGACACCTCAGCAGGTCGTCGATGAGCTCGACAAGTACATCGTCGGCCAGGGGAACGCCAAGCGCGCCGTTGCTATCGCCCTTCGTAACCGCCTGCGGTGCCAGTACGTCGACGAGGAGATGCGATTCGAGATCAAGCCGAAGAACATCCTCATGATCGGACCGACGGGAGTCGGAAAGACGGAGATCTCCCGTCGTCTCGCCCGCCTCACCACGTGCCCATTCGTCAAGGTTGAGGCAACCAAGTTCACTGAGGTCGGCTACGTCGGGCGCGATGTGGAAACCATGGTCCGCGACCTCGTCGACACGGCGATTGACATGATCCGCGAAGACGAGATCGTCCGCGTGGAAGACGAAGCCGAGCGCATGGTCGTCGATGAGATCCTGAATGCACTTCTTCCCACTCCCACGGAAGCCGAGGCGGACAAGGAGGAAAGCGCGGCGCGGACGCGGGAGAAGCTGCGCGAGAAGCTCGAGGCGGGCGAGCTCGAGGAGCGCTTCATCGAGATCACGGTCGAAGAGCCCGTGATGCCCCAGATCGAAGTCTTTTCGCAGGACGGCATGGATCAGATGGGGATCGACATGGGCGACGTCCTGTCGGGACTTCTTCCCCCGTCGCGCAAGAAGAAGAAGGTACGGATTCGCGACGCGCGCAACGTCTTATTCGAACAGGTCGTCGACCGTCTCGTGAACATGGATGAAGTCCGCCAGGAGGGTCTGCGTCTCGCCGAAGAGATGGGCATCATCTTCATCGACGAGATCGACAAGATTGCCGCCGGCGGACGAGAGGAACTTGGCGGCCCGGGAGTCTCGCGGCAGGGCGTCCAACGAGACTTGCTGCCATTCCTCGAGGGGACGACCGTGCGGACGCGCTACGGAGCCGTGAGCACGGAGAACATCCTGTTCATTGCCGCCGGGGCGTTCAACATGTCCAAGCCGTCCGACCTCATTCCTGAGCTGCAAGGGCGTCTGCCGATTCGCGTCGAGCTCGACAGCCTGACCCCGGCGGAGTTCCGTCGCATCCTGACCGAGCCGAAGGATGCATTGATCGCGCAGTACAAGGCCCTCCTCGGGACGGAGGGCGTGACCGTCGAGTTCGAGCCCGCAGCAATCGACGCCATCGCGTCGATCGCCTATGACCTGAACCAGACAACGGAGAACATCGGGGCGCGGCGACTGACGACGGTGATGGAGAAGCTGATGGAGGAGATTTCGTTCGACGCGGACAAGAGGCGCGGAGAGACGATGCACATCGACAAGGAGTACGTCGACGCGCGACTTGCCGACATCGCCACCGACCCCAACCTTTCGCGCTACATCCTGTAGGATGCTGTGCGAACGACTGCCCTACCCTGCCTTTGAGACGGCTCCCTGATGGAGGAGGCAACGATGATTCGAGTCACACTGCTCGACGGCTCGGCGCGCGACGTAGAGGAAGGGACTTCCTTCCTCGAGGTCGCCGAAGGGATCAGCCCTCGGTTGGCGAAGACGGCCGTCTGCGCGCGCTGGAACGGAGAGCTGCACGATCTGCGCGAGCCGGTGCCCGGCGACGGGGCCCTGGCAGTGATCGGGCCTGGAGAACCGGAGGCCCTCGAGACACTGCGGCACACGGCGTCCCACATCATGGCGCAGGCGATCAAGCGGCAGTTCCCCAAGGTGCGGCTGGGCATCGGCCCGGCGATTGAGGAGGGCTTCTACTACGACCTCGATCTCCCGACGCCGCTCGTCGAGGAAGACCTCGAGAAGATCGCGACCGGCATGCGCGAGGTCATCGCTGCGGACCTGCCGATCACGCGGAAGGATCTCTCGAAAGCCGAAGCGCGCGCTCTGTTCGAGAAGCGCGGCGAGACCTACAAACTGGAGCTCCTGGAGGACATCGAGGGCGAGACCGTCAGTGTGTACGAGCAAGGCGAATTCGTTGACCTTTGCCGCGGTCCACACCTGCGCTCGACAGGCGCCCTTCGCGCCGATGCCGTGAAGCTCCTTTCCATTGCCGGCGCCTATTGGCGCGGCGACGAGAAGCGGCCGATGCTCCAGCGTGTTTATGGGACGGCGTGGGAGAAGGCGAAGGATCTCGAGCAGTACCTCTGGCGCCTCGAAGAGGCGGCGAAGCGCGATCACCGGAAAGTTGGGAAGGAACTCGATCTCTTCAGCATCCACGAGGAAGGAGGAGCCGGCCTCATCTGCTGGCACCCGAAGGGCGCGCGGCTGCGCCGGACGATCGAGGAGTTCTGGTATGCCGAGCACGACCGCCGCGGCTACGAGATTGTGGCCACGCCGCACATCGGGAAAGAACAGCTCTGGACGATCAGCGGCCACCTAGGCTTCTACCGCGAGAACATGTACTCGCCGATGGACATCGACGGCGTCGACTATTTCATCAAGCCGATGAACTGCCCGTACCAGATTCTGATCTACAAGACCCGCACGCACTCCTACCGCGAGCTTCCGATGCGGATGGCCGAGCTCGGAACCGTCTACCGCTACGAGCGATCGGGCGTACTTCACGGTCTCCTGCGCGTGCGTGGGTTCACGATCGACGACGGACACATCTTCTGCCGCCCCGACCAGGTCGACGAAGAGATCCGCAGCGTCTACGACTTCGCCGTCGGGATGCTGACCACGTTCGGGTTCCGCGAGTTCGACATCTACCTCGCGACGCGGCCGCACGCCGGCAAGGCAGTGGGCGAACCGGAGCGCTGGGAGCAAGCGACCGCCGCTCTGCGCGCCGCGCTCGATGCCCGCGGGTTGCCCTATAAGGTCGACGACGGCGGCGGCGCCTTCTACGGTCCGAAGATCGATATCAAGGTGAAGGACACGCTCGGGCGGCCCTGGCAATGCTCGACGATTCAGTTCGACTTCAACCTACCCGAGCGGTTCGACATGACCTACATCGGGGAGGACGGGGCCGAGCACCGGCCGTACATGGTGCACCGCGCGCTCCTCGGCAGCCTCGAGCGCTTCATCGGCTGCCTGATCGAGCAGTACGGGGGTGCGTTCCCCGTTTGGTTGGCGCCAGTCCAGGCTGTTGTGATCCCCATTGCCGACCGACACAACGAGTACGCGGCGAACCTGGCTCTGCACCTGCGAGACGCCGGCCTGCGGGCGCAGGTCGACGATTCCGGGGAGCGAATGAACTCCAAGATCCGCGCCGCTCAGCTCAACAAGGTGCCGTACATGCTCGTCGTGGGAGATCGCGAGGCCGAATCGGAGGGCGCTTCGGTGCGCCTGAGGACAGGCGAAGACAAGGGCACGATGAAGCTTGACCTCTTCCTCCAGACGGCGAAGGGGATCATCGACTCGAAGTCACTCGAGGTTTGGGCAGCGTAGATGGAGCTAGCGAACGGCCCTCTGTAGAGCGGCGACCGCGTCGGTCTTCTCCCACAGAAGATCGAGATCGGTGCGGCCGAAGTGGCCGTAGGCGGAGAGAGGCTCATAGCGCTGCGAGAGCAGCCGAAGCTTGCGAATGATCGGCTCCGGCCGGAGATCGAACGTCTGAAGCACGACCTCGCGCAGACGGTCGTTGGGAAGGGCGCCCGTGCCGTGTGCGTCGACGCGAACAGCAAGCGGGTCGGGGCGACCGATGGCGTAGGCGATCTCCACCTCGGCTTCTCGCGCCAGGCCTGCGGCCACCAGGTTCTTCGCCACGTACCTCGCCATGTACGAGCCCGAGCGATCCACCTTCGTCGGGTCCTTGCCCGAGAAGGCGCCGCCCCCGTGCGGCGCAAAGCCACCGTACGTGTCGACAATGATCTTCCGCCCGGTCACGCCGGAGTCGCATGCCGGCCCGCCGATCACGAATCGACCTGACGTATTCACGAGGACACGCGTCTTCGCGTCCAACCACGCGCCGAGGACCGGCCGGACGACGTGCGTCACGAGCTCGCGCTGGATCTCCGCTTGCTTGACAAGAGGATCGTGCTGTGCCGCGAGGAGAATCGTGTGAACACGCCGCGGGCGGTCGCCTTCGTACTCAACCGTGACCTGTGTCTTGCCGTCGGGCAGGAGAAAGGGAACCGTCCCGTCCTTGCGGACAGCCGCGAGGCGCTCCGCCAGACGATGGGCGAGGTGAATCGGCAGCGGCATGAGCGTCTCGGTGTCCGACCTCGCGTACCCGAAGACGATCCCTTGGTCTCCCGCCCCGAGTGCATCACCAGGATCGCTCACGCCGCGCTTCGAGATCCTCTTCTTGACGGCGTCGTCGATATCGGCGGACTGCTCCTTGATCGCGGAAAGTACGGCACAGTCCTGGAAGTGAAACCCGTGGCCGGGCCGATCGTAGCCGATGTCGGACACAACGCGACGCACGAGAGTCGGAATGTCGACGTACGTCTTTGTCGTGATCTCGCCTCCCACGAGCACAAGGCCCGTCGTCAGGAATGTCTCGCAAGCGACATGGGCATGGCGATCCCCGCTGAGGACCGCATCCAAGACGGCGTCCGAGATCCGATCGGCGACCTTGTCTGGATGTCCCTCGGTCACGGATTCGGACGTGCGCAGGCTCTTCGGCATCGTCATATCTGCCTCCTCTCCAAGCGTAGTGTGATCTGGACAAGGACGCAACGGTTGCTGCGCCTCTCGGCAGGCGCTACCATGCGACTCGAGTGCCATGGGGACAGGATTTACGGTTCGATTCAATCTTGCCTACGGAAAGAGCATTGTGCCGATCGACGTTCCGAGCGCGAACCTGCTCGGGATGCTCGCTCCGCGGCCGATGGAGAGTGTCGATCTTCCGAAGGCGTTCGCTCAAGCTTGGGCGAATCCATTCGGGATGAAGGATCCGGCAGCAGCGTTCCGCCCCGGCGAGACCATCGCCATCGTCGTGACCGACCACACGCGGAAGACGCCGACCCGCCTCATCTTTCCCCTGCTCTGGGATCGACTGAAGGACCGCCTCGACCGCGACGACGTGACCCTCGTCGTCGCGACGGGCACCCATCGCGCGTCGACCGACGACGAACTCGAGAAGATGCTCGGCGATCTTCGGCGCGAGTTCCGCGTCGCCGTCCACAACTGCGACAAGGACACGGTTGAAATCGGAAGGAGTGCGCGCGGCACGCCGATCCTCATCAATCGAATCGTCGCGGAAGCGGATCACGTGGTGACGATCGGCCACGTCGGAATGCACTACTACGCCGGATACTCCGGCGGCCGGAAGAACATCCTTCCCGGAGTTGCCGGCCGCGCAACGATCGAGGCGAACCACGCTCAGCTCTCGCATCCGAAGAGCGACGCGTGCATCTACGAAGGGAACCCGATCAGCGAAGAGATGGTCGAGGCGGCGAAGCTCGTCGGGGTCGACTTCCTCGTCGACGTGGTTCTCAACTCGAAAGGTGACGTGGCAAGAATCGTCATTGGAGAGTCGGAGGCGGCGCACGCCGCTGCACGAAGCTTCTGGGACGAGCATGCCATCGTTCCGGTGCGTGAGAAGGCCGACCTCGTCATCGCCTCGGCCGGCGGGCACCCGAAAGACATCGACCTGTACCAGGCATACAAGGCGCAGTACACGGCGGCGCGCGCCGTCCGCGACGGCGGCATGATCTATCTTCTCGCCGCGTGCCCAGACGGCATCGGGCACCGCGTCTTCCAGGATTGGATGGAGCGGAGCGCCAAGCCGGCCGACGTCCTCTGCATTCTCGAGAAGGAAGGGTTCAAGCTCGGCGGGCACAAGGCCGTCTATCACGCCAAGGATCTGGCACGACTCGACGTCTACCTTCAGTCCGAGCTCCCTCTCGACCTCGTCTGTCGCTTCTTCTATCGCGCCGTGACGGATCCCCGCGAGGTGTTGGACGAGGCGCGCCGGCGCTTCGGGCCTACGCATCGCATCCTCGTCATGCCGTACGCTGGCGAGACCTTCCCTGTCGCCCATGGAGCGTAGGGAAGCACCCATCGTCCACCGGGTCGAACGAGCAACATCGACTCAACGCACGGCCCGCGACTACATCGAACTCGGTGCAGCGCGTGCAGGACATGTCATCGTGGCCGACGAGCAGACGGCCGGCCGCGGGCGGCAGGGGCGCGAGTGGCTGTCTCCTGTCGGTGGCTTCTACGCAACGTTCGTCGTTCCGCACGACCGCCTCATTGCCATGCGAGCAGGGGTCGCGGTTGTACGTGCCGTTGCGAACCTGTCGATACCGGTCGGCCTCAAGTGGCCGAACGACCTCATGATCGAGGGACGAAAGCTGGGCGGCATCCTGATCGAAACGGCGCGCGACCTGGCTCTCGTCGGCGTGGGCCTGAACGTTGAGACGAGGCCCCTCCCCGACTCTGTCTCTCTTCTCGACTTCGGCCTTTGCGTCGAGCGATTGGCCCTTGTGCAAGCGATCTACGCCGATCTCGCGATGCCGCGGTCCGACGACGAGCTTCTCTCTCTGTATCGAGCGTGCCTCACAACCCTCGGCCAAACCGTGCGCATGGATCGTGGCACAAACGCCGATGAGGTGATCGGAATAGCCGTGGACATCGACTCTTCCGGCTGCCTCGTCGTTGAGACAGATTCAGGCCGAACGATCCTTGCGGCCGGCGACTGCGTTCACCTCTCCCCGCAATAGCCTCGGCCGAGATGGCCCGAGCCGGGGCACGAGACGAACCCAGCACGCCGTGCATTCATTCGCTGCGGACGGCGTAACTCCCTATCCTGCAGAAGACGCGCAGGGAAGGGAGGACGCATGGGAGTCATCCACGATGCAGTGCATCTTGAAGAGAAAGCGGAAAGGATCTATCGCGAAGCCGCCCAGCACGCGGAAGGCGGGGCGAAGATCCTTCTCGAACTCCTTGCCGATGCGGAGGCTGGCCATGCCGCGGCGCTTCGGGAATGGAGCGATGTGAGGGACCTCAAGCGTCCCGATCTCAGAGCTGCGGCCGGCGCCTGGATCCGCGGAGCCATCGAAGGCGGAGCGCATTCGCTCTCCGCTGATCCCCAGCTCCTCGCAACGCTCCGACGCGCGATGGACCTGGAGCACGAGACGCAGACCTTCTATCACCACCATGCAGAGCGAGCAACCGACGTCAAGGGTGCCGCGCTGCTCGAAGAGCTGGCGAAGATCGAAGGCGGTCACTACGCCCTGTTGAGTTCGCTCGTCGAGTACTACAACCGCCCGAACGAGTGGGTCGAGTCGGCCGAGTTTGGCCTCCGTCCTGACTACTAGACAGGGCTACACGTAGGTCGAGAGGCCGAGAAGCAGATGGATGACGGCAAAGGCGAAACCGACGAGAGCAATGGCTCGGTGCGCGCGGACCGGGACCTTCCGAAAGAGGGGCACCTGCTTCTTCAGCCCCGCAAGCAACGCTGCGGTCAAGAAGAAGACGAGTGCCGCGATCCCAAACCAAACGACCACCGGGAACGGGCCGAGAGAGTGCCCGTAGCCGAAAGCACGCAGTGCCGCCATCTAGATCCCTCCGTCCAACGTGATGGTCGTCGTCGACCGCGCCGTGTGGTGCGCCGAGAAGCTGTCTTGGTCTGCACTGTAGGCGAGGAGAATCGCCACCGTCTCACCCGGCGATAGCGTCTTGTGCTCTGCGTCCGGGGCCGCGAGAGGAAGGACGAACTCGACCGTCGTCGTGCCATTCGCCTCCTGGCCGGCGGCCTGGATGATGTCGGACTGCTTGGTAGAGCTGTGGAACGTCGGAGCCACACCGAACTCGTTCGTGACCGAGAGAGTCCCGTTCGCCACGGCGGCGAGAACGAAACTCGCTCCCTGCATCTTCATCGAAGGGTCGAACCCAATGCCTACCCATCCCGTGCCGGGAGAAACGAGGCCGACGTAGAGAGCGGTCGAGTCGTTTTGCCAAGCGACAGTGATTCCCGTTGCGGGGTCGGTCATGGAGTGGCGGTACTCGCCTGACGCGATCGCGCCGTCGATGAGGGGCGGCCAATCGATGTTCGTGAACGCCGCATCGTGAACCACCGTGACGAGACCGGGGCCCTGGATCGAGGAGACGTAGAAACGCCACGCCGCGTCAACGGGGGGCGCGTCGTAGGCGCCGTTCCCGTTCTGATCGAGGAAGTAGTCGATCTGATACGTGTGGCCTTCCGTGAAGGGCGAAACGTCGATCTGAAACGAGGCGCTTGGCACAGCCGGGACCGTCACACGCGCAACCTCGACCAACGACGCGAAGTCCACAACGCGCAACGATAGGGCCTGGCCGACGTGCGGTCCAAGGTCCGTGAATGCGAAGGTCAACGTCACTTCGCCCAGCGCAGCGAGAGACAAGACGGCGGCAAGCGCCAACGTGGCGACAAGCCCGCGGAACGTCCTCCGACTCATGTGACTCCTTCCCAAGGTTTCCTTCCCGGCCGGAACGCGCGAACTCGCTACGCGGCGGGCGGGTCCTCAAACGAGAACCGATTCCACGCGACGACCTGATCGAGCGGGCGCCGCTCTCGCGGCCCGAGTTCCCTCTCGCGGTGCTTGTCCGAGAGAAGCGAGACGTCGCCCGGCCGCCCGACGATGATGAGCGTGATCACGACGTACGTCTCGGGAATCTCGAGCGCGGCCTTCACGAGCTCCGGCTTGTACCCGGCGATCGGGTGGGCGATGAGGCCCATCGACGTCGCCTGCGCCATGAGGTTCCCGACGGCCATTCCGCAGCCGAAGAGGAAGTAGTCGCGGGCGTCAGACAGGGCGCAGTCAAGGTCCCGCCTCGACGTCACGGCGAGGATGATGGGCGCTTGCTTCGCCCAGTAGTTGCCGCCGGAGAGAGCCTCCTTGACCTTCGCGAGAACGTTCGGGTCGTCGGCGACGACGAATCGCCAAGGCTGGCTGTTGTTGCAGGACGGCGCGAGATGCGCCGCGGCGAGAAGGGTCTCCACATCGCCGCGGGAGATTGAGTCCGCCGACAGCGCGCGCCGCGCCCGCCGTGTCTCGATCGCGGGTAGTAAGCCCTGCATGTTGCTCCCCTCCTACAGCTTGAGCGAGCCTTCCCAGAGGCCGTGGATGTTACAGTACTCGACTGCGACGAGCTCGCTCAGTCCTTCGAGGTTTGCGTGCGTCACGACCGTCGGCTTTCCGTACGTCGGCCCGAGGTCGAACGTCGCGATGTGCACGGCGACGCCGTTCTTCACTCCGAACAGGGCGACCCACTTGATGTGGTGCTCGATCGTGTTCGGATGCGCCAATTCCTTCCCCACGGTGATCTTCACCGCGTTCTCGCCGCACTCTTTGCAGCTCACGAGCTCGATCGTGGGGACGTGCTTCTCCTTCCCTTCCTGCGCTCCGCCTTTGATGAGTTCCCCTAGCTTCATGGCTTCCTCCTCTAGAAGACACCGAATGTTTCGCGTTTCGCACCACAGACCGGACAGGCGGCGGGTGCCTCGCCCTCGACCGTGTAGCCGCAAATCGGGCAAATCGACACCGACCCGAGCGTCAGATCCTTGCCGCCCGAGACGACTGCTTTGGCTGCTGCGTACATCTTCTCGTGGATCTTCTCCGCCTCCAGAGCGTAGTGCGTCGAGCGCGCGGCGCCCTTCTCACCTTGGAACTCCGCCGCGTTGTGGTACACCGGGTACATCTCCGTGACCTCGAAGTTCTCCCCCTCGATGCACGACTGCACGTTCGAGGCTGGATCTCCAATCTTGCCGAGCTCGCGGAAGTGGTTCGTTGCGTGGACCTGCTCTGCATAGGCGATCGCACGGAAGAGACGCGCGAGGTGCGGCATCCCCTTCTTCTCCGCCTCTTGCGAGAAGATGAGATACTTCATGTGAGCCTGGCTCTCGCCGGCGAACGCCGTCTGCAGGAATTCCTTCGTCATCGCGTGCATGGGTGCTCCTTCTACATGGCTTTCAAGAAACGGATCTGCTCGTCAATGTCGGGCAGCTCGGGAATCGGGTAGACCTTGGCGAAGCGGATCACACCCTCCTCGTCGAGGACAAGGCCTGCGCGATCCGAGAAGCCTTCCTTGTCGTGGAAGAGGCCGAGGGCTGCAGCGACCGCGCCGTGCGGCCAGAAGTCTGACAGAAGGCGCGTTTTCGCGATCCCGAGCGACTCCGCCCACGCCTTCTTCGACGGCGAGGGATCGACGCTGACGCCGAATGCGATGGCGTTCGCCTGCCCGAATTCGCCTGCGTTCGCCTCGAGCGCCTGCATCTGGAGC
>CAIMCX010000062.1 GCA_903839615.1 uncultured bacterium
CGCGATCGCTCAGGAGTTCCGAGGCAACGTGATCTCCGAGTCGACCGGCCTCGCGGACCTCATCGTGCCCGTGGACCAACTCGTCGCGCTCGCCCGCTCGTCCGGCGTCGGCTACGTGCGCTTGCCGTACGTGCCCGTAGCACCCTAGCGCGCCCAGTTTCACAGTAGTGTCCACACAGTCGGCGACGACTATGGTCGGAAAGAAGAAAGAGGTCCACCGAGGCAGCACTCTCAGGAAACGCCCAAGTGACCTGGGAGGTAGCCCGATGACCCTCGAAGACAAGGTACACGCTCTCCTCCATGTCCTCCACCGAGCCGAGGAACTCGGCAACGTCAGCGTCGCGTGCCGTGAGGCTGGGATCTCGCGCACGTTGTTTTGCCGCTGGAAGAAGCGCTTCACGCGATACGGTGCTGTCGGTCTGCATTCACGCCAGACCGGCCAACGACGTGGACGACCTCCCCAGCTGGGCACGGGTCAGAGAGGGGCAGATTCCCGCGATGGCGCTGGCGTGGCCCATATGGGCCCCGAGAGACTGTCACTGCAGCTGGCTCGGCAGGGTTGTCTTGTCTCCCCGAGCATGGTGTGGCGAGCTCTACGCCGTGTCGGCTTTGGAACGCGGATACGGCGGCTGCTGGCCCGCTCGAGGGACACACGGCGGCGAGCGCCGGCCTGCTCACCGAGAGGACGCAACGCAGTCTGGCTCGTGCGCCCACTCGCCATGGGGAGGCTGAAGAGCCTGGGGAGCTCACGGGCATCGACACGTTCTACATCGGGAAGCTGAAGGGTGTCGGCAAGTTGTGGCAGGTCACGGCATGTGATGTAGCCAGCCCGTACGCGATCGCGAAGGGGGTCTCCGCCTGCAGCGCTGCTGAGGCAGCCGCCTTCTTGCGACACGTCGTCCTGACGACGCTGACCGAGGCGGGTTGGAGGCTCCAGCACGTGCTGACCGACGGCGGAAGCGAGTTCAAAGGCGAGTTCGACGTGGCGTGCCGCGAGCTGAGTGTCCGCCACACTCCAGCCAAGCCGCGTCACGCCTGGACCAACGGGTTCGTCGAACGGCTGCAGCAGACGATCATCCACGAGCACTGGCGGATCGCACTCCGTCAGAGGTACTTCCGCAAGGGATTCCAGCTGCAGGCGTCACTTGAGAGGTTTCTCCCGTTCTACAGCTTCGGGCGGCTACACCAGGGGCATCGCACTAGAGGACGCACCCCAGCCGAGGTCCTCTGGGGCGCGATCAGTCACGAGGTCCATCAGGAGGTCCGACGTGCCAGCACCCTTACGACATTAGACAGTGGCCCTGTGGAAGGTAGATATGCACGGCAGCACGGTCAGCCCTCATGCATCACAATCGACCGAAGTCGTTGGTTCCCTGGTCGGGACGCCCGGATTTGAACCGGGGACCTCTTGCACCCCAAGCAAGCACGCTACCAGGCTGCGCTACGTCCCGTGCGTAGGCTCGATGGTACTCGTGCTGCCTCCGCCAGGCAATCGCGCTCGCCCTATCCGGAAGCCGAGGTCCCCGTCGCTCGCTCGCGGCCGAAGAGAGACATCCCGTACGCGTAGTCGTCGATCAACGTCTCCGCCGCGTCGCGATCGATGCCACTCCGCCTCAGCCGGCGACTGAATCGCCACACCGCGACCCGCCGTGCCACAGGGATCGTGCACAAGATCCACGCGAGCGACCCGAGAAGCCGAACGATGAGCAACGCACTCATGAAGACATCGATTGGGGCGCACACGACTCGTCGAACTCCGGCCACAACGCGCAAGATCCCTTTCACTTCTCCTCGCTCTTCTCCGACCGCCGGTCGCCCAGCGTAACGCCTCTGCCGCGAACGAGATCGCGGAGGTTGATCATGTAGCCGCGCGTCATCTCCATCGCATCTTCTCGCGGGATGCCCGCATCCACGAGTTTGCGGTAGAACGTGCTCACCGCATCCGCCATGCTTTCCGCCGCGTCCTTCGAATACAAGACGCCCCGAAGCTCCCGCAACAGACTCGGCACCATCTCGGAGACGGCGCTCAACACCTCGCGAAGGTCCTCGACCTTCCCCTCCCCGTCGCTGGACATATCGATATTCACGATGCTCCTCCTTTCTTCCCTCGATTCATGAGATGAACCTCGCGACCCAGAACGTGCAGGTCGGCCCGCAGGGGACTCCCCCGACGCGTCAGCCAAGCTCCCAATCGCAGCCCCACAAGGAAGGAGCCGACATCGAGCTGCGCGAGGCGGCGCCCCATCGCCTGTCGCGACACCCGCTCCCATGCCTCCTCCGGCAGCGGCGGCTGCGCGGAGAACGCATCGCGCACGGAACCGCGAACGTGCACCGTCGCGGCGACCTCGCGTAGGCACTCGGCGCACGCGATCAAGTGCGTGGCCACGGCCGAACTCTCCTCCGGGCCGAGCCGTCCCTCGACGTACCACGGAATGAGCTCCTGAGTCTCTTCGCACGTGTTCATGTCAATGCCTCCGCCAGGCTTCTGCGCGCGTAGTACATCCTCGATTTCACGGTGCCCTCCGGGATCCCCAGGATGCCGGCGATCTCGCCATACGAGCGTCCCTCGTAGAACGTCAGAAACACGACCTCACGCTGCTCTTCCGGCAGCGTCCCGATCGCCCGCAGCGTTCTCTCCCGACTCTCGACCGCGGGAGCGGGGTCGGGCTCGACCAGATCAAGCTCCGGAACGCGATCGCCGCGTTTCTCTTTGCGCAGAAGGTCGAGAGCGCGAAATCGCGCGATGCCGAACACCCACGTCGAAACCTTGGAGCGCCCCTCGAACGTCGCGGCCTGTTTCCAAACGATGACCATCGTCTCCTGTGCAACTTCCTCCGCGAGGTGCCGATCGTGCAGGAGAGTGAAGGCATAGCGGAACACCCGATCGGCAAGCCGATCGTAGAGGAGGCGGAAGGCGGACTCGTCTCCTTCCGCCGTGCGGACGAGCAGTGCACGCTCCGTCCGCTCGTCTCCCTCGCCGCCGTCCGTTCGCCTTTCGGTTCGCATGGCGCCTCTCGCCGCTCCGCTCTCGCGTCTTTCCCGCACCTTCGCAAGGTATGTCGCCTCAAGAGGGCGTGGAGGTTCACCAGCCAGCGGCCGAGGTCGCGCTTCGCCGGTGCTGCACACGGATCACAGCATGTCGACGAGACCGGAAGACAGATCGTAGAAGGCCCCGACGACGGTCAGGCGCTGTCGCTCCACCGCCTCGCGGAGACACGCCGATTGACGCACGACCTCCACTTGTGTCCGCCGGACGTGCTCGCGCGCCGCGTTTTCGACCGCATCGCCGCCGACCGTGCCCGTCGCCAGCGCGGCAGGGCGAATCGTCCCGACGATCCAGTCGACGTTGCCCGGACCGCCCTGTCCGGCGACAGCCGCTGTGACCGCGCCGCAGCCACTGTGGCCCAGCACGATGAGAAGCGGCACATGGAGATGGTCCACGGCGTACTCGAGGCTTCCCAGCGCCGCACGATCGACGACGTGTCCTGCCGTGCGCACGATGAACAGGTCCCCAAGACCCTGATCGAACACAACTTCGGGTGGAACGCGCGAATCGGAGCAGGCAAGCACTGCGGCCTGCGGCGATTGCCCCTCCGCCACGGCGCGGCGGTGTCCCGGATCCCGCCGAGGGTTCTGGGACCCTCCATCGCGGAATCTCCTGTTCCCTTCGCGCAGCATGTCCAGCGAGTCCGCGGCTGCATCCCGGTTCACTGTGCGTCTCCCAGCCACCGCGCCAGAAGTTCCTCGGTGACGCCGGATGGAGTTCCCGAGAACTGAATCCACCCGTCTCGATCGATGACGAAGGTATGCGGGATCCCTACTACGCCGTAGAGATCCTTCACGGCCCTTGCTTCGTCCAGGGATCCGTAGAGGACGCTTCCGAGAGCCATGTCCTGGGACTCGGCGTACTTCCCTGCGGCGCTCGCGGTCCGGTCGAGACTGACGGCAAGAAGAACGACTCCACGCTCGGCGAGGCGAGATGCAAGCTCATGGAGACCCGGGAGGGTCCGCGTGCACGGCGCGCACCAGCTCGCCCAGAAGTCGAGGATGACGACGCTGCCGCGCAGCGACGACAGGGTCACGGTCGCCCCATCCAGCGCAGGCAGCGAGAAATCGGGGGCGAGTTTCGGCGCCTGATCCGTCGGCGCAGCGGCGAGCAGCAGGACGGCAATCGCGACGAGGGCTGCAATCACCCACGAAGTAGCTCCCTGCATTGCCACCTCTCCTTCCAGAGATGCTGAAGGAGTGTAGCACGGGCGTCCGCGGTCTTCGATTGCAGCAGCCTCCGGTCGCTAGGCTGCCCGCTCGCGGGCCTCGAGGCGCCCCGCGCTCACGGCATCGGTCGACCGTTCCTGTTGCTGCCGGAGCGGCAGTTGCTCGCGGA
>CAIMCX010000063.1 GCA_903839615.1 uncultured bacterium
GGCTTCCAGCACGCGTGTGCCATCCTCGAGGACGGGACTCTTCGCTGCTGGGGATCGAACTCGCACGGCGAGCTCGGGCTCGGCGACACGGCGGATCGAGGGCTCGCCGCGAGCGAGATGGGCGCTGCGCTGCCTGCCGTCAGGCCGAGAGGTCGTCGGCAAGTACGTCCCTGTCTGGCGTCGCGCCAGTCTCGGCGAGAAGCCGCCGGGCGCCCTCGATCAGCGAACCCTCCTCGGCGCAAGGTAGGCGTTCGAACGTGCCCGGCGCGAGATCGCCGAGCTCCACGGGTCCCACGGCAACTCGAAGAAGGCGGTCGACGGTGTAGCCGAAGTGCGCGAACAGGCGCTTGACCTCATGCTTGCGGCCTTCGGCAAGGACGACGACGGCGTAGCGCGGTCGGCCTTCGACGCGGCCGTCGAGGATCCGCAGCGTCTCCCCTTCGTCCTCGATGCCGCGCGTCATATCGCGCAGAGCCTGCTCGACTGCGCCTTGCGATGGAGACTCTGCGAGCCAGACTCGGTACTCTTTGCGGACCTCATAGCGTGGGTGCGAGAGGGCCTGGATGACGTCCCCGTCATTCGAGAGGACGAGAAGGCCCTCCGCATCTTGGTCCAGGCGCCCGACCCAGGAGTATCCGAGGAAGCCCTCCGCGCGGAGGAGCCGTCCGACCGTGTTGCCGCTGAACGGATCGTCGTTACTGCACAACATGCCGAGAGGCTTGTAGAGCCTGTAGATGTGGGATTCCCTTGGCTCGAGCGACAAGGGATGACCGCGCAGAGACAGGCGACGGGTCGTCCCGGGCTCAATGAGGGCGAACGGGTCGCGCGCCGGAGCCCCGTCCAGCGAGACCTCGCCCGCGAGGACGAGATCGAGCGCTTTGCGTCGCGATACCCCGGCCTGCGTCTGCAGGAAGCGGAAGAGCTTCACGCGTTGAGTCGTTTCGGCCATGCGAAGAGGGATACCCCCTGGCGAGGAAGCGCGCAAGTCTCGCTGTGGGATTTCCTGCCGAGGCGAAGCGCGGCATAATGGCGGACCACGGGGGTGTGAACTCGAGACATGGGATTCGAAATCGAACAGATCGAGTTGGGCGAACGCGGGCTGGAGGACTTCGTCGAGGTTCCGTGGAAGCTCTTCCGCGGCGACCCTTGCTGGACTCCGCCGCTGCGCGCCGAGCTTCTCGGCAGCCGACTTCTCGGCATCACCGGCCTCCTCACGAAGGAGCATCCGTACCATCGCGACGCCGAAGTCACTCACTTTGTCGCCCGCGACGGACGAGAGCTCGTCGGCCGCGTCTCCGCGGCGGTGAACCGCCGCTTCAACGAGCACTACAAGACGAAGACCGGTTTCTTCGGATTCTTTGACGTGGGCCCGCGGCCGGAGGTCGCGCGCGCGTTACTCGACCACGCGACTGCCTGGGTCAAGGACCGAGGCATGGAGCGGATCATGGGGCCGGGGGCATACTCCAATGCCACGCACGAAGCGAACCAGGGCGTGCTCATCGAGGGCTTCGAATACCCGCCCACCGTCGAACTCACGCACAACCCGCCGTACTACGGCGAGTACATCGAGGCGTGCGGGTTTGCGAAGGCGATGGACTACCATGCGTACCGCATTCTGATCAGTGACGGTCCGTCCGACCGGCTCGGCCCTCTGGCGGAGGCCGTGTTGCAGCGGCGATCGATCGAGACGCGGCCGGTCGACATGAAGCGCATCGGCCCGGAAGTTGACCACATCGTAGAGATCTACAACCAGGCTTGGGCCGCGAACTGGGGATTCCTTCCTCTCACGGAATCGGAAGGAGCGGCGATGGCGGCGAGTCTGAAACTCGTCGCCGACCCTGGCTTGATGCGCTTTGCTTACGTCGACGGCGAATTGGCCGCCGTGCTCGGGGCTCTTCCCGACCCCAACGTCGCGTTGCGGCCCCGATGGAACAAGCTTCGCGACACGGACCTTGCGCGGGCGCTGCGCCTGATGCGCACCCGGCGGCACATTCCCGACATCCGGCTCATGTTCTTCGGGGTCGTGCCTCGCTTCCGCAAGCTCGGGATCGACGCGGTCCTCTACCTCGAGGTGCTCGAGTACGCGATCAAGCGAGGGTACAAGACGTGCGAACCGTCGCTTCTCCTCGAGGGCAACGACCTCATTCTGCGCGCGTCGAGCTTCATGGGCGGCGTCCACCACAAGACGTGGCGGATCTACGAGAAGAAGGTCGGGTAGGCTCGCTGCGCGCGGGCTCGCGCTCCCACGTCTCCCCGCTCGGCAAGACGGCGGCGTCTGCGTTGAGGTAGCCGAGGAAGCGCTGGAATCCTGCGTACACCGCGGGGTCCGCGAGGCCGCGCGCTTCCGGCTCGGCGTGGTAGGCATGGATCCGGAGACGACTCTCCCTCCGCTCCAACGCCGCGTCGAACCGGCCGACGAGACGATCGCCGACGAGCACGGGGAGCACGTAGTAGCCGAACTCTCGCTTCTCCTTTGGTTTGTAGACCTCCCACGCGTAGCGGAATGACCAGAGGCGCTCGAAGGCCGTTCGAGCCCAGAGGAAGGGATCGAGCGGTGCGATGAAGCGCGCCGTCGACCGATCCGGCTCGACCTTCTCCGCCGCGGCGAGACGCTGCGCGGCATCGCCTAACGCGAGAAACGGGGTCTTGATTCCCTCGACCCTCACTTCTGCGAGGTCTCCTCGTTCGAGAAGACCGGAAAGGGTTCCGTCCGCCCGCGCAGCGGGGAGGAACACCCAGATCTCGGCGTCCCCAGCGGAGGGGAGGAGGCCGGCCATCCTCACACGATCGACGAGCCATCGCGCCATGAACTCGCCCCCGGGCACTGTCTGGTCGCGCACGGCACTCGGAATGACCCGCTCGGACAGGTCGAAGTAGCGGCGGTAGTTGTCGCGATGTGACACGGCGAGCCGCCCGCTGTTCCAGAGAGCGTCAAGCGCAGCGTTGGCGGCCGTGGTCGACTTCCAGCCGCGGTGCTCACCTTGGGCGATGTCGTAGGTCTTGAGTTCCCGGCTGGACAGGGGGCCGTGCGCCTCGACCGCTCGATAGACGTCGTCGAGCGCCTCGGGGTAGTCCCGTGCGAGCTTCTCGGCGCGGCCGCGCGTGTACGCCTCGCCGCCTTGCTCCGTGAAGCGGCGCAACAGCGGATACCGCTCTATGGAGATGGCGCACAGCGCCTTGTTCCAGTACTCGAACCCGAGGCGCTCGCGATGGATGAGGTTGAGCGCGTCATCCGGGTGCGTCCCGTCCACTCGGGCCTGGATCACGAGATCGTGGTTGCGCCCCAGAACGGGCAGTGGGTCGAGCTGGAGGGAGCGAAGATCGGCGAACGCCTGCCGAATGCCTGCCTCGCCCGGAGGGTAGGTTGACCCTGCGAGACAGACCGAGACGAGGTGATACCGACGAGCCTGGTCGCGGTTCCATTCAAGCATGATGCTTCCTCCCGCGGGCGATTCTACCGGAAGCCCGAGAACGGCAAGGGAGGCGCAAAGCTAGGTGGCTCCGGAAGGGAAAAGAGAAGGGGGTCCGGCCGGAGCCGGACCCACCTCCAGCGAGGCCGAATCCCGAGGAGGTACAACGGCCCCACGAATCTCGTTCTCTAGCCTCCCGTCCCGAAGTAGAACGTGATCCGGAGATGCCACATCCCGTCCGCCCCGAAGTACCAGTAGAAGCCGCTCGGCGGCAGTCCATAGACCCACTGCGCCCCGTTCCAGTACCACGTGCCGCCGGGAAATCCCATGAACGGCGGGTAGAAGTAATAGCCTCCGCTCGGCGGCGTGTAGCTGTAGGCGGCCGCGATGACGAACGAAGTCCACGCTGTCGTGTACTGCGGCTGAGGCAAGATGCCCTTGATCTGCGCCTGGATGCCCATGGCCGCCGCGCTGGGGCTCGAGCCGACCATCGGGAACGGCTCGCTGTACGACGTCGGCGCAAGGTTCAGCGGGACGCCGCTGACGATGATTTGGAGCTGTTCCGTCCCCGTCGGTGGGTAGACCGTGAACCGGTACGACCCATCCGGCAGCGTGTGCGCCCCAGCGGTGACGTAGTTTGCTGGCGAGTACTCGCTCGGGAAGATCAGGCGAACGATGCCGTCCGGCTGGATGTCGTAGATGTACACGTACGCAGCGAGGCTCACGCTGTACGTGATCGTCACATTCTCTCCGATGACGTAGCTTGCCTTGTCGGTTGAGATGCTGGCCACGAGGGTGGTCGGCGTCGGGGTGGGGATGATGCCGAGAGGAGCGACTCCGCTCTGGCCGTACATGACTGCGGAGGCAAAGAGTGCAGTAAGGATCCCGATCAGAAGTGCTGCGCGTCCTGTCCTTTTCATCTTGATCACCTCGCCCTACGTACACGCGAGGCGGCGCAGCGTTTCATGAGCACGGTCGCTTATGCCGAGAGGGAACGGACGACCGCGTGGAGATGCTCCGTGCAATCGCGGAATGCCGGGTGATCGCACGTTTCCGCGACGAGCCGGAGGATGACCTCGTAGGCCGCTGGATCTGCGGCTGCGATGCGTTCGACCTCCGAGAGCATCCCGGCGGCGAACCCTTCGACGCCGGCGTAGGTGTCGACCGCGAAGCCTGCCGCGCGCACTTCGGCGATCGCCTGCGGCGGCGCCAGGAATGCGGCCTCGGTGAAGGCCGTCTGCTCTCCTACCTGAACGCACGTATCGAGAAGCTTTCGCGTTCTCGCCTCATCGGCGTACTGCTCCGGGAACTCCATGAGCCCCGAGCGGAGGACACCCCACGGGTTGAGGAACCCGACGATGGCCGGGGCGCCGGGCTTGAGCACGCGTCGCAGTTCGAGCAGCGCCGCACGGCGGTCCGACTCCTCTACGATGTGATACATGGGGCCGAGCATGAGCGCGGCGTCAAAGGAGCGATCGGGAATTGGCCTGAGGTCGCGCGCGTCGCCTTCCCGCACCGCCTCGGCCGTCAGTCCGGCCCGCGCAAGTTCCTCGCGGGCGCGTGCAACATTCCCCGGGGCGAGATCGATGAGCGCGACCACGTACCCGCGGCACGCGAGCTCCATCGTGTACCTTCCCGGCCCGCCGCCGACGTCGAGGACTCGGCCGCGCGGAGGGAAGTGCTCGTCGATGAGTCGAAGGGTGCTCGCGAGCTCAAGGCGGCGGTACGGCCTCGCCAATCGCTCCCA
>CAIMCX010000064.1 GCA_903839615.1 uncultured bacterium
GACGATCAGCTCATCTACGAGAACGGGAACTTCCTCATCGGCACGTAGCAACGAAGGGGGGACGGCCACGACGCCACGGCGGGATGCAGGGGAGCTCGGTCAAGCGATCGCGACGTCCGTTCGTCTCATCGAGCCGGACTTGATCCGCGACCGACGAGAGCTGCACCGCCGCGCAGAGTCTGCTTGGACGGAGTTCTGGACCACGGCGTTCGTCGCTCGACGACTGGCCGACCTTGGATACGAGACGGCGATCGGACGTCAGGTCTGCCGAGCGGATGCGCGAATGGGGGTTCCATCCGACGAGGTTCTCGCGCTTCATTGGCAGCATGCGCGCGACCAGGGAGCGGATTCGCAGCTTCTCGAGCCGATGCGCGGCGGATTCACCGGCGCTATCGGCACTCGATCGAGCAGTGATGGCCCTGTCATTGCTCTGCGCTTCGACATCGATGCCCTTGAGCTCGTTGAGAGCAGCGATTCGGCCCACCGACCCGCCCGCGAGGGATTCACTTCCATCTATCGCGGCACTGCGCACGCCTGCGGACATGACGGACACACCGCAATAGGACTCGGCGTCGCACGCGTCCTTGCGACGCTCCCAACGGCCGTGCCGTGTACGCTTCGCCTGATCTTCCAACCGGCCGAGGAGGGCGTTCGAGGGGCCCGATCCATCGTCGCCGCCGGCCACTTGGAGGATGTGGACTACGTGATTGGATGCCACCTTCTGACGGGGTGGGCCATTGGAGAACTGGCGTCCGGCCTCGGCGGATATGCCGCGACGAGGAAGTTCGATGTCGTCTTCCTCGGCGAGGCTGCCCACGCCGGGGGTCTGCCGGAGGGAGGAAGAAATGCGCTGCTTGCAGCCGCGACTGCAGCCCTCCACTTGCATGCCTTGCCGAGGCACCATGCCGGCTTCACGCGGGTCCATGTTGGCCGCATGGAGGCAGGAACAGGACGAAACGTCATTCCTGAACGCGCTCTCCTGGTCGCGGAGGTGCGTGGAGCGACGCACGCCCTGTGCCAATCGATGTACGACCGCGCAATGCAGGTTGTGCGCGCCGCAGCAGCGATGTACGGATGCGTAGTGGAGATCCGCTCGATGGGGCAGTCTGACACGGCGCAGAGTGACCCGACGCTCGCCGGGCGCGTCGAAGCAGCTGCCGCCGCAGTCGGCCCGTTCAGTTTCTGCCACATCGACGGAATGGGTGGAAGCGAGGACTTCACGGAGATGATGCGTGTCGTTCAGGCACGCGGCGGACTGGCAACAAATATCGGAATCGGAGCGGACCTGGGAGGAACGCGGCGCGATGACGCAGATCGTAGTCATGTCCTCGCTCCGCATACCTCGATCTTTGACTTCGACGAGAGGGCTCTGGGGATGGCCGTGCATATCCTGTCGCGCCTCGTCGTCGATCTCGCCTTCGAACGCGCGTAAGTGCCCCCGTCCGCGACGAAGTCCGCAGCACGAGCAAGGCCAACTGATATGGCCCGTGGACTGGACAAACGGGATGGAACGGGGTATTGACTCCATGTGATCGGTGTCGCTATTCTGCGGCCCCGTAGCACAGGGTTCGCGGCCGCAAATGGGTCTCCGCATCACCGAACGGAGAGCAGGGGTCTAGGCAACTTCAGCGGACAAGGAGAGCAAGAATGGCAGACGTGGCGAAGAAGCGACGAGGGTCGGGCGGTGTTCCCCAGGGCGGGCCGCGAAACGCCGCAGCCGCCACACCGCAGAAGAATCGTGACGCCGGTTCGGCTGAGAAGCAGAGAACCAAGGAGGGGCCTGTGACCAAGATCGTGTGTCCTGTATGCGACGCGGCGCTCGATCTCGACAAGGACGAACTCAGCTTGTTCAATCGCCTACGGTGCGAGGAATGCGAGGCTCTTCTTGAGGTCGTCGACGAGGACCCGATCCGGCTCGAGTGGATCGAAGAAGACGACGATTTCGAGGACGACGAAGAGCTTGACGCGGATGAGGAAGAGGACGACGACTATTTCTAGATCTCCGTCACGATAGGTGCAGTGGCAGGAGGGCAGGGCTGTGTCCTGGACTCCTCTTACGTCTAGAGCCAACGCTTCCTGCGAAAGTAGAGGAACATGCCGACGGTGATCGTCGCCATGACTGCGAGAAGTGCGTAGTAGCCGTATCTCCACTCCAGTTCCGGCATAAACCGGAAGTTCATCCCATACAGGCCTGCCAGGAAGGTCAGAGGGTGAACAGCGTCGTGATGATCGTCAAGACCTTCATCACTTCGTTCGTGCGGTTGGCGATGCTCGACAGATACACATCCATGAGACTCGTCAGCATCTCGCGATACGTCTCGATCGTCTCAAGGATCTGGATCACGTGGTCGTAGACGTCGCGGAAGTACGGCAGCGTATCGGGCCGGAGGAGGCTCGTCTCTCCGTGCTCGAGATGGCTGAGCACCTCGCGCAACGGCCACACCGCCCGCCTCATGAAAAGGAGCTCTCGTTTGAGCAATCGGATGGTATCGAGCTCGGCGCGGCTGGGGTCCTTGACCGCCCGCTCGTAGACATCCTCGACGCGATCTCCGATCTTCTCGAGGACGAGGAAGTAATGGTCGACGATCGCATCGAGCAGTGAACAGAAGAGGTAGTTGGGGCCGCAGCTGCGGATGCGTCCTCGGCCGGCGCGAATCCGCTCGCGCACGGCGTCGAAGACATCGCCTTGTCGCTCCTGGAACGAGATGACCCATGAGGCGCCGAGGATTAAGCTGACCTGCTCGTCGTCGATTCGCTCGGCCGATTCCGCCGTCCGCAACATCCGCAGGGAGACGAAAAGCGACGTGGGAGACTCGTCGAGCTTCGGTCGTTCGCCGGTGTGCATGACGTCCTCAAGAAGGAGAGCGTGAATGCCCGCTGAGGTGCCGATCGTTTCGATCATGGAGGAGTCATGAACTCCATCCACGTCAAGCCACAGGACGCTGCCTGTCAGTGTTGGAGCGAGCGCGCTCGATGCATCGGGCGTCGTCTCTTCGACTCGGTCCTCGCGGTACTCGATCCGACTCAGCGTCGTTTCCTGGCTGTACACCTCGCTGACATGTACAAGGCTTCCCGGCGGCTGGCCGAGCGTCGCCTGCGTCGGCCGCACACGCTTCGCCATAGTCCCTCCCGGCTCGACGGTACGCCGCAGCACGCCGTTCGGCAAGCGCTTGTGAGCGCCCCCCACGAGAGAGTACGCTGCTCCGATTCCAGGAGACCAAGGAGAATGGACAAGACGACTCTTCGACCCCTCGTCTTCGAAGCGTTACGGCGCACGCCACAAACGCACGTTCACGCCATTGAGAACGAGATCCGGCAGAAGACTGCCGGGTACGAACGCGGCGACGCTCTCCTCGTCCAGGAAGTCATCTGGGAGCTTCTTCTCCAAGGGATCCTTGCTCCAGGCAAGAACTCCCTCAACCTCCACTTGCCCTTTGTCCACGTGACAGAGTACGGCCAGAAGTGCCTTGAGACCGGAGCCGAAGCGGCCTACGACCCCGAAGGGTACGTGGCGCGCCTCCGCGCCGAGACGGAGGAGCGAATCTCAACGAGCGTGCTCGAAAGCGGGCGCGACGCCATTCTGTCCTTCCACCGGGGGCTCTTTCGAACCTCGCTCGTCCTTCTCTCTCGAGCGGCAATCGAACTACTCGGGGAGTTGGATCTCACGTTCGGCCTCCCCTCCGGCGCTGGACCTCTCATGTCCCGCAGCAAGGATCGGCTGGCATCCGGCATGGCGTTGCGCCAGGCACTTGGGAAGCACCCGACCGCCTCGTCTCCCGACGACCTCGAGCGCGGTCTCACAGAACTTGAGACCCTTGCCCGCCTTGCGCACTCGGACGTAGGCATGCCACGAATGCCGATGGGCGACCGCGAATCCGCACTCGCACGCCTTCTTCTCTTCCCCGCGCAGTGCAGGTTCGCCTACACTCTAATGACTCAGCGTCGTAGGTCTCGCCACGAACCAGAGAACTAGCCCGGGGCTGAGCGGTTTGGCGGAAAGGAAGTCGTGAACGGAAGCACCATCGCTGCGCTTGTCGCCATCGCCGTCGGCGCGGCGATCTCGCTCCAGTCGTCTTTCTCCGGCTTCATTGGCCGTCGCGTCGGCATCGTCGCGAGCGCGTTCCTCGTTCACCTCACAGGCCTCTTCCTTGCGGGCCTTCTCCTGCTCGTCTTCCGGAACGCAAACGCGTCATCGTGGCGAGCTGTGCCGTGGCACGCCGTGGTTGCCGGCTTCCTCGGCGTCGGAATCGTTGCAGGAGTCAGCTACACGGTTCCGCGCCTGGGTCTTGCCCCAGCGCTGACGCTGACCATTGTGGCTCAGCTCTTCCTCGGCGCCTTCCTCGATCACATCGGATGGCTGGGGGCCACGCCTCGACCGCTCGATCCACTCCGAATCGTCGGAATGCTCGTCCTCCTGGTTGGGACATGGCTCGTCGTCCGCTAGCGCGGTCTTCTGCCGAGAAGAGACCATGTGGCGCGGTGTCGGCAGACGTCGCGCCGCTCTCGGTCATCGGAACGCTCAACGAGGGTTCGCTCCACGCTGCCCTCAAGGCATGGGTCGCCGAGGACGGAGACCTCTTCGAGGTTCCGATTCTCGGCTTCGTCGCGGACATCGTCCGCGGATCGACGCTGATTGAAATCCAGACGGGGACTATGTCTGGCCTGCGACGCAAGCTGGAGACGTTCCTGCGCCGCCACGAAGTCCGGCTCATCCTTCCCGTTGCGGCGCGAAAGACAATCGTCCACGTCGACGAAGCGGGAAGAGAGCTGTCGAGACGCTCCTCGCCGCGTCGGGCCGGAGCCGTTGACGCATTCCGCCAGTTGGTCAGCCTGGGAAGCCTACTTGGGGATTCGAACTTGTCGATCGACATCCTCCTTCTCCATGAGGAGGAAGTTCGGCGACCGTCGAGGACGCGCAGACGAGAGCGATTCTCCGTCGACGACCGCCGCCTCGGCGAGGTTCTCGAGTGGGTTTCTCTTCGCCATCCCGCCGACTATCTCGGCGTCATTCCCGCCTCTCTCGCAGGGGATTTCACGACGGCCGAGCTCGCCGAATCGATGCGCCAGCCGCGGTGGATGGCTCAGAAAGTCGCCTATGCGCTGCGCACGATGGGCGTCCTTCGCGTCGTCGGAAAGCGCGGGAATGCTTTCCTCTACCGGCGTGATGCCGCGACCTGACCGCGGGGGACCCTGCCTGCGGAAGCGGGTACGATAGAGCCATGGGCGCAACGTCAAAGCATGCGCTTCCGGAGTACACGACGAGAGAGGAGATCGCGAATAGCGTCACGCACGGCGTAGGCGCTCTCCTGAGTCTGCTCGGGACGGGCCTTCTTCTCTATCGAGCCGCGCGCAGCGGCACTCCTCTTCATGTGCTTAGTTTCGCCATCTACGGTGCGTGCCTGTTTCTCCTACACCTGTCGTCGACGCTCTATCACGCGCTTCGCCAGCCAAGCGCGAAACGTGTCTTCCGCGTTTTTGACCACTGTTCGATCTACCTTCTGATCGCCGGGACATACACTCCCTTTCTCCTCCTCTCTCTCTGGGGCCAATGGGGGTTGACGCTTCTCGTAGCGATCTGGACCCTTGCCCTCGGAGGGATCGTTTTTAAGAGCCTCTTCATCGGGCGGCTGAAGAGAGCTTCCGTCGTTCTCTACATCCTGATGGGGTGGATGATCGTCCTTGCGGCACGCGAAGCGTGGGTTCGCGTCCCTCATGCGGCAATCGGCTACGTTGCCGCGGGCGGCCTTTTCTACACCGTTGGCGTCGTCTTCTACGCTTGGAAGAGGTTGCCCTACAACCACGCGATTTGGCACCTGTTCGTCCTCGGCGGAAGCGTGTGCCACTACGTTGCGATCCTTCTCTACCTTGTGCCCAGCGCCTAGCTCGCTGGAGGAGGTTTCCGGGCGTCGGTAGAATCAAAGGAAGACGTAGTCAGGTCCATCGCTCTTGTGCTTGGAGGGATCTTCATCATGGCGCTCCGTTGTGGTCTCGTGGGTCGACCCGGCTGTGGCAAGACGACCGTGTTCAACGCCGTGACGACGGCCGGCGCTTCGTCGTTCGACGCTGCGGAGCTGCACCGTGCCACGGTCGAGGTTCCCGATCCGCGCGTCGAGAACCTGGTGAAGCTCTACCTGCCGAAGAAGATCGTTCGCGCCTCCGTTGAAGTCGCCGACATCCCGGGCCTGGCCACAGGAGATGCGGCCGGTGGAGGACGCGCCTCGCGCCTTCTCACGCACATCAAGGAGGCCGACGTCCTGATTCATGTCGTGCGCTGCTTCCCGTCGGCCGAGGGAGAGCCGAACCCGACCCACGATGTGCAACTCGTCGATCTCGAACTGATGGCCGCGGATGCCGCGACGCTCGAACGGAAGCGGGACCGAATCGTGAAGCGGGCTCGGACGGGCGACAAGGACGCGGCGCAGGAACTCGAGGACTGCGAGCGCGTGAGAGACCGTTTGTATGAGGGCCTTCCCGCGCGGCGACAGCAGCTCTCCGATCGAGAGAGGCAAAGCGTGTTCGAGTGCAACCTCCTGTCGCTCAAACCCGTGCTCTACGTTGCGAACGTCGGGACTCCGGACGCCCTTGAAGGCCCCGCCGCCGCACTGCTGCGGGCGTGGGCCGCCGAGGAGGGAGCTGAGACCGTCTCGATTTGCGGCAAGGACGAAGCCGACCTGAGCGAGCTTGCCCCCGACGAGCGCGTACCGTTTCTCGAGGAGCTAGGTCTCGCGGAACTCTCGATCGAGCGGGTCATTCACGCCGCGTATCGGGAACTCGGGCTCGTGGATTTCCTCACCGCCGGAGAGAAAGAGGTCCACGTGTGGACGTGCCTCAAGGGGGACAAAGCACCGACGGCCGCCGGCAAGATTCACAGCGACATGGAGCGCGGGTTCGTCCGGATGGAGGTCATTCCGTACGATGATCTCGCCCGTCTCGGCTCGGAAGACGCCGTCGCCAAAGCCGGAAAGCGCAGGCTCGAGGGCCGAGACTACGAGGTGCAAGACGGCGACATCGTCATCATCCGCTTCACGCCGCCGCGGGCGTGATTTCCCTGGGAAGGCGAAGGCGGAAGGACCGTACATCGGACGATCGCGCCGACGCCCAGAGCGCGGATCCATTCTCCATCGGGACCCAGCGTGGGGCAACGTCGGCAAGGGTCTCCGAAGCAACGACGACGCCGTAGGCGGTCTCGGCCCACCCGAGCGTGTAGTACTCCCGAAGGCCCGGATTGGTCCAGACGCAGAACGCCCACAACCCGCCGGGGCCGAGCAGGAGGCTGTTGAGCGCGCTCACGTCTCGCAGCGAGGCGGCCGCTGTCTCAAAAGCGGAGATCGGGTCTTCGCACGCAAGGTGAGACGCCATGCGACGGAAGAAACGTTCGGAGTCTGTGGCGTCCGTGCCGTCGTCGGGTTCGTCGCGGATTGTCCCGTTGTGGCAGAAGTACCACGTCTCGCCCCGGATCTGCGTCGAGAACGGGTGCGCGTGAGCCTCGCCGCGTCCGCCACTCGATGCGAGGCGGGCGTGAAGAAGCTTCACGTGCGCCGAGCGAATCTGCGCGCAGGCAGGATCGTCCCAGCAAGGTTTCGCGCTGCGAACGCGCGTCGTGTCTCCATCGGCCTCAAGCACGGCGCCCCAACCGTGGCCGTGGCTCACAAGACCGTGCGTGGTGTTCTTCTCATTCAGGGAGTTCTCGCCCCGCGCCATGCGCAAGAACGCGTCAACGACGAAACGACCGGGGATACCCGAAGGCCCTGCGAGCATGCGGCACATGGTCCGGAGTGTACACGAGGTCGCGATCGTGGGACGATCGAGAGACGCTGCCTATCCAGTATCGAGCAACGAGTTCGAGGAGGAACGATGGACCGACAAGGATTCCGTGCGCTCCTGGTGAGCCGAGAGGCAAGCGAGGAGACGATCACGCGCTCTCTCGCCCTCGCGGAGAAGTTCGAATCGTACGTCCAGCGTGCGTGCGGCGTCGCCGCAGAGGCAGCGTTGGCCGATGATGCGCGGGCGTTCGTCCAGGAGCTCCAGAGGAAGGGAGAAGTGACATACGATGCGCTGCTCGCGCTGGCACGGTTCAGCCGGTTCCTAAAGAACCAGGCCGCCTACGTCGCGACGCTCGAGATCCTCGACGGGCACGAGGCCCTCGCGAACCTCCATCGCATCGCGGAAGAAGAGGCGGGCACCCAGGTGCGCGACGAAGCCTTCGCCGGAGTCGAGATTCCGCCTCTCGGGATCTCCAATCTGGAACGAGCCCGACGCATGCGCGTGGTCGTGGAGCGCCTCGAGAAGAGACTCGGGCCAGATCGTGCCGGAAGACTCATTGGCCGGGGTCTGCGTGATCTGCCAGACACGGGGTATGCCGGCGAGCGGCGCCTCTACGAGGAAGCGGGGTCGATCGACGAGTTCCTTCGCCGCAAGGGCGACGAGTTCATTGCCGAGCTCAAGAGGATTCGGGACGGGGGTGGCCTCTACTTCTCGCAGCCGATCACCGACGAGGTGATCGCCTACGTTGACGCCCACCCCGAGATCCGCCAAGGCATCCGCGACGGCAGTACTCTCTACGAGGCGAAGATCCCATACATGGCTGTCGAGTACCTGCGGGAGACAGACCCGCAGAAGAAGGCATACTACTACTGTCATTGCCCGTGGGCGCGTGAGTCCTTGCAACAAGGAGAGAAGAGGGTCTCACGAGCGTTCTGCAACTGCAGCGCCGCCTTTCACCGCAAGCCGTACGAGGTCATCTTCGAGCGGAAACTCGAGAGCGAGGTCCTGGAAACGGTTCTGGCCGGCGATTCGTGGTGCAAGTTCGCCATCCACTTGCCGGCAGACGTTGTCTAGAGCGGCCCGTCAGCGAATCAGCCCAAGCGAGCGGCCCACCGAGGCGAAGAGGCCGAGGACGCGATCCATTTGGGCGTCGGTGTGCGTCGCCATGTAGCTCGTTCGCAAGAGAGCCTTTCCCGGCGGTACAGCTGGGGGAATGGCGACGTTCACGTACACGCCTGCATCGAATAGTGCACGCCAGGCGTGCATGGTCTTGAGCGAGTCGCCGATGAAGATCGGGATGATCGGGGTCTCGCTCTCCCCGATGTTGAACCCGAGCTGGCGTAGCTCTCTCCGCATTCGATCGGCAATGGCATTGACGCGGTCGACGCGTTCGGGCTCGCGTTCGAGGACGTCGAGTGCAGCGAGAGCGGCCGCCACATTCGGAGCCGGAAGGCTGGCGCTGAAGATGAGCGAGCGAGCGAGGTGCTGGATCCAGTGGATGGCGGCCTCGTCTCCCGCGACGAAGCCCCCAATCGAGGCGAACGACTTGCTGAACGTGCCGAGGATCAAGTCCACGTCATCGGTCATGCCGAAGTGGGCCGCCGTGCCTCGGCCTCTGCCGAGGATGCCCATCGCGTGGGCGTCGTCAACCAGAAGGCGGGCTCCGTGCCTGCGACAGATTGGAGCGATCTCCGGAAGCCGCACGATCTCGCCGCCCATGCTGAAGACCCCGTCGACAACCACGAGCTTCCCGGCATCCGCCGGGCATGCGCCGAGAACGCGATCCAGGTCTTCGGGGTGATTGTGGCGGAATCGCGCCATTCGCCCGAGCGCGAGGCGGCAGCCGTCGATGATGCTCGCGTGGTCCTCCTTATCGCAGACCACGATGTCGCTCCTCCCGACGAGCGCTGACAGAACCCCAAGATTCGCCTGATATCCCGTGCTAAATACGAGAGCCTTCTCTTTGCCGACGAAACTCGCCAGCCGGCGCTCCAATTCACCGTGCAAAGCCAGCGTCCCATTGAGAAATCGCGATCCCGTGCAGCTCGGACCGAACTCGCGGATCGCTCGCACTGCGGCCTCGCGCACCTGGGGGTGCGTCGTGAGGCCGAGGTAGTTGTTCGATCCTAGCATCACGAGGCGCCGTCCCTGGGCGACAACCTCGGTTCCTTCCGTCTCGTCCAGAGGAATGAAGAACGGGTAGACGCCGAGTGCTTTCGCTCGGCTTGGGCTGGCCGGGTATCCCATGCTCTCCGCGACGGCGGGGTCGGAGAGGAACCCCCTGCACTTCTCGAATAGGTCAGCCACGCCGTCCTCCCGAAACGTGAGAGCCGCAGGCGGGACGAGACGCGTTGAGTCGGTAGTAGAGTCGGAGCACGGATTCGAAGGCGCGACCTGGAAGAATCGACTTCAGGTGAACGGCCAGCCGCTCCGGCAGAGGGCCAATCGTGTAGCGAAGTCGCGGCCGGCTCGAGAGCAGGATCCGTTCGACAAGGCGCGCAATGGGCTCGGGAGTAGAGCCGCCCCGCTCGTCTGCCTCGATGACGGCGAGAGCTCTCTCGAACGCCTCATGATAGGCGCTCTCCTCGTTCGACGCGCGCACGCGGGCCCGGCGATCTGTGAATCCCGTTTGGAAGTCGCCGGGCTCGATCAAGACAACGCGCACGCCAAGTCCGCGCACCTCCATGCTGAGGGATTCGGCCAGTCCTTCCACGGCGAATTTCGATGCGCTGTACAGGCCCTGGAACGGCAGTCCCATGCGCCCGCCGATCGATGAGACGAGCACGAGCGTCCCCTTGCCCTGCCGTCGCAAGATGGGCAACGCGGCGCGACAGACGCGAAGGGTTCCGAGCAGGTTCGTTTGGAGGATGGCGTGAGCTTCCTCATCCGCTGTGTCCTCGATTGCGCCGCCGATGCCGAAGCCGGCACAGTTCACGACGGCATCGAGCCGCCCTGCGGCAGTCTCGACTTGCGTCATCGCCGAGCGAACAGATGCGTCTGCGTCCACATCCATGGTCACGGAGTCGAGCTGGGACGACGGCGGAAGAAGAGCGCGTAGTTGTCCCGCGAGTTCCGCCGCAGGACGCCGCGACGCGGCGAAAACGTGGAAGCCCTGCCGAGCCAGATGTAGTGCGCACGCACGTCCGATGCCCGACGACGCGCCTGTTACGAGAACAACATCTGGGTTTCTAGCAGCCATGTGCCCCCTCCTAGCAGAGACCGAACGATACGGGGGACGCAGGTTCACTGTCAATGGGGAGAAGTCCCCCGCTACATCCCTTGGATGCGGAGCCGGTCGATGGCGTCGGTATCGAGACGCCCTAGCCGCCCCCAACCGGCCTCTCCCGAAGGTACCGCCGGCCTCATTCGCATATAGAGATCCATGGCTCGATCGTTCAACTCTTCCGGAGGAAGAACCACCGCAAGCGCAGTGAGCTTCTCGTGGACGGGTCCAAGCTCCTCCTTGAACTTCGCCACGAGGTAGCGCTTGACACTCGCTGGATCGATGGGACGGGCGTCTGCCAGCGCGCGCAGTCCGTCGGCCGTTCGCAGGCACGCGATCGCACGGCCCATGAACAGGACGGTCTCCGCCCCCAGGTCTTGGCGTCGATCAGCGATGGCTCGCCGCTCCGCCTCGGGACGTTCCTCGAGGATTCCCAATCGCACACCTTTCGCTGCTGCGGTCTGTCCGGCAACGGCTTTGCCAAGAGTGAGCGACTCCTCTTCATCGTAACCGAGGCTCCGAGCAACGACGCTTGCCCAAAGCGTGAGGAACGGCGCCCGATTGACAAGGATCTCCACCATATGGCATCACCCTCGATCGATCCTAGCACCTGCATTGGCGCCTCGCGTAATCGAGGAGGAAGGGGACGTTGGCGCTCGTCCTAGACGGCCTCAACCATCGTAACGCCCGGAACGTGCTCCTTGATGATCCGTTCGATGCCGTTCTTGAGTGTCATCATCGACATCGGACAGCCGTGGCACGCGCCCTGAAGACGAACGCGAACGACACCCTGTTCGGTTACTTCGACCAGCTCCACGTCGCCTCCATCGGCGACCAGCGTCGGCCGGACGGCCTCCAACGCCTCCAGAACCTTGTCGTACATGATCCGCCGCTCCTTCCCGCGCCGTCGCGGTGCACACGTGATGGGCATAGAGGATATCCGGAATCGGCGCGTCTCACATCGCGTGAATGCAGGGCCCACACCGGCCCGCCGCGCGCAGTGGGAGCAAATGAAGACGCGCTGCCCGGGGGCAGCGCGTTACACAGTGTATACGTCGCAGCATGCCTGGATGTCAAGGGTCGCCCAGAGCACGACGGACACGAGGCCCTATCCATCCTTGTCCGCTCACAGGTACAGACAGTGGTAGGCTGTCGCAGCGCTCACGGCGAGATGGAAGGTCTCGCCCGCAGCCACCCGAAACGCCTCCCCAGAGCGATACGTCGATGCCGTCGTCTTTCCGGGGAGACGCACCAGAAGAACCCCATCGATCACGGTCATCACTTCGACCGTGGTGGTCGAGAACTCGTAGGAGCCGGGATTCATCACTCCAACCGTCGCTCTCCCTTGAGCTCCATCGAAACCGATCGACTTGACGTCTCCTCCGAAGTATTCGTTCACCTTGAGCGCCATCCCAGCCTCCCTTGACGCGATGCCGCGAGTATACGAACCGCGCAGGGGCGCCGCAGAGCCCGCCTGCTCGAACGCAACCCTGCTGATGCAGAGTCGTCATACGGAGCGTCGCCGGGCCCTCGCTGGCTTCTCGTCGACGGTCAAGTGCGCCGCCGAAGGGTGCCGTCCTCCCTAGGGTAAACGCAGTTCCTGAACTACGTTTCCCGTGGAGACGGAGGAACGGACCCCATGACCAGAGGAAACGCCAAGGCACGGGATGCAGATCTAGACGAGCGGCCGTTCGGCGACTCGCACTTCGGCGAATCGCAACGAGACCGAAGGGGACTCGAGAGGCGACGCACCGGACGCCGCACTCCGTCGAGCGGCGCGCGGCGTCTCGTCGCCGTGGACGCGCCCTGCCCGTACGCTTGGCACGAAGGATGTTTCGAGGACCTGGAACCGAGAGAGTCAAAGCCGGCTCGGACGCATCGCGATCGACCGAGAGGATAGCCTGCTTTAGGTTCCTTCCTTGGCAAGAGCGGCATAGCGATCGTACGCCGCTTCCTCGCGGGACGGAATGAGGAAGTCGTAGGCCGCCATCCCGAAGCTGGCAAGCGCTGAGTAGAGTGAATCGTGCGGCGTCAGCAAGTTGATGGGATAGATGAGCGCGGCAACCCCGGCAGCCACGTTGCCCGCTCCTGACAGAAAACGATCTCGCCGCCCTTGGTCTGCCAGCCGTTCCAGCGCCAGCGCAGATTCGATCTCCGATTGGCCGGACTGCGCGTACTCCTGCTCTGCGGAAGAAGGAAGAACGAGAAGCACGATGCCGGGGACTGCGATGACGCCGCCGGCGATCAGGCCGTAGACGCCAAATTCCGTGCCCATAAGGAAAATCCCGCTTGCCACTCCGACGGCGACGCCCACGCCGATTGTCGTGACCCCGGACACGATCCGCTCGCTTCGTGCTGCGCCCGCAAGGTCTGCGAGCACGTCTTGAGCGGGTCCGGCGTGAACACAGGCGCTGATGGAAACGAGCGCAATTGCAACCAAGACAAGACGCTTCGTGAGCATGACGTCTTCCCCTCCTTGCTGGAAGCCATCCTACGGCCGATACACCGCCGTGGGAAGAGCGAGTGGCTGACGGCCTCCAGGGGCCTGCTCCGAATCGGCTCGGGGAAGGGGGGGGGAGTTGAATTCGGGGCCGGGTGCGGCTATTGTGACACGGGTCACGTTTATGGCCATGACAACGAGAAAATCGACTTCAAGCACGAGCGGACAAGCGGAGCGGCCTGCGACCAAAGCGGAGCTTCAGAGGATTGAGGAGCGGCGACACATCGAGAGTGTCTTGCGCAAGGGACGCCGGATCCAGTGGCCGACGAAGTCCCTCCTCAGGAAGCAGCCCGAGAGCCTAGAAGCCTCGTCGACGCTCCCGGGCCGGAAGGAACCTCGTCCTCTCACGCCCGCGGAGAAAGAGCGCATTGCCGAGCGGCGCCACGTAGAGGGTGTCATGCGTAACGCCCGTCGGTCTCGCCTCCAGCTGCGAAAGAAGTTGCTTCCCTCCCACGCGGGCGAGAGCCAAGTCCCCACCGCGGCTCCGGTCTCGCCGGCGGCTCCCGGCAGGCAGATCAGGCCCGCGGTCCTTCTAGTCGTCGCCGGCGCAGTTCTCGCCCTTGCGTTGCTGGGGCTGTCGTTATCCACTGTGATAGAGCAGGGGCACCTCGCGAAGCGCCTCGCTGCTCTCCAGGCGGACACGGCGCAATGGAGGCAGGAAGAGCAGCAGTCTCTCGCCAAGGCGGAACAGACCCTCCAGGGGCTTGCCGCGACACAAGTGAACGTCCAGACGAGTCTGCAGACGATCGTGGACGGCGAGAGTCAGCTGAATTCGAAGATCGCGGCTCTCGAGACAGCACGGACGGCAGACTCGGCCCAACAGCAAGAGCAGCTGGCAAGCTTGGAGAAGGTCACGCGCGATGGGCTCGCGCAAGTCGCCACTCGCCTGGACAGTGAGGATTCGCTGGCGGCGTCCGTACGCAAGCTTCTGCCTGCTTCCAACCCAGAGGGATCTGCTCCCCAGACGGCGAGCGAGGCCGTAGTTCCCTACCGAGGGTCTCGAGCGACGACGCCACCGCTCAACGGGAATCGTCTGGAGATGGAGTCCCATCGAAGTGAGTTCCTGCCAAGCCTCCGTTATCAGCCGGCACTCCCCAAGTGATGCATCAAGCGGAGTCCGCGCGGTCAGACGGAGCAACTGTCACTTCGGCAAGCCCTTCTTCTCGGATGCTCTCATGGCAATCGGAGAGAGCCCGGCCTCTTCGCCGGCGTTGCGCTCTTGTCCTGCTAGGGTGGGGGGAGGATGGGGGTCACGTCGATGGGAAGCCGGGTGTTCAGCGTTGCCCGTCCCCCGGTGGCCCAATAGAACGGTGCGAAATCGTCGAAGTCCGCGGGAGTGTCTCGAGTCATGAGGTGGTACGAGAGAAACGAGTAGTAAGCGTAGTCCGCGTCCGTGAACGGCGCTTCCTGGACGACGACGAACGCAACGTGGAATGACTTCTGGCTCTCCTCCGGAGACGGAAAGCGGACCCCTCCCTGTGCCGCAACGACGTCATCGATTGACACGGTTTGCACGGACGAGGCGGTAATCCGATCGGATGACGTGAGGTCGACCTGCGCCAGAAGGTGCATCGGAGGTACCTCGGTCGCGGGGAGAAGGCCCATCGCATAGAGCTCGATTGGAGAGTACC
>CAIMCX010000065.1 GCA_903839615.1 uncultured bacterium
AGCAGAGAGAGACCTACGGGTAAGAGCAACATAGCCCGGTTCCTCATCGAATCCTCCCTCCCCATGGACAGCATCTCCACGGGCACAGGCGCAGTCTACCGCAATGCCCGGCACTGTGTCGCATTCGTCAGATTGCGGGCCCACGCAGACCTCATGCTGCTGGCTCTGCACCGCGAAGGAAGGGGAACCTGGGAGCTTGCAAAGGTGCGAGGTTCGGCACCTGCCTTGGGATGAGGGAGACCGAATCCCAAGCTGCGTTCGGACGCCGGCAGGCTACGGCGTCGTGCCGGTCGGCTTCGCTGTCTGCCCTTTGCTGAGCGGGATCGTCTGCGTCGACGAGACGGGAGTCACCTTGGCCGACGTGACGTAGTCGGCCAGCCCCTGCAGGAGTCCGCGAGCGATCGATTCCTGGTACGTCGGATCGGTCAGCTTGGCTCGTTCGTCCGGTGTGGTGATGAAGCCAACGAGCGTCGAGGCGGCCGGGATCGTTAGCCGGCTGAACGCCGACCCCTGCGCCTTCACGCCACGGTCCTTCGCCCCAGTGGACGCGATCGCGGCCTTCTGTACGGCATCGGCAAACGTCCAACACGCGTCGCCCGACTTGTGCGTGCTGTCGACCAAGGTCTCGATTCCGAGAGCCGTCGGCTGACCAAACGCGTTGACATGGAGCGAAAGGTAGAGTTGCGCAGCCTCCCGTGACGCGACGGCGATGCGCGCCTCATCCGACATCTCCGTGTCGGAGCTGCGTGTAAGGACAATGCGCAGGCTCGGGAATCCTGTGGCGAGCGACATCATCTTGTTTGCCACCGCGAGCGTGACGTTCTTCTCGAGTACACCCTCGGAACTCGACCCCGCGTCGCTTCCTCCATGGGCCGGATCAATCACTACGACGACCGCAGGGGCGTTCTTGGTTGACGTCGACGCGCTCGGTTTGTGCCAGATCGCCCGGATGCCAAAGACGAGCACGGCAATCACCGCAACGGCAACGATCAGGATGATCGGCAATCTCATCGATGACTGAGCTGGTCTGTTCATGTGCCCACCCTAGCGCCGCCATGCATACGAGGGCAAGTCGGCGGTCCTCTGGGGCACGTCCATCGGAGACGGTCCAGACACGGACCTGTGCCCCGCGCCGGTAGGCGACGTACCTCACCTCGCCTGGTCCCGCGCGGCAGCCCTGCGCCGGGGACACGCGATCGGTTGCGCGCACTACGGGACGCGGTCAGTCTCCGGCGCGGAGGTGCGAGATGCTTGTAGGGGATAGGGTCATCGTCTGGACGGCGCGAGGCTGACCTCGATGGGCTGTGCGATCTCATCGCCAACGTGCGGACGATCGGCGACCAGTGGCCGCTCTTCGTGGGCGCTGAGTGCAACGGGAGCAAGTCATTGCGGGACAAAGGTTGGTGGGCGGATGACTTCGGGCGCATGCTGGTGACCGATCGCACCGGACGGGGTCTCGGCTACGTGAACTGCTATCGCCGGCGCACAGCTACCAGGGGCTGGAGTAGGTCCAGGGTGTTTCGCCCCGAGAGGATTGCGGAAAGGGATTCATGACGGAAGCGATCGCGCTCTTCGTTGGGCACTTGTTCGCCGCGGGAGAGGTCGAACGAATCGAGGCGCTTGCTCATGCGGACAACGTTGGGTCACGTCGGCTGCTGGAGCCTTGTGGGGTCACGTTCGAAGGGACCCTGCGTCGGGCGCACTTCGATCGCGGCACGGCAACGATCTCGCCGTGCACTCGATCCTACGCGAGGAAGCGAAACCGCCGGACACGATGCTCGCTCCTGTGGGAGGCTAGGAGTCTGCGGGGCGCGGGTCGGACCGCCCGGCGCGCCTCCGGAAGACCTGGCGCGAGGCGCCATTCGGCGCTGCGTCAGCCATCTCGGCCGGCGTGAACCCCATCTTCTTGTAGAACTCCCGGGCCGACCGCCCCTCGGGGACATCGGGGCCGAACGTGATCACGAGGACTTCGGCTTCAGGAGGAATCTCGGAGAGGGCGCGGTCGAGAAGGGCTCGGCCTAGTCCGGAACGCCGCTCGGATTCCGTCACGGCGAGCCACCCGACGCGATAGAGCGGCGCGCGGCGGGAGAGGAGCAGCCCCCCAAGAAGTCGGGAGCCCGGTTGTGCACTATTCTCGCGGATGCAGAACGCGGTTCCTCGAGCGATGTTCCGCAACAGCGCTCGCTGGAAGACCGGGTCATGGGCCATCGGTCCGAACAGCGGCTCGACCTCACGAGCAAGTTCGAGCCACGATTCGAAGTCGGCCCTCTCGGCCAGACTGGCTACTGCGGTCCTTTCGGCTGTCTTCTCCACGTTCTTCTCCGCCTCGCCGGGCCGACTCTGACTCGATCGGCTGTCGGTTCTTACGCAGGATCGTAGCGAACTCTCAACGTAGTCCTCCAGAGATCGGTCGTTTCCTGGAAAGACATCGGTGATGGCGGGGGGTGTTCGGCGCAACGTCGCACGAGTCTCTGGGGCGGGCGAACCCTGGCACCGTGACGACGGCTGCCGTTTCGCGCGTTCGCCGCCGTCGGCCGAGCTAGGTTGAGTACCGAACGCCTGAAGGGTACGGGGCAGATGCGGGAGACACCTGTCCGCGCCGTGGCAGACAAAGCGGAGAGGGCGCGAGCGCGGCAGTCCTCTTGACAGGCTCATCATCGCGCTACGCTCGGGCGGCATCTTCAGACGCACCAAGGAGGAAGACGATGAAGAGAGCGCTTTCTGTCGCGATGGTGACCGCCCTGACGCTCCTCACTCTCCTGTTCGTGGCACACGCGCAGGAAGTAAGCAACTCGTCAGTCTCACCGCAGCTGCAACAGGAACTGGCGGCCATGGAGTCTGCCTTTGGGAATGTGCAGGACTTCATGAGCCAGTTGATCACGGAAGTCAAGACGAGCATGTCGGACATCGGCACGTTCAACGTCAAGGTCAAGGACCTTGTGGATGTTGTGTCCGCCATCTCGATCGAGATCAAACAGGATGAGGGAAAGCTCGTCGGCCTTCGCACCGATGTTGATGCCCTCGGCGCAGGGCATGACCAGCTGAAGGCGCGGGTCGACGCGATCGAGAGCGGGCTGAGTGATCTCTCGTCGTTCTGCACCGGCCTGAAGTCGCAGTTGGACTCCCAGGGCAAGGACATCGGCACGCTGCGAACTGACCTCGAGGCGCTTGTGGACACATTCGGCGCCCACATGGCGGACTACGCAAGCTTCAAGGATCAGACGACCAGCCAATTCGCGGCGATCGATACCCATTTCGGTTCCCTCGAGAAGGGATTTGCTTCGTCGCTTGACGGTCTGCGCACGGAGATCTACGCCGGCATGGACGGCCTGCAGAGCGGGCTCTCCGGGCGAATCGACGGTCTCCAGGCGAAGTTCAACGACAGCCTAACCACGATGCAATCGTCGTTCACTGCGGACACGACAATGATCGAATCGGAGTACGGCGACCTCACGAACCGAGTGAAGGCGCTCGAAGACGAGGACGTCGGCACGTTCAAGAAGAAGGTGCTCGATCTCGAGCGTTCGCTTGCGGCGCTGGCGATCAAGGTCGACAACAACCGCGCGAAGCTCGAAGGGTTCGACCAGGCGATCGCATCTCTGTCGGCCGACATGGCGACAACCAAAGACGGGATCATGAAGGCGAACAAGGAGCTCCTCGGGCAGTACGACGCGCGACTGCAGGCAGTCGAAGACAACGCGACTCAGGTGAAGACGCAGATTGACACGCTGTACTTCATCTCGATCGTCGGTCTCCTGGCCGGCGTTGGCGCACTGATTTGGGGATTCCTTGGCGCGAGCAAGTAGTGCGATAAGGTGAGGGGCGGACGTGGGAGGGGCACAGGCCCCTCCCGTTCTTTTTGCGTCAGGCCGTAACAGAAGTAATATTGGTAAACCGGCTTGAGGGGGTCTCAGGCGTGGAAGAGCTCGGACAACGACTACAGAGCTTCCGTCTTGAGAACGGATGGAGTAAGCGCGCGATCGCCGAGCGCCTTGGCGTGTCCATCCCATCCATCATGCGCTGGGAGGCCGGCGATGCTGTCCCAAATGACTACAACCGCTACAAGATCGAGCGGCTCCTTGATGCACGCGCAGCGGTTGCGGCGCAAGGCGGCCGGCTCATGGTGCAGCTGAGCCTCTTCCCGGGAAGGATTCCGAGCGCGATCGGCAAGACGTGACATGACGAAGATCAACCGGGTGGAGCTGCAAGGGTTCAAGTCGTTCCGCAAGAAGACGGTGCTGCCCTTTCTCGCGGGGATGACGGCGGTCGTCGGCGAGAACGGATCGGGCAAGTCGAACCTGTTCGATGCGATCAGCTTCGTCATGGGCCGGCGCTCGTCGCAGCTGCGGGCGGACCGGCTTGAGCACCTCATCTTCAACGGCGGTGAGCGGTACGAGCCGGCCGAGACGGCGGACGTGACCCTCTTCCTCGACAATCAAGACGGCGTCTTCAACTCCTTTCTGGAAGAAGGTGCGGAAGTCGCCGAGGTCAGCTTGGGACGGCGCATCACGCGCAAGTCGACGACCTACACGTTCATGGGGCACAGCTGCGCCCGGACGACGATCGACGACGTGCTCGAGGCGGCGCGTATCGACCCGGACGGTCAACAACTCATCGCACAGGGCCGAATCACGGAGATCGTGCGGCGAACGCCGTTGCGAAGGCGCGAAATCCTTGACGAAGTCAGCGGGATCGCAGCCTACGACGAGAAGCGAGACCAAGCCATCTCCGAGCTGAAAGAGGTCAAGTCGAAGCTCAACACGCACCGCATGCTCCTTGCCGAACGTCACCGGCGGTTGCTCGGCCTGCAGAGGGAGCGAGACGCCGCCCTCGCGTACCAGGCGCTGACGCAGGAACAGGACAGGCTGCGACGCTCGATCGCCCACCAGCGGCGAGAGCGAATCGCCGAGAAGCTCCGTCAGGCGCAGACAGAACGACAAGGGATGGACGAGCGCATCGGCGCGCTGGAAAAGGAAGTCGCTGAGCTCGATCGCGAGATCGAGAACAAGGAATGGGAACTGGAGGGGATGCAGGAGGACCTCGGCGACGGATCGCAGATCGCGCGGGTCAAAGAAGTCGAGCGACTGCGTTCGGAGATGCTCCACAAGCAGTCCGACATCCAGTTCAAGCGCCAGCAGATGGTCAATATTCAAGAAATGATCGACGAAATCTCGCGCATGCGCGCTGCAGCGGCGCCAGCGGCAAGTCCCGGCTCTGCGCCGCGAGAGAACCCGGCGATCCAAGCGCTCATCGAACGCAAGCGAGGCGGGGTCTATGGCACCGTCGCTTCCCTCTCCACTCCGAAGCCGGGATTCGAAGTCGCGTTCGAGACGGCCGCCGGTGGAAGTCTCTCCGACCTCGTCGTCGACTCGCGTGAGACGGCCATCGAGTGCATCAACTACCTCAAGGAAAAGCGTCTCGGGAGAGCACGTATCCTTCCGCTGCGCCGGCTCGTCACGACGCGAAAGAGCCTGGCGTCAGCCGAAGCCGTGAAGCTGAAGGGCGTCATCGACTACGCCATCAACTTGGTCGAGTTCGACGAGAAGTACCGGCGGGCGTTCGAGTACGTTCTGACAGACACCATTGTGGCCGAAACGCTTGAGGCCGTGAAGGAGATCGACGGCGTGCGCGTCGTGACCCTTGACGGCGACATGCAGAGCAAGGGCGGCGCCATGAGCGGCGGCTGGCGGCCGTCGCCTGGAGCGGGCGCGAAGAAGGAGGAGGCGGCGAAGCCGAAGGACACGTCGTTTGACGTGGCGCAACGGCGAGAGCACATCCTCAAGCTCCGCAAGGACGTCGAGCGCCTGGAAGACGAGCTGGGCGAACTCACCACCCGGCTGGAGACAGCCGAGAAAGAGCTGGTAGCGGTGCAGGAGACGTCGTCGCGCACCAAGGGCGAGGCGTCGGCTCGCAGCGACAAACTGCATCAGCTGAGAGAGAGGCGACGGGAGAGCTACCAAGGCCTCGAGAACCTCCGCCGATCCCTCACGCGCTACGAGCGTCAGGAAGCGGAGGCGCAAGCGGAGTTGGAGGCCCTCGGGGATGTTGACGTGAGCGCACCCGCGGACCTCATTGACGAGCCGCTGCGCGAACTCGAGCGGCGCCTTGAACAGGCCGCCCGGGAGACGAAACGCCTCGAACCTGTCAATATGCGGGCCATCGACGACTACGCCGTGTTCGAGGCAGACTACAACCTCTTCCGTGAGCGCGTGGACGCGCTGGAAAGCGAGAAGCGGGAGATCGAGCGCCTGATTGGGGAGATCGAAGAGAAGAAACGTCAGCGCTTCCTGGAGACGCTCACCTCCGTGGGGCAGAAGTTCGACGAGATCTTCCGCCGGCTGTTCGAAGGAGGCAGTGCGGCGCTCGAACTGGAAGTGCCCGGAGACATCTCGTCGGGTCTCCTGATTCGCGCCAATCCGCCGGACAAGGAGCCGCACGTCATCGATTCGTTGTCCGGAGGAGAACAGACGCTCGTGGCCACGGCGTTCATTTGCGCCCTGCAGGAGAACCAGCAGGCGCCCTTCTTCATCCTGGATGAGATCGACGCCGCGCTGGACCAGATGAACACGACGCGCCTCGCGCGCATGCTTCGGGACTATGCCCAGCGCATCCAGGTGATCGTTGTCTCGCACAACGAGGAAACAGTTCGCCATGCGGACCGAGCCTATGGCGTGACAATCAAGAACGGCGTGTCCGAGGTGTTGGCGCTCGACTTGAGCTAGAGGAGATCGACAGCGTGCAGACGATACTCATTGCGACGGTGCCGATTGAGGAACTTGTCGGCGAGAGCTGGGAGGGGGTCCTCCATCGGCTCACCGCGGACATGGATCCGTGGGACATCGACATCGCAGAGCTGGCACAGAGGTATCGCTCCTACCTTCAGGCGCTGCGTGAGCTGGAATTCGTCGTGCCTGGGCGGATGGTGCTCACCTGCTCGATCCTCCTGCGGATGAAGTCCGACGTCCTTCTTGCCGCCCAGCAGACGGCCGGGCGAGACGATCTGGTGGCCGAGCTCGAACAGGCGGTCGACGAAGCGATGGAGTCGGACGCTGCGCCGGTCGATCCGGGCGAGTTCTCTTTGCCCGTGGTGCGAAAGCCTGCTCGCCAGGTCACGCTGCGGGACCTCGAGACTGCGCTCGGGAGCGCGATGAAGGTGAGCCGGCGACGGGCCGGGCGGCTCATCGATCGGGCCGTCGCGGATGATGAGCGCGATCCGTTCGAGGGATTCGAGATCGGCGGTGAGGACTTCACGGATCGGCTGTGCGGCGTCCTCGACCGGATCAAGAAGCTCCTCTCGGGAAGGAGAATCCTGAGCTTCTTCCGGCTGCTCGAGAAGGGGGACAAGGACGAGCGGGTGCGCCGCTTCTTCGAGGTTCTCTACCTTGCGGCCGACGGCCAGATTTCCTGCACGCAGAAGGAATTCCTCGGCGACATTCAGATTCGTCTGGAGTCGGAGGCGTGACCGTCTCGTTCGTTTCGTCCGAGCTCCGATGACGACGCACGAAGAAGCCTCCCGCGGCAACGACCTTGCCCTTGTTGAAGCGGCACTATTCCTTGCGTCTCGCCCTCTCACGCGGCGTTCGCTGGCCAAGATCCTCGGCGACGTTCCTCAGAGCTACGTCGATCAGCTATTGAGCGACCTCCAGGGGGCGTATGCCGACGCGACGAAGGGCATCGAATTGGTTGTCGAGGACGGCCGAGCGCTCTTGCGCGTGAAGGCTCCCTACGTGGACCGTGTGGCGCACCTGGCGCCGCAGCAGGACATCCCGCAGCCCGTGCTTCGGACGCTGGCCGTGATCGCCTACAATCAGCCCGCGACACAGGCCGACGTGGTGCGAACGCGAGGCAACAAGGCCTACGAGCACATTCAGGAGCTCGTCGAACGGGGCCTCGTTCGAGGAGAGGAGCACGGGCGGACGCTCCTCCTGCATGTGACGGACGAATTCCTTCGCCACTTCGGTCTGAGTACAATCGACGAGTTCCGGTTCCACGTGGCGGCGCCGGCTGAAACGGGAGAGAGCTCGCCGGAGGCTGCGACGGAGATGCAGGAGGTACGCGATGGATAGGTGGGAGTGCACGGTGTGCGGATACATCTACGATCCGGAGGTCGGCGATCCAACGACGGGTGTTCCCGCAGGAACAGCGTTCGAGGATCTGCCCGACGGCTGGACCTGTCCGGACTGCGGCGCCGCCGCGGAGCTGTTCGAGAAGATCTAGGCTCAGGAGTCCGCCGCCCACGGGCGGCGGTTTCTCCTTGAAGAAAGCGGACCAGTTTGGTAGGATTTAGCTGGTGATTCCCATGCCAGACAGAGTCTATCTAGACAACAGCGCGACCACGGCCGTGGCTCCTGAAGTGCTCGCCGCGATGAGGCCGTACTTCGACGCGCGATACGGTAATGCGTCGAGCCTCCACAGTTTCGGCCGCGAGGCGCGTCAAGCCGTGGACGAAAGTCGTGCGGCCATGGCCGATGCACTCGCCGCGCGCCCGGAAGAGATCGTGTTCACGTCCGGCGCGACCGAAGCGGACAACCTGGCGATTCTGGGATCCGCGCTTGCACGTTCGGGAGGCGGGCACATCCTCACGTCGAAGATCGAGCATGACGCGATCCTCCGTGCAGTGGAGTGGCTGAAGCCGATGGGGTTCGACGTGACGCTCCTGGATGTGGATGGCACCGGCCGGGTTGCCCCGGGCGACGTCGCGTCTGCCTTTCGAAAGGACACGTTCCTCGTGTCGATCATGGCGGGGAACAACGAGATCGGCACGCGCGAGCCGATCGACGAGATCGGCCGGCTCTGTCACGATCGTGGAGTCCTTTTCCACACCGACGCGGTGCAGGCCGTCGGGAAGGAGATGCTGTCTCTCGAGAACGTCGACATGCTCTCGGCGTCCGCACACAAGCTCCACGGTCCGAAGGGAGTCGGGTTTCTCTATGTTCGCCGCGGAACGCGGCTTGCCCCGCTCCTGCATGGCGGAGGTCATGAACGCGGCCTCCGCAGCGGAACGGAGAACGTTCCAGGGATCGTCGGGTTCGCGGCCGCGCTCGCACTCGCTCAGGCGGAGCGGGTCGACGTCACGAGCAGGATGCGCCGTCTCCGAGAACGGCTGATGACTGAGGTGTTGAAGATCCCCGCGACGCGGCTGAATGGCCATCGCGCCGAGAGCCTGCCGCACATCACGAACTTCAGTTTCGCGGGCATCGAGGGCGAGAGCTTGGTGATGAAGCTCGACGAGGCGGGGATCGCTGCCTCGACGGGGTCCGCATGCTCCTCTCCCAACCTCGAGCCGAGTCACGTTCTTGTGGCGATCGGCGTGCCATTGTCGATGGCGCACGGGAGTCTGCGGATCAGCACGGGGCGCGACACGACGGATGCGGACATCGACCGGTTGCTCGAAGCCCTGCCGCGCGTCGTGGCTGAGCTTCGCGCTATGTCTCCGTTCAAGGTGGGTGAATGATGTACACAGAGAAGGTTGTCGAGCACTTCCGCCATCCGCACAACATGGGGAAGTTGGCGAACTACTCGGCCGTCGGCCGGGTGGGCAACATCCTTTGCGGGGACGTCATGTGGCTCTACATCCGCGTCGAGAAGGATGCGCAGGGGCGGGACATCATCGCCGACGTGTCCTGGGAGACGTTCGGATGCACTGCGGCGATCGCCACGTCCTCGATGGTGTCGGACCTGGCGAAGGGCAAGACCCTCGAGGAAGCGATCGGGATCTCCAATCGGGACGTAGCCGACGAGCTGGGAGGACTGCCGCCGATCAAGATGCATTGCTCGGGCCTTGCGGCGGATGCGCTGAACGAGGCGATCTACGAGTATCTGACGAAAGAAGGTCGACCGATCCCGGCAGCTCTGCAGGCGCGTCACGACCACATCCAAAAGGACATGGCCACTCTGGAGGAGCGGTATAAGGTCTTCCTCGACCGGGATGCAACGAAGGGCAAGCCGGACGAGGCGCCGTCATGCAGTTGACGAAGAAGGCGAGCTACGGACTGATTGCCACGGTGGAGCTTGCGCGCGCCCCCGAGGGCACATCCCGATCCGCCGTTTGGATCGCCGAACGCTACGACCTGCCGGTCGCGTTCATCGAGAAGATCCTTCACGAGCTGAAACAGGCGGGGCTCGTGGCGTCGCGCCAGGGTCGTAGTGGCGGGTACCTCCTGCGCATCTCGCCGGAGCGCGTGTCCGTGCGTCGGGTGCTCGAGTCGCTTGGGGAGAGCCTTGACTTGGTCGATTGTCTCGACGGAGGGACGTCGTGTCGGCTGACCGGCGTGTGCCCGACCCAGGGAGCATGGCGGACGATCAATGATGCCTTCCGTGGCCTGCTTGACCGAGTTTCCGTCGCGGACCTTCGCGGCGGAACGTCCGTGTAGAGTCTGCTGCTTCTGCGGGGGCCATCCCGTCAGAGTTTGGCGGGCTGGAAGCCGTACGTAATGCGCATTACGGACGCTGCGGAACCTTTGTGGTATAGTGCCTCACGAAAGAGAGAACCCCCTCATCTTTTTCACCACCCGGAGAGGGCGGCCTGGCAATAGCCGGGCCGCCCTTCACTTGGTCGATGGCATGGCGCTGAACGGGTTGGCCGGCCTAGAAGAAGTGCAGGATGTAGTGGAAGTAGAAGTAGAAGACTGGCAACGCGAAGAGAAGCCCGTCGATTCGGTCGAGCGCTCCTCCGTGCCCGGGGAGGAAGAAGCCCGAGTCCTTGACGCCGGCGGCGCGCTTCAGTTTGGAGGCGAACACGTCGCCCAGCTGAACGGCCCACCCAACGCAGACGGATGACGCGATGACGTGGGGGAAGCCCCTCCAATAGACGAAGTCGTGCCATACCGGCGACCAGAGCGCTCCAACCATCATGGCGAGGACCGTGAAGACGAATCCGCCTGCCACTCCTTCCCACGTCTTGCTGGGGCTGACGTTAGGGAACGCCTTATGGCGGCCGATGGCGGAGCCGACGAAGAACGCGCCGGTGTCGTAAGCAAACACCATCAGTAGGACGATGATACCGTTCGCGGCGCCTGTCATGGCCGACTGGCCCGGGGCTCCGAGGTAGATCAGGTAGAAGTAGTGCAGGAGCCACGGGATGTAGAGAAGGCCGAACACGCCGGCGACGGCCTGGAGGAAACCGGTGCGGTGGGGCGTGACGGCAAGGTAGCGCAGGACCTGATAGGACATAGCGAAGAGGAGCATGACGTCCGCGTACCGGCCGTCGAACACGAGGTAGCTCAAGACGAGAAGAGGGATCCAGATCAGGAACTCTGGCGCCGCGAGCGGGATGTCGAGCTTCTTCATGAGGTGGAGGTACTCGAGCGCCGTGAGGTACGCGACTCCGAGGATGAGAGCGCCGGCGATCCACCGGACGTCGAAGCGTGCGCCCGCGTACACGACGCCGAGCACGACGCAGCAGGCCACGACACCGCTCATGATCCGCTTCACAAGGTTCATCGAGCACCCTCTTCGACGAGGCCGAAGCGCCGCTGCCGGGCCTGGTAGATCGCGACGCAGCGCACGAGCTCGGCCGGCGTGAAGTCGGGCCAGAGAACGTCGGTGAAACACAGTTCGGCGTACGCCGCCTGCCAGAGGAGGAAGTTGGACAGCCTCTCTTCGCCGCTCGTGCGGATGACGAGGTCGGGATCAGGAATGCCCGAGGTCTCGAGGCGGTCCGCGATGGCACGCTCGTCCACCTGGCCCGGCTCGAGTCGGCCTTCTGCGGCCTCTCGCGCGATCCTCTGCGCCGCCGCGGCGAGCTCTTGGCGGGCGCCGTAGCTTAAGGCAATCGTCAGGCGTAGGCGGTCATTCGCCGCGGTGGCGGCGACGGCACTCTCGACCTCCTGGCGAAGCGTGTCCGGCACGCGGCCGAGATCCCCGATCACCCGCAGCTGGATTCCCGCCTCGACGAACTCAGCCAGCTTCGAGCGGATGAAGTCCGCTAGCAGGTTCATCAAGTAGCTGACTTCGGTCTGAGGGCGATCCCAGTTCTCTGACGAGAAGGCAAACAGCGTGATGTAGGGGATGCTGATCCGAGCTCCGACGAAACGAATGAGCCGCTCCGCGGCCAGCGCGCCTGCCTGATGTCCGGCAGTCCGCGGCAAGCCGCGCGCCTTGGCCCAGCGGCCGTTTCCGTCCATGATGATGGCGATGTGTCGCGGGAGGTCGCCTTCGTTCACCTGATCGAGCAGTGTCTTCATCCGCCTCCCCCGGCGCGGCGCGCTTCAGCTACGATCGTGAGGGACCCGGTGACAAGAATCGTGTCTTGCGGGTCCGCCTGACGCACCAGTTCGCGCACACCCTCCGCCACGGAATCATACCGGATGCACCGCTCTGCATACCTGCTCACATGACCTGCGAGGTCCTGGGCGGAGAGCGCGCGAGGGCTTGCGGACGCCGTGACCCCGACGGTGCGGAAGAGTGGCACGAGCGTCCGCACGACGCTCTCTACGTCCTTGTCCGCCAGGATCCCGAGAAGAAGACTCCGGCGCTCGCGACGCGGTTCCCACGCTTCGATGGCTCGAGCGACGGCCTCCGCAGCAGCGGGATTGTGCGCACCGTCCAGGATTACCGTGGGGGCCTCTCGCACCACTTCCCAGCGTCCAGGCCACGAGACGGCGGCGAGGCCGGCGCCGACGGCGTCCCTTGCGATCTGCCAGCCACGCTGACGGAGAAGCTGCACGGCGCTGAGCGCGATCTCCAGATTCTCCCGCTGGTACATGCCGAGAAGCGGAAGGCTCACTTCCCGCGGCAGGCTCTCGCCCACAGCGTCGTAGATGTGGAATCGCCCCCTGCGACCGCGGCTCTCGACCGGAACACAAGCGGCCTGAAACGGCGCTCCGACGGCCGCACACTCGCGACGGACGACCGCTTCGGCGTCCAGTGCGAGTGCGCCGGAGAGAAACGGGACTCCCGGCTTAGCGATCCCCGCTTTCTCCCAGGCGATCTCGGCCTCCGTCCTGCCGAGGATCGCGGTGTGGTCGAGCGAGACGTTCGTCAAGACCGTGAGAACCGGCGTCACGACGTTCGTCGCGTCGAACCGTCCGCCGAGCCCGACCTCCACAACGGCGATGTCCACAGCCGACTCGCGCAAGTGCTGGAAGGCAATCGCCGTCAGGGCCTCAAATTGGCTCGGGACGTCGGGATCGGCGGACAGCTCCGGGGCAAGGCGCGTGGCGATGGCGGCGAATGCCTCCTCGGAGATCCACTCCCCGTCGACGCAGATGCGATCGAGGAAGTCGACCACATCGGGCGATGTGTATCGCCCGACGCGGTAGCCGGCTGCCTGGAGGACGCTCGACAGCATCGCGACGACGGATCCCTTGCCGTTCGTCCCGGTGACATGAATCGCAGGGAAGCTCCACTCGGGGCGCCCGAGATGGGCGAGAAGGCGATGGATGCGTGCGAGCCCGGGCTTGACCTCGAATCGCGGTAGCGTGTCGAGGAGGCGACGCGACTCGACGTACTCCATCTAGGCTCCGAGCGACGCAAGGCTCGATTGGAGGCGGTCGCGCTTCTGTCGGAATTCGTCCTCTTTGCCGCGCTCCTTCTCGACGACGTCCCCCGGCGCCCGCGCGAGGAACTGCTCGTTCGCGAGCTTTGCCTCCACTGTGGCCAGCTCCCGGAGGGTTTCCTTGAGCTCCTGCTGAAGCCGCGTCCTCTCAGCTTGCACGTCGATGTGCTCGGCCAGCGGGACGATATCCTCGCCACCGACGAACACCTTCCGAGCTGAACCTTGCGGGACATCTACGACAACTGTGCCAGCCTCGAATCGCCAGGTCTCAGAACCCGTCGCGGTGCACAGGAAGTCCCGGTTAGCGTTGAGGACGGGCAGGTAGCTCTCATCGTCGACTCGCGTGATCGGATGTGTCTTCGCGTTCGCAGGGACGTTGTACTCCGCGCGGAGCGAACGAACACCGAGGGCGACGTTCCGCAGAATCTCCATCTCCGCCTCGGCGTTCGCGTCTCGCAGCTCGGGTCGGGAGATGGGAAACGCTGCAATGCAGATGGACGAAGGGGTTTCGCCAAGTACTTGCCAGATCTCCTCCGTGATGAACGGGACGAATGGGTGGAGAAGCTTCGTTGTCTCGCGCAGAACATGGAACAGGACTCCGCGCGCTGCCGGGTCGCCCGAAGCGAGTCGCGGCTTCACCATCTCGACGTACCAGTCGCACACGTCGTGCCAGGTGAAATCGTAGAGCGCCTCGGCCGCGAGGTGGAAGCTGTACTCCTCGAGATGATCGGTGACCACCTTGATCGTCGCCGACAGCCGCGACAGGATGTAGCGATCCTCCAGCGTGGCGATCCTCCAGGGGAGGGTCGGGCGCTCGTCGCCGAGGTTCATCAGTACGAAGCGCGACATGTTCCACAGCTTGTTCAGGAAGTTGCGGCCCTCGGCGAGGTCCGACCACGGCATGCGCACCGTGCGTCCCTTGCCCGTCGTGTGTGCCATCGCAAGGCGCAACGCGTCGGCGCCGTACTCGGCGATGAGGTCGATCGGGTCGATGCTATTGCCCTTCGACTTCGACATCTTCTGGCCCTTGTCGTCGACCACGAGCGGGGTGATGTAGACCGTCCGGAAGGGCACATCGCCAACGAAGTGGAGGGATGCCATGATCATTCGCGACACCCAGAAGAAGAGGATGTCGAACCCTGTGAGCAGGAACGAGGTCGGGAAGAACGTCTTGAGATCCTCCGTCTCGTCCGGCCAGCCCATCACGGAGAACGGCCACAGCCACGACGAGAACCACGTGTCGAGCACATCCTCATCCTGCCGCAGGTCGACCGCCTTGCCGTAGTGCTTGCGGGCCGCCGCCGCCGCGTCCTCCTCTGACCGGGTCACGAACTCGTGCCCATCCGGCCCGTACCAGACGGGGATGCGATGCCCCCACCAGAGCTGACGCGAGATGCACCAATCGCGGATGTTCTCCAGCCAATCGTTGTAAAGCTTCGTCCATCGGTCCGGGACGAACTGGATCCGCCCGTCCTTCACCGCCTGCATCGCGGCATGAGCGAGAGGTTCCATGCGTACGAACCATTGCGTCGACAGGAGGGGCTCGATGGGTGTGTCGCATCGATCGCAGTGCCCCACCGAATGCCCGTAGGGGACGATCTTCTCGAGGAAGCCCTCCGCCTTGAGTCGATCGACGACGGCCGCCCGCGCTGCGTCGCGCCCTAGACCCTGGAATGGGCCGGCGTTCGCGTTGAGCGTGCCGTCCGGGTTGAGGATGTTGATCGACTCGAGCCCGTGGGCCTTCCCAATCTCGAAGTCCACCGGATCGTGCGCCGGCGTCACCTTCAGCGCGCCAGTCCCGAATGCCGGGTCCACGGTCTCCGCTTCGACGATGGGAAGGCGTCGGCCAAGCAAGGGGAGCGTCGCTGCGGTCCCGATGAGGTGAGCGAAGCGCTCGTCCCTGGGGTGGACGGCAATGGCCGTGTCGCCGAGCATCGTCTCCGGGCGTGTGGTGGCGATGGACAGCAAGCCGCCCGCCTCAAGCGGATACCGGATGTAGTAGAGCGCCCCCTGCACGTCGCGGTGATCGACTTCGAGATCCGAGAGCGCCGTGCTGCAACGCGGGCACCAGTTGGTCAGGTACTCGCCGCGATAGATGAGCCCTTCGTTG
>CAIMCX010000066.1 GCA_903839615.1 uncultured bacterium
GCGGCCCAGGGCATCTTCTGTGCGAACGGCCAGTGCGCTCAGTGCCTCGTCATCGCCAATGGGCACCCGGTCAAGGCGTGCATGACGCCGGCGCGGCCGGGGATGAAGGTCGAGCCGGTGGATGGACTCCCGACTCTGCCGTCGGCCGACCAGCGCGGTACCTTCCGCGTGATTGAGACGCGCGACGTCTCCGTCCTCGTTCTCGGGGGCGGTCCCGCAGGTCTCTCGGCGGCCATCGAGCTGGGGTCTCGCGGCGTCGACGTCATCCTTGTGGATGACAAGGAGCGGTTGGGCGGGAAACTCGTTCTGCAGACGCATCGGTTCTTCGGCTCGACCGAGGCGGTCTATGCAGGGACGCGCGGGATCGACATCGGAGCACATCTTGAGAACGAGGTGCGCGGACTCACGACAGTCGACGTGTGGCTTGCATCGACGGCCCTTGCCGTATTCAGCGACGCCGCGGTGGGCATTCTTCGGGCCGGCCGATATGTGCTCGTGCGGCCCCGCACTCTCCTTGTCGCGACGGGAGCACGGGAGAAGTCGCTCGTGTTCCAGGGGAACACGCTCCCCGGCGTGTATGGGGCCGGCGCATTCCAGACCCTTGTCAACCGCGACTTGGTCAAGGCGGCCGACCGGCTGTTCATCGTAGGCGGTGGCAATGTTGGGCTTATCGCCGGTTACCACGCCCTCCAGGCCGGAATTGAGGTAGTCGGACTGGTTGAAGCTCTGCCCGAATGCGGCGGCTACAAGGTGCACAAAGACAAGCTGGCCCGAATGGGCGTCCCGATCTACACATCACACACGATCCTCTCGGCCAATGGCCACGATGCCGTGGAATCCGTCACGGTGGCTCGAGTCGACGAGCGATTCCGTCCGGTAGCGGGAAGCGAGAAGTCCTTCGAGTGCGACACGGTGTTGGTCGCCGTGGGGCTCGATCCGGTCGACGAGTTCCTGCGATCGGCTCGCGCGGTCGGCCTTCCGGTTTATGCCGCCGGCGACGCAGAGGAGATCGCGGAGGCGTCTGCGGCCATCTTCTCGGGCAAGATCCGCGGCCTCGAGATCGCGCGCTCTCTTGGCGTGACCGACGACGACGTTCCGGGGGAGTGGCGAGTCATGGGCGATATCTTGAAGTCAAAGCCAGGCGCGTCAACGCCGGAGAAAGCACCGGCGGACGAGAGTGGGGTGATGCCGATCTTCCACTGTACCCAGGAGATTCCGTGCAACCCCTGCACGTCTGTCTGCCCGAAGAAGCTGATCACGATCGATCCGTCGGACATCCGCCGTCTCCCGCAGTACCTCGGTGAGGCTGATGTGGTCTCGTGCGTGGGCTGCGACAGCTGCGTCGCTGTCTGCCCCGGCCTGGCGATTACGCTCGTGGATTTCCGCAAGGACCGCGATCTTCCAACAGTGACGATTCCGATGGAATTCGGACCGAAGCGCCCGCGCGTCGGTCAGCATGTGACCGTACTCGACACAAGCGGGGCGATCCTCGCCGAGGCGAGCATCGACGCGGTACGCCGCAGCGATCGGACGCTCCTCGTGCGACTGCGCCTGCCGCGCGCCATCGCTAAGCAGGCAGCAGGCATTCGCGTGCAGGAGCCGTGGGTCGGAGAGCCGCTCCCCGAGGCCGTCGAACCTCTCGGTGACGAGGCCGTCGTCTGCCGTTGCGAGCGGGTGACGGTGGGAGAGATCCGCGCCCGGATCCGCGAAGGATACCGCGACGTCAACGAAATCAAGACCGTCACACGGGCGGGGATGGGCGCCTGCGGCGGAAAGACCTGTGCGGCGCTCATTGCGCGCTTGTTCCGGGAAGAGGGAATCGCACCCGGCGATATCACCGAGAACGTGCGTCGGCCTCTGTTCGTCGAGGCGCCATTCGGAGTCTTCGCCGGGGTTGAGGACGAGGGGGCGCATGACCCAAAACGTGCATGACGTCATCGTGATCGGAGCTGGCAGCGTCGGCGTCCCCGCCGCCTTGGCGATGGCGCGAGATGGGCTGTCCGTTCTCGTGATCGACCAGTTTGCCAGTCCCGGACAGGGATCGAACAAGACGGCGATCGGCGGAATCCGTGCCACGCATTCCGACCCGGCCAAGATCACGCTCTGCCTCCGCTCGCTCGAGATCGCTTCCACGTGGGAAGCAACGTACGGCGATGACATCGAATGGACCACCGGTGGGTACTGCTTCGTCGCCTACACCGATCGCGAGGAGAAGATCCTCAAGGACCTCCTCCTGATTCAGAAGCCGTATGGTCTGGATATCGATTGGCTCGAAGCGGATGCCTTGCTCGAGGCCGTTCCTGCGTTGGAGCGCGACGGGCTGCTGGGAGGCACTCTCTCCCCCGGTGACGGCCACTGCTCTCCTCTCCTCTTCGGACATGCGATGTACGAGCAGGCGAGACGAGAGGGCGTCGCATTCCGCTTCGGAGAAGCGATCACAGCCATCGAGGCCTCCGGTGGGCGCATCCAAGGAGTCGTCACCGACAGGGGTCGCTACTCGGCGTCCATCGTCGTCAACGCGGCAGGGCCTTGGGCGAACGACGTCGGGCGTCTCCTCGGCGTCGACCATCCCGTCCGGCCCGATTCGCATGAGGGTGGGATCACTGAGCCTGTCCGGCCGTTCCTCAAGCCGATGGTGGTCGACATTCGCCCGGCGCCGGGGTCCGCAAACTACTACTTCTACCAGCTGGCCACCGGGCAGGTCGTCTTCTGCATCACGCCGAGTCCCAGCATCTGGGGTTTCGATCGGCGCGAAACGAGCGCATTCCTTCCCATGGTGGCCAAGCGAATGGTCGATCTCATGCCCCGTCTCTCCAATCTGCGCGTTCGACGTACGTGGAGGGGCCTCTACCCGATGACACCGGACGGCTCGCCGCTGGTCGGGCGGTCGTGCGACGTGACCGGATACATCGTAGCCATTGGGATGTGCGGCCAGGGATTCATGCTGGGGCCGGGGCTTGGCGAGCTCTTGTCTCGCCTCGTGCGTGAGGCGCTGATCCCCAAGGACCGCGAGATCCTTGCACTCCTGGCGCCCGATCGGTCCTTCGGCGGCCAAGAGGCGCTCACATAGCAGGCCGTCGAGCGGTCTTCGCTGTCCGACAGCGGCTGTTCGGCCCGGCTGTTGCCGATCCGCTGGGACTCTCTCTCGTCCACGATCTCCTCCGTGCAAGATCGCCCCGGGAGTCCGCGTCGCCATCCCTTGCCTCGCTAGCCTTGGTGCCCTACCGTACGGGGGATCGGGAAGGGGGCCTTAGATGATCGGGAGAAACTGGAGCGTGTTGGTGGCGGCGCTGGCGATCACAGGGGTGATCTCGACGTTCGGGTGCGTGGGGAAGACGTTCTCGGATGTGCACCTTGGGTATTCGATCGACGCCCCATCCGGATGGGATGTGTCCCAGCCAGATGCAAACACCGTGCGAATCGGTGGACCGGCCGGAGTCTACTTCAAGATCCAGAACGTCGCGTCGACGGCGATCGGCGGCAACTATGGCGACGTGGACGCCCTGCTAGCCAACGTCAAGTGCCAACTTGTTTCAGGCGCAGATACCATTTCTATCTATGCCGCGGGCAACTTCGACGTCTACGACGTCGACGGCGTTCACCTGGTGGGACGCCAGTTCCTCACCGACTACACGTATGCCGGGACGTCGGTCAGAGAATGGTATGGGATCGTGGAGCATGCCTCGGGATCGATCTTCTATGTCCTCTCATACACCGCGGCCAGCGAAGCCTACGCTGTCTACGAACAGGATGTGATCGACTCGTTGCGCACGTGGATTGTCTCGGGCGCGTCGGGCAACACCTCCTCCTCCGGCCCCGCGGGCTCCGACATTGTGGTCTTTCTCGAGGACAGTGGCCACGTCGGCCCCTACGACTACGCCAACGACGCGTACGACAAGAGGACCTACGAATTGACCATCTCGGATCCCGGGTACGTCGCACTGTGCGTGGTGGATCAGGCCGGCGAAGCCATCACCGGCTGGATCTTCGCGGCCGACGGGACGCAGGTCACATTCAAACCCGGCAACTTCGCCGACGTCTACACGAATTCAACCCCTGTGAGTCCCGGCATGTACACGGTCAAGATCGGGCAAGACAACATGACAACGGAGTCCGACTTCCTCCTCCAGATGTACTTCAGCCTGAGGCCGTTCACGATCGATGACTTGGTGACCCGATTCGGGCCGCGCGTGCGAGTCCTTCCTTAGGCCTCATCAGCCTCGCCAACTCTGGCCGCACCCGGCCGAGTCGCTGCGCCGCCCGTCGCGCAGAACGCTACGGCGCGCCGCGCCAGCGAACGATTGCCTCGTGGATGAATGACACAAGCACAGGGCCAATCGTTTCATTGGCCAGTTGGTTCGGGTGGCTGTCCCACTCGTCGCCCCGGTACTCCTGCCGAAGCACGTTGTCGGAACCGGCGAGCAACGAGAAGAAGTCAAACACCGCGAGGTTCCGACGCCCGCCGGCGTATTCCTCCGACGTCAAGTACTGGGCCCACCGGCGAGCCCGCAGCGCGTTGGCCGGCTCGGTCTCGTTCGGGACGAGCGGCGGCGGCGTGAACGCAATGAAGAGGTGGTCCGGGTGCTGGTCTACGACGGAGCGGATGGCTCGGTAGTAGGTCTCGTAGTTCGCGAGCATCTCGTCGTCGGTGATGTTCGACGTGGGGAAGCAGCTCTTGAATACGATGACGTCGTAGTCGAGCATCCTGCTCAACGTGTTCGACGGGGGAGCGGTGACCGGTTGGGCGAAGATGGCGGCCCAGCCATCGGGATCCGTGTTGTCGTCGGGAACAGCGAAGTTCGTTCCTGTGGGACGACCAAGCGCATCCGACAGGCCATCCTCGTTGTAGCCGTGGTCGGAGAGTTCAAAGCCCAAGGCCGCCAGGCCCTCGCGCACGCCGCCTTCGCGGATCAGATTCGCACCCGTCGAGTGGTGCATGAACAGAATCCGGGTCGGGGTCCCAAGACCCGCGAAGCGCGCCATCAGAAGAACGACGAGACAGATGCACAAGCTACGCCAGCGCACGGCACTCACCTCCCTTGCAGCATACAACGACCGTGCCGCGGCGCGAAACAACCTCCCGAGACGCAGAGGCCCGAGTCTTCATATTGGACTCACACCTCCGATTTACAATGCCGCCAAGATCTATGACTCAGAGGGAGCGATCATGACCAGAAGATCCATTGTGCAGAGAAGGCGAAGCGCCGAGCTGTCTTTCGGACTCCTCGCGCGCGCCGTTCGCGGCCCGGCGACACTTGTCGCGCTCTTCCTTGCAGTATCCATCGCCATGGGACTTCCGCAGAGCGCTGCCGCTGCAGACGCGAGCGTTCCGGTTCGGCCGCTCGCTCAGGCCATGGCGACTGCGAACCACGATCCGTTCCCGCTCGTGACGGCCAATCCCGCGGGCGAGGTGCGCTTTGCGCTCAGCGAGTTCTCCGACGGACTGGTGCACTTCTACACGTTCATGACGGCGGAGTCCTCACCCGTGGAGTTCTTCGTCGTCTGGACGCCGGACAATGTCGTTCGCACGGCGCTCAATGCCTGTGACGTCTGCTACCGCGCGAAACGCGGCTACCATCAAGACGGTGTCGTCGTCGTCTGCAACAACTGCGGGAATCGCTTTCCTGTTGGCCAAGTCGATGCCGTGAACGGCGGCTGCAATCCGACCCCGCTGGCTGCGCGGATCGACGGCAGCGACCTCGTCATCTCGGCTGCCGATCTGACTGCCGGTCTCGCGTACTTTCAAGTAGGGCGAGGGGGCAGGCAGCACATCGGGCGAGGGAGCGACCACTCGGACGCCGTCCCTCGCCCGATCTCGTGTCCTGCGACTACGGCACGACCACGTAGCTGCAGGTTGCAGCAAGGACTTGCCCGAGCGCGCTCGTGACGTCGAGCACGAACGTGCTTGTTCCCGCCGTCGCGCCAATCGGAGCCGAGATGCGCTCCGTCACGCCGGGGAAGATCGGAAGCGAACTGACGCCCGTGATGTTCCCATCGCGGGTGATCTGGTACAAGCGTGCGACTCCGAGCACGGAGCTCTGCATGATCGCTGTCGCCGTCTCGCCGTAGTGATACGTCGCTCCGCACCCGCGGTCCGTAGTCACAGAGACCGCGGCTGCGTTCGCACCCGCGATGGCCAGCGTGCAGCCAGCCGAGACCCATGTGCCGCCGGCGGTCTGCGCCATGACGGCGACCGCCTCGACTCCCGCGGGTCCGGTAACGGTTGCAGGCACGGCGCGTGTCGTTCCTGCGGGGATTGTGCCGAGACCGAGCGCGTTCTGTGTTCCTGCCGTGTCGAAGTCAATCAGCGTCCCGGTCACCTTCTCGCTCGGCGTGACGAAGATCGTGACTGTGTCCCCGATTGCATAGGCAGCCCCACAGCCTCGATCGATGGAGAGAGTGATACTCGGTACCCCCGAGCTGATCGAGGAGCACGTTCCCCAATTCATCGCTAGCGCAGCGGAGAAGGAGAGGAACGTAGCGCGTGTCGCATCGTAGATGTAGACGTCCATCCCGTCAGTCGACGTACACCCCGCGCCCAGATAGGAAACGTTGAACGAGACGCTCCCCGAGCCGGCGGCAGGGATCGATCCCGGAACGTAGCCAAAGCTCCCCGATTCGGCGCCGCCCACGGTTGGCAGACCGCCGACGTAGACAGGAAGACCATGGCTTCCCGAGTAGACGTAGTCGACCGTCACGCGGGCTTCGATGGACGACAGCGCGGCCACGTGGACAGCTGTGATGGCGTCGGCGACGGGAGGCGGCCCGAGAACGGGCCCGACGGCGAGTCGCCCGATCCAGTTCTGCTCCGTCGTGAACCACACCTGGCCCGACGCATCAAGCACGATGTCGAGCGGGTTGGAGTTGGGGGCGAGGGGATACTCGGTGAGCAGCCCCGCGTCGGGTTCGAGATGAGCAATCCTGCTGCGCTCGCGATCGGTGTACCAAATCGTCCCGTCCGACGCGACAGCGATGTCCAATGGCTGCGAGCCGGTGACTCCCCACTCCGACACTTCACCGGAAGATGGATTGAGGCGACCGACCTTCTCATCGCGGCTCTCGGTGAACCAGACGCGTCCCGCTGCGTCAAGGGCGAGTCGCAGAGACATCGAGTCCGTCGGCAAGTCGTAGAACAGGACTGAGTCACTCGCCGGGTTGAGTTCAAGGATGGACCTTGTCTCCGTGGAAGCAAACACATACCCATCGGACGCGAGGACAAGATCCCTCAGCTGCATGAACCCGCCCGACATCGTCCATTCTGTGAACGGTCCCGATGACGTCCGCGGTGCCACGGCGATCGCCGGCGGGAGCATCGGATTGCCAGGCGTCACCCGCGGCGTGACGGTCGCCGTCGTCGGAACGAGGCTCGAAGTCGTAGGCGACACGCTGTGCACTACGGGAATGCGGCCCTGAAGGACGTCAAACAAGAGTCCGCCCAGCGTGAGTTCGCCAATCTTCGCCGCTCCGCGTTCGGTGTACCAGAACGAAGGGGTGCCCGACAGGTCGGCCACAAGTCCCACCGGCTCCGAGGCGACCGCTCCGGAGCTCTCGGACGTGTAGAAGTTGCTGGTCGGCAGAATCCGCCCAATTCGATCCGCCCAGCGCTCCGTGAAGTAGACCCCACCTTCCGGTCCCAATGCGACGCGCTCCGGTCCCTGCCCTACGTCCCACTCGGTAATGGCACTTGCCGTCGGATCGAGCTGGCCGATCTTGTTCCCGTGAGATTCGGTGAAGTAGATGAGCCCGCCTGTCACAAGGATTCCGCCCGGGATGCTGTTCACCGTAGGGACGGTCCACATCGTCAAGGCTCCCGGTTCCCCGCTTCCGAAGACAGCGAGGCCGCACACCAGCAGTCCGAACAAGAGCAGGATTCCTGCCTCCAGACCCTCGCAGCGCAACCTGTTTCGCATGGTTCTGCCTCCTGAGACGTGCACACGCCGTCATACTAGGCTCGATGTGTGACAGTGGCAATGGCAACCTTGCTCATCTCTTGCTTGATTCGGCGGCAGCACTGCCAGTCGTCGAGCTGACCGTCCGCCTCCGGGGAGTCTCCGTGCCCTCGCCATCGGGTGAGTGCCGGGTCAGCGGAGTGCTTCGTGCACCTGCTTGAAACACCCTGGTCGCGTTCCCGCCCGGCTCCCCTGCCGAGCCGCTGAGCGCGGCCACGGGCAGGGCAGGCGCTCGCGCTCTGCCCGAGATCGAGGAGATGGAGATCCTCGGATCCTCGTGATGGGGCGGCTGGACTGTTGCCGCAGCGCTGCCGATGCCGATCGTCCCGCCGGCTTCCGGCGGCAGCGTACAGAAAAGCGATGGCGACTCGCCACTCCGGCATCGTTCATCCCTATCCCTGGCGGCTACTTGGGAAGTGGTTTCCCCGTTGCCTGGGAATCTCTTGAAGCTGTCTGCCTGTCGTTCTTCCGCAGTCGGACCCGGCGCCTCGCCCGAGTCGCACAATGGGCGGGGAGAAAGCCGCCGGCGGGCGCGTACAATCTGACCCATGAAGACCACGCTTCGCTCTCTCGACGGCGAGAGAGACCTCGCGGCGATGCTCGCGTTGGCCGCTTCGTCACCCGACCGGAATCTCCATGTGGTCGACCTTCCGTATCGGCTTTCGTCCTGGGCTCTTGACGAAGCGGCAAACAGCGCCCTGTGGGAGGACGGCCGCGGACGGCTGGCTGCGTGGGCTGTGCTTCAGGCGCCGTTCTGGAGCATCGACTTCGCCCTGCGTCCCGACGCGGAAGCTCGCCTGTTCTCCGCGATCCTCGATTGGGCCGTCGCTCGGGCGCGGGACGCGCAGGGCACAACCCACGAGCGCGCGTCGTGGTTCGTCCACGTCTTTGGCGACCTGACAGATCGGCTCCGGAGACTCGACGCTGCGGGATTCACGTGCCAAGCCGACGTCGGCGAGGACTCCTGGTCTCGGGTCCTCCTGCGACGCGTTGCCCCCGCACCCGAGGCGTCCGCGCCAGAGCCCGGTCATATCGTGCGGCCCCTGGCAGGTCGCGCCGAGGTTCCGGCGTACGTTGAACTCCATCGCGCCGCGTTCGAGTCCAAGAACATGACAGAGGAGTGGCGGGAGCGGACCCTCACGGCGGCGCACCATCTCTCGGACACCGATCTCGTGGCGACCCGGCCAGACGGGCGGCTCGCAGGGTTCTGCATCGGATGGCTTCGTCCCGGCGAGCGGCCCGTAGGGCAGATCGAGCCGCTCGGCGTCGAGGCAGAGCATCGCGAGTGCGGCCTCGGCCTGGCGCTCCTATCCGAGTGCGTGCGGAGACTCACAGAACACGGAGCGGAGTCCATCCTCGTCGAGACGGACACCTACCGAACGCCGGCACTCGGGCTCTACGAGA
>CAIMCX010000067.1 GCA_903839615.1 uncultured bacterium
CGACGTGGTAGACGAGGTCGCGCATCGCGTTCTTCACGACCTTCTCGTCCGGCGAGTTGAGCACCGTGTATTGCCCCGGGTGCATGTCGACGCGGACCCCGAGGTGTTGGATCGTCAGACCGGCATTGGCGAGCGCGCGGGCATAGAGGTGCCGCCATGGCGGCTCGATCTCGGGATGGCTCGCGAATGGAATGAGATCCGACGTGATGCGAAAGAGGCGAATCCCGCGCTCGACGTTGAAGTGGAGCATCGTCTCAAGGCAGGAGAGGTTCTTCTCCACCGCCTGATCGAGCCGCTCGAGCGAAAACGAAGCCAGCCGCAGGGTCGTCGCCCCACGGCAGCCGAGCGTCCGGTTCGTGCACGGGTATCCGATGCGCATGGCGGGGAAGTGTATCCGGTTGCAGCAAAAGGAAAGTCCTGCAGGCTCTCAGGTTGCAGGACCTTCCTCGTCGGCCGCGCCGACCTTTGTTTGGAGGTAGGGTGCGGGGTTTCCCTCGCATCTCCATTAACATATCCCGGCGGAGTGTGGCCCCTGTGGTGCCGACATGGGCTTCGTGTGAGGTTCCGAATGCCTCGGACGGCCAAGCGCATACCGACCAACGGCCGGCGGCGGCCCTGTGCACACGTGGGGTACTGCGTTCCGCGTGTCCTGGATGGACAGAGAGGCTCCAATCGTGAAGAGCAGGGCAGCTATACTACGGAGACGTCCCGCGTCAGTGGGGGTGAAAACCAGTGATCGGGGACGAGGCTGGAGTGGAGAAGACTCGCGAGGGACGAGCCGCACGGCTCTCTGTCTGGAATCGTCTGTTTCACGGGATACCTGTCAGCCTCGCAGACCTCGATCCGGAGACACTGTCTGGTGATCCCGATTGGCCCGAGGACCGCGCCAGCTACGTCTTCCTGCGAGCGTGTGTCGTAGTCTCCAACTTCGCGCGTCAGGGAGTCCGCTACGCTCTGCGCCCTGCCATCCTCTACTGGTTCAGCAATGCCAGTGAGCAGCGGGACAACGGCCGCGTGTTGCTGCGGCCAACAAGGACTGCGTTCCACCTCGGTGAAGCGGTCGGGACGAGGATGAACTGGAATGAGGCGGTCGCCGCGGTTGGTCGGAAACCTCTTGACTACGCCGCATACACGCGGGTGCTCGAGATCGTGAAGGTCGAGTACCTGAAAGAGTGGGCAAGCCTCTTCCCCGGCATGGAACCAGCCTCGATCGCGCCTCTGTTCAGTCAGGACCGCAAGACCAGGTTCATGCGGCGATGGGAAAGCTGAGAGCCGCGGCTCGCGCCGGGCACTAGCGCACAGAGTGGCTGGGCGTCGTCAGCGCGGAACGCGCGCACTCGCAATCCGTCTTGAGACATCGCGCTTCTCAACTGGCCCTCCCACGACAGTCCATGGTCCGCGGTCCGTGGCTGTTCTTCGGACAGCAACTGTCCGAAGAACACCTTGGGAGAATGGCCGCTCGGGGGTCGCCATTCTCCAGGCTCCCTGTGCGCGGTTCGCGGTGGCTCCGCCTGCAGCAAGATCGCACTGTCGCACTCCGGCAGTGTGCGGCACGCGGCGTCCTTGTACCATCGCGCCATGGACCGGCTTGAGCGCGTTCGGGAAGAGGTGGATTCGATCCTC
>CAIMCX010000068.1 GCA_903839615.1 uncultured bacterium
CTCGAACCCGCGACCCTCAGCTTGGGAAGCTGATGCTCTACCAACTGAGCTATGCCCGCGACGTCTCAAGTATAGCCTGTGGGGAGAACCCGACAAGCCTAGTCCTCAAGCACAGCGAGGGCCGGCAGCGTCTTCCCACGGAGATACGCGAGGCACGCGCCTCCGCCGGTCGAGATGAAGCTCACCTTGTCAGCAAGTCCCATCTCCTCAATCGCTTCTCCCGTCTCCCCGCCGCCGATGACGCTGAACGCTCCTGACCGTGCGACCGCCTCCGCGATGCCCCGTGTCCCACGAGCGAACGCAGGGGTCTCGAACGCTCCCATCGGGCCGGCCCATGCGATGGATCGCGCGTCCGCAATCACGTTCGCGAACTGCGCCATCGTCTTTGGGCCGATGTCAAAGCCGCTCAGACCCTGCTGGATTCTCATCGCATCACCGACCACGGCGTCTGCCGCGCCAGCAAGAGACGGCGCCACTACGGCGTCGACCGGAAGGAGGATCCTCGTCCCACGGCTCTCCGCGAGCTTCGCAATCGTCCGGATGTCCTCGAACAAGTCCTTGTCGACCCGAGAGTCGCCTACTTCTCCCCCCAACGCCGCGAGAAAGGTGAAGGCGACGCCACCGCCCACCAGGATCGAGTCGACGCGCGTCACGAGATCCCGTAGAACGCCGAGCTTGTCGCTTGCCTTCTTCCCCCCAACAATGGCGACGTACGGACGAGCCGGATCGTGAAGCAACTTGGCGAGCGTGTCGACTTCCCGCTGCATCAACAAGCCTGCGTACGCCGGGATGCGCTCGGCGACTCCCACGGTGGATGCATGCGCACGATGGGCCGTGCCGAACGCGTCATCGATGTAGACGTCAGCCAGGCGCGCCAGTTCATCCGAAAAGCGAGGCTCGTTTTCCTCCTCTTCGCGGTGGAAACGGACGTTCTCCAAGAGGGTGATGTCCCCGGGGTTGCTCGCGCGCACGGCCGCGACGACCTCGTCCCCGACGCACTCGTCGAGCTTCCGCACCGGACGATCGACAAGCGCAGCAAGACACCGGGCGATCGGATCGAGTCGCAACTCCGGCACCGCGATCCCGTCGGGACGCCCGAGGTGCGTGGCGAGAACGATCTTCACACCCCGTTCGATCAGGAATTCAAGCGTCGGGAGCGAGGCCCGAATCCGCGCATCCTCTTTGACTGTCACCCCATCCATGGGGACGTTGTAGTCCACGCGGACGAGAACGCGCTTTCCGCTCACCTGGGCGTCCTGCATCCGCCGAATCGTCTTCGCGCAACCCATTGACTCTCCTTCTTCCTTCCAACTCCCCTGCGCAATTGAAGGCGCTGCGGAACAGCATTATAATGGCTTCCCATGAATGGGCAAAGCCTTGTCCTCATTGCCGTTGGGCTGTTCACGAGCCTGGTGGTCACCGTGGCCGCGGTCAACCACTACCAGTTGGAGGCGCACCCCGCATCTGTTGCGAGCGGTCTCCTGTGGCGGGTCGAGAATGCCTTGACTTCCGTTCAGGACTTGCAGGCTGATGTCTCCTCGACCGAGTTCACCGATCCCAGCCAGCCTGTCCACATGACCGTGCGAGCCATTGTGACTCCCGTTCCAGCTCTGTCTGTCGAGTACACCGCGCCGGACGAGCTGAGCGGGCAAATCGTGACGGTCGAAAACGACCTCTTGTCTCACTACGTGCCCAAGGATGGCCTACTGATCGTGAGACGCTGGTCCGGCCTGCCCCTCGCCGCCGTCGGCCTGGCTGGCCTCGACGTGTCGCGCCTTCGGACGCAGCTTGAGCAAGGAACGATCACGGCTCGCGTCCTGGACGACTCGACTTCTCTCACCTCAACCGGCCTGACGTCGGACCTCCAGGTGGAGCCGATTCTCGCCGGTGCGACGCAAAGCGGAAGCGGCGCGCCAGCCGCCGCACTTCCCGCATCCGCGGCGCCGACTCTCACTGACCTCGGCTCGCCGCCCGCGGCCGGCACGTCGGACCCGCTCTATGGGACTTACATCATCGAGGTCCGCGACGCCAAATCGGGCGATCTCACGCAGGCCTTGTGGATCGACCGCAAGACCTACTTCATCCAGAAGGTCATCTACTACGAGAAGGACTCGCGCGCCCGAGAAATCGAGATCAACCAACTCCGGGTCAATCAGGGACTGACCACGGAAGGGATTCTGACTCTCCCTCAAACCGCCACGACGATCCGCGGCTAATCGCGAGCCGTCTAGTTGCCGTCCGCCTCGCTGGGGGCGCCGCGGCGGCGGCGGAATTCACGCAGGTCGAGGCCCTCCTCGACGAACTCCTGGAACTCATCTTCCTCGGCAAACGGCGACTCGATCGACGCCACATCAAACACGGCGTCCTCAATGAAGATCGGGCATCCGACGCGAAGCGAGAGCGCGAGCGAATCGGAGGGACGGGCGTCGAACTCGAGTACCTCGCCGCCCGCGGGGCGAACGTAGATCGAGGCGAAGTACGTGCCGTCCTTGACCTCCTTGATCACGACACGATCGACGGTCGCGTGAAGGTCGTCGAGGATGTCCTTCATCAGGGCGTGCGTCAGAGGGCGAGGGAAGTCCTCGCTCTGGAGTCCGAACGCAATCGAGATGGCTTCGGCATCACCAATCCAGATCGGCAAGGCCTTCTGCGACTTACGGTCCTTCAAGAGCACGACCGGCGAGTTGTTGGATGGATCTACCAAAAGCGCCTTGATCACAACTTCGCGCATGCTCTGGCTCCTTCGCCCCTCCCACCGCGCCCGATTATACAGTTCCCCCCTGGGCGCACAAAGCGCGCCCCATTGGACCGACGGCGTCTCCGCGCTACACTCCAGCCGCAAGCCGATCGGGGGTGGTTCGGGTGTGTGGGATTGTCGGCTATGTCGGAAGGGAGCTTGCAGCTCCGTTCCTTCTCCAAAGCCTCAAGCGCCTTGAGTATCGCGGCTATGACTCGGCCGGAATCGCGCTGATCGAGGACGGTCGACTGCTTCGCTTCCGCCGAGCTGGAAAGGTGAAGGATCTCGAGGCCAGCCTCGATGTTGCGGCGTTCGCAGCGCGCGTCGGGATTGGTCACACCCGTTGGGCAACGCACGGAGCGCCTACGGATGACAACGCACATCCCCACCTTGACTGCAGTGGCCGCATTGCCGTCATTCACAACGGAATCATCGAGAACCATGCCGTCTTGAGGCATCAACTGGAGGCAGAGGGGCATGTCTTCTCGTCACAGACCGACACCGAAGTGCTGGCCCATCTCATCGAGTCTCTCTCTGAAGGGGACCTGCTCGACGCGGTTCGGCGGGCCGTTGCGCAGGCCCAAGGGGCGTTCGCCGTCGCCGTGCTCTCGCAGGATGACCCGAGCCGGATCGTCGTTGCGAAGCGCGGAAGCCCTCTCGTCGTGGGCCGCGGTGAAGGCGCGGGCTACGTCAGTTCCGACGTCCCGGCACTGCTCGGGAAGGCGACCGAGGTCCAGTTCCTACTCGACGACGAGGTGGGCGAGGTGCGCTGTGATGGGTACGCCGTCTTCACCCTCGACGGACGGCCGGTGCATCGTCCTCCGCATCGGGTCTCGGCGGACCCGATCGCGATCCAGAAGGGCGGCTACAAGCATTTCATGCTCAAGGAGATACACGAGCAGCCTCGCTCGGTCGGCGAGACAATTCGAGAGAAGCTGGACGAGGCGACCCACGCGTTGAGTCTGCCCGCCCTCGAAAAGGGCTTTGCCGACATTGATCACGTCTACTTCGTCGCGTGCGGCACGGCATTCCACGCCGCCAAGGTGGCCGAGTACCTATGGGAGGACGTGCTTCCCGTCCCAACGCACGCCGTGATCGCGTCCGAGTTCCGGCTTCGCAATCCGCACATCACCCCGCGCACGCTCGTGATTGCGGTGTCTCAGTCGGGAGAGACGATCGACACGCTCATGGCGGTCCGTCGCGCGCGGGCACGCGGAGCGCGCGTCGTTGCGCTCGTCAACGCAGAGCAGTCGGCCATCGAACGTGAGTCCGATGCTGTCGTCTACACGCGAGCAGGGATCGAGATCGGAGTCGCCGCGACGAAGACGTTCACGGCCCAAATCGCGGCTCTCGGACTTGTCGGCCTCGCGCTCGGCCGACGAAGGAATCCGGATTCGGAGGCGGTATGCGCCCGTGAGCTCGCCGAGCTCGCGCTTCTCCCCGGACGAATCGTGGAAGCATTGCGAGTCGAGGCGAGGATCCAGTCGCTCGCTGAGCAACTCCATCGCGCCTCAGACGTCCTGTTCCTCGCGCGCGGAGTCCTCTTCCCCATCGCCTTGGAGGGAGCACTGAAGCTGAAGGAGATCTCCTACATCCATGCCGAGGGCTATCCGGCGGGAGAGATGAAGCACGGACCGATCGCCTTGATCGATGAGGGAAAGCCTGTCGTCATGCTGGCATCGCGCGACATCGCCTATGAGAAACTCCTCTCGAACATGGAGGAGGTTAAGGCTCGCAAAGGGCTCGTGATCGCGGTCTCCGACGCACCGGATGATCCGAACCTCCGAAGGCTTGCCGACGAGGTCCTTCCGGTCCCCGCCGCCACCGGCATTTCGGCGCCGATCCTGTTCACGATCCCACTCCAGCTTCTCGCCTACCACGTCGCGGTGTCGCTGGGGACCGACGTCGATCAGCCGCGGAACCTGGCCAAGACCGTGACGGTCGAGTAGCTAGTCGCCAGCGTGGATGCGGCCACGAGCGTGCCGGCGCGGCCGTCGGCTCGCGTTGTCGGCCGCGAGGCTCTCCTCGTACACCTCCACCAAGCGAAGAACTCCGTTCTGCAGCGATGTGCGCTCCGCCGTCACGATCCCGCCTTCGGAGAGCCGCCGGGCGAGGTCGTGGTCTACGGCGACGCGCACGGCTTGATCGGCAAGCGCTCCGGGATCTTCGGAGACGAGGAAGCCGTTCTCCCCATCCCTGACAACATCGCGCACTCCCATCGCGTGCACAGCGACGGCCGGCGTTCCAGCCGCCATCGCTTCCACAATGACGAGGCCTTGAGTTTCTGTCTTCGAGGCGAACACGAAGACGTCGGCCGTTCGATAGAGGTCGACGAGCCGTTTTCGATCGAGGAAGCCGGCGAACCGCACACTGTCTGCGAGTCCGAGGCGTACAGCCTTCTCCTCCAGCTCTGCTCGCTGCGGCCCGTCGCCGGCGAAGACCATCACTGCGCGGTCGAGCGTGTTATGGATCTTGACGAAACTGTCGAGGAGGAAGACGAGATTCTTCTCCGGAGCGATGCGCCCCGCGTAGAGGAACACCGGCGCGTCACTCCCGATGCACAAGGCCGCTCGCGGCTCCCACACGGCTGGACCCTCGTAGTCACGCACATCGGGGCCGAATGGAAGTACATGAATCGGACGGCGAACGCCGAATCTGCGCAGCTCATCGTGGATCGATCTTGTAGGGACGGTCACGACGGAGCATCGATTGCAGAGGAGCGCCGAGTACTTCTCCGCGGCCTTCGCCGACGGCCGAAGCGGGCGCGGGATGTAGTGTCGGTAGTGGCTGAGGTACGTGTGGTACGTCTGGACGTGCGGGAGATTGTGGCGGTGGGCCGCGATGAGCGCGACGTAGGCAAGCGAGAAGGGGGTATGACTGTGCACGACATCGAGGTCACCGAAGCTCTTGGCTGCTTCGCGGTTGTACGGTAGCGCCATTCGCGCTGTCTTGTAGGCAAAGACGGGGCCTGACCGAAACCGGTACACGTTGCGCTCGTCGTCGCTGAGCTGATTGTAGCGCGGCGCGTAGACGTAGGCTTCGTGCCCGAGACGGACGAGTTCGTCGCGGAGGGTCCGCACGACGGTCGTCACCCCGGTGATCTCCGGAAGGTATGCATCGGTAAACAGACCTATCCTCATCAGCCCTCCATTTCTCGGTATACGCACGTGCCGCCGACCCACGTTTGAATGACACGCCGCTCGTCGATGTCCGCCTCCTCTGGAGCATCGTCCAGAACAACGAAGTCCGCGCGGCTACCCGCCGCGAGCGCACTCTCAGCTGGCACGGCCGAACTGAGGCCCGCGCTGCCCACAGTGTACCCGTCCACGGCCTGCGCCGGCGCAATTCGCTGCCCGACGTGCGGCGCTCGCAGAACTGACGCGATGCCGAACAGGGGCGATAGGGGCATGCCGTCTGACCCGAAGCCCATCTGGATTCCCGCGTCAAGCACGGCCCGAACGGGATTGGAAGCGGCGTCGCGCTCTGCGCCAAGCGCCCGCTCATACAAGCCGCCCGGTCCGGACCAATTGGCGATGAAGTTCGGTTGCATGCACACGGACAGCCCCAGCCCGCTCGCCTCATCGATTTGCGCCGCCGTGGGGAATTCGAAGTGCTCCACGCGATGATGAAGTTGCTTGTCCGTTCGCGCCCGTCGGTGGGCCCTCAGAACCTGCTCGATCGCTCGGTCGCCGATCGCGTGAACGAGCGTCTGCCATCCGGATCGATCCGCAAGCGCTAGGCGCTGCGTCAACCAATCCAGCGTGTGGTTGAGTGTCCCGCGCCCGCCAGAGAGGTAGCGAGAGGAGAATGCGGCGTTCCGCGCCCCCACCGAACCGTCGGCGAAGAGCTTCACGCCGCCCCATCGCGCCCACTCGTCCCCATCTCCGGTCCGAATCTCGCTCTGCAGGAGCCCTTCAAGACCCTCGGCCGGAGGATGCACAACGAGGCGAAGCGACAGACCTCGTGCCGCGGCGAGCAACCGAACCGATTCTTCAGGCCCACTCAGAACGTGAGCCGTGGTGATCCCCAGACGGTGGCATGTCCTCGCGGCGGCGCGCAGAGCGTCATCCATCGTCGTAGGGTCGGGGCGCACGAGCCGCCGCAGATCGTCGACGACCGCTTCCCGCACTTCCCCCGATTCGGGCTCAACAAGATCCGGTCTCGCGGCCAGCACCGAGCGCGCGCGATCAAGGGCCGCCGTGCTCAGCACGGCCAGGTGGCCGTCCACTCGCACGGCGATGACCGCGACTCCGGGGGCCGCGCCATCGAGGTCGCAGCGTTCGAGTCGCCGGATGGGAGCCCACCGGCTCTCATCCCATCCCGAGGCAACGAGCCACTCCCCCCGCGAGCGGGAGCGCCCCGCCGCGGCGACCCGAGCCAGCGCTTCCTCGCGCCCGCACCCGCCGAGGTCGAGGTACCACCCGCACTCCGCCAATCCCGTGTCGACCAGGTGGGTGTGCCCGTCGACGAACCCAGGCAGGATGAAGCCGCCGCGCACACTGACGCACTCTACGTCAATGCAGGTCGCCTCAGCGGCCCGGCCGACCCAAGCGACCCGCTCCCCGACAACGAGGAGCGAATCGCTTTCCGGCTGGCCCCACACTCGTCCGTCAACCAGAAGCTGCACACTCACCGCGCCACCGCCCGACAAGTACCCAGAAATCGGAACACCCGCCGACTCCGGCCTTCCCTATCATTCACCGGCGGCCCGCGTGCGGCAACCGCGTTTCCATGTTTCTTCCATATTGATTCCCACTCATCTGCATGGATACCTCCCTAGAACGAAGTACTCTAGCGTTGTTCCGGGTTTCTGGGACAAGGAAAGCAATCGACCCTGATCGACTTGCGAGCTGTGGAGAGGGGGTGAGGTTCGTGCCGAAGAAGGAGATCTACGACAAGCTGTCGATCTACATCCCTCAGAAGAAGATGGGGGAACGACCCGTCGAGCGCCTGATCAAGCTGGGAGAGAAGCACGATCGGTCGATCAACTACCTCGTGGTTGATGCGATTCTTCAATATCTCGAGCGGGAAGAGAATCGAAGCTGAACACCGTGGTCGCATGAGGCGGAGGTCGGAGCACCCCGCCTCATTCTTTTCCTGCGCACCTTCTAGGCTACAGCAACGCTTGCAGCGTCCGCGTATCGACGTGTTCCGCCACCAGGCTGCGAATCCGCTCCGCCTTGCGGGTTTCGTCCGCCGTGAGCAGAGGCTCGATCTTCTCGACCTGCATCGCAACGCTGTACGTGTCGCCCGGAACCAGGAGGAGCGGGATCTTCCTCTCTGACGCCTTCGACATGACCTGCGCCGGCGGAAGGATGTTGTTGGTCAACACGACGGCCGACGTTCCGCCCGCTTCCATCACCGCAAGGATCATGTCGCTCCGGTCGCCGCTTGTGATTACGAGTTTCTCCGGTGCCTTCATCCTCTCCTCAGCCATGGCGGCAGCAACCGACATCGCTCCGACGACCACGCTGCGCACCACGTGATCCAAGCCCTCTTCGCCCGCCACGACCCGAGCGAATAGGCGATCGGCGATGAGAGAGACCGTCATTGTCGTCAGCTCCTTGTCATACGGAACGACGCCAAGCACATCAACGCCGAGTTCGGCAATCTCCGGAAGGTGGACCTCCTTGAAGTCCTCAAGATGCACGACCTTGTTGACGAGAATCCCGGCAACCGTGGCTTCCTCCGCGCTCACGAACCGCTGCACAAACGCGACGTCGTCGGCGATCTCGTCCTCCGCCCCGCTGACGATGATGACAACCGGACTCCCCGTCTCCTGTGAGATCGTCAACGGATCGAGGCACACGGACGCCCCGTAGGACAGATCCTTGCCGCACTCAATGAACACGGCGTCGCGGCCGGCGCCGACGATTGCCAGAGAGCGCTGCAATTCCTCGAACATCGAGGCGCGGTCGTACATGAATCGCAGTTTCGAGTGGTCAAACCCGATGCTCATCGACTCCGGCTCCTGCTCCAAGTGAAGCAGCCGGGCAAAGAGCGCCGCGTCATAGTCCCACAGACGCTTCTTGCGGTAGAGGAACCTGTCGCCCAGCGGCTTGATGTACCCGAAACGCCGATCGAGGACACTCGCCAAGCCGACGAGCATGCTCGTCTTCCCTGCACCCTCACGCGTCGACGCCACGATCAGCGACTTCACGCTGCGTCACCCCCTTGGGTATGGAACAGGATCCTCACGTCCACCGCCTTGACCCCCTCGCCGTAGTCGTAGACAACGAGCGGGTTGATCTCAATGTCCGAGATCTCGCGGCACTCGGCAACTAGACGGCCGAGCCGAATGATCGCGTCCGCCGCGGCTCCGATGTCCTTTCTCTTCTCCCCCCGCACTCCGAGGAGCAGGGGATACGACCGGATGCTGCCGATCATTTCCCGCGCCTCTCGTCCGGAGACCGGCGCCGCGCGGAACGAGACGTCCTTCATCACTTCGACGTAGATTCCCCCGAGGCCGAACATCGCAACGGGGCCGAACGACGCGTCTTGACGTGCTCCCACGATCGTCTCCACTCCGGCGCGAACCATCTCGACCACTTCAATGCCCTCGATCACGGCGTCCGGCTTGTGGCGCAGACAACTGCGCACAATGGCTTGGTACGCATCGACGACCTCGCTCTGGTTCTCGAGGTTGAGAGCGACGCCGCCCGCGTCGCTCTTGTGCACGATGTCCTTGGAGACCACCTTCATGACGACCGGGTAGCCGATCGTTTCCGCCGCGCGCACGGCTTCATCGAGGTTCGTCGCCAGGATCGCTCGCGGCATGCAAAGCCCCAACGCCAAAGCCACTTCGGCGGCCTCATGCGCAAGGAGGAATCCGCGCCCCTCCTTCCCGGCGCGTTGGAGCACGCGCCGAATCTCCGCAACCGGCACCGATATCGGCGGACCTTCCTCGACATCGCTTTCCTTCAGGCGCCGCCACGATCGATAGAGAGCGCCGAGGACGGAGATCGCCTCGTAGACGTCGCCAAAGACCGGGACCCCTTCGGTTCGCAGTTCGCGGATCATCGTCTCGATGCGTTCTCCACCGAACAGCGCAAAGACGATCGGTTTCGTCACCCGGTAGCGCTCGTAGACTGATCTCAAGAAAGCCTCAAATTGCTGGGTGTCAAACAATGCTGTCTCGCAGTACAGCGCGATCCCGGCGTGCATATCCGAGCGACCAAAGACGGCGTCGAGAGACCGCGCGTAGTCTTCTCCCGTCGCCTGTCCCGTGAGATCCACGGGGTTCTTCGACGATCCGAACTCCGGCATCACCGAAGCAAAGGTGCTCGCCAAGACGGGCTGGTTGTCGTACAGCCGGACGCCGTACTTCTCGCACGCGTCTGTGGCAAGGACGCCGATGCCGCCCCCGTTCGTGACGATGACGGCGTCTTCTCCCGACGGCAGAGGGGCCGAGGAGAGGAAGCGCACCCAGTCGAACGCCTCCTGAACGCTCTCCGCCCGCAAGACGCCACACTGACGCATGATGTCGTCAAACACGTCGTCTGCCCCGGCCAGCGAGCCCGTGTGGGACGCCGCAGCCATCGCTCCCCGCGCCGAGCGACCCGACTTGATTACGACGACGTGCTTCCCCCGCGTCACGCTTCGCAACGTCCGCACGAGTCGCTCTCCGTTGCGGACGCCTTCGATGTAGAGGAGCACGACGCGAGTCTCCGGGTCGTCGGCAAGGTAGGTGAGGAGATCCGCCTCGTCGAGGTCCGACTTGTTGCCGACGGAAATGAGGGCAGACAACCCGAGCGACTCCGAGGCGGTCTTCCCGATCATCGCGATGCCTAGCGCACCGCTCTGCGTGATGATCGCAACGTGTCCGGGCAGAATCCCTCCGGGGCCGAAGGTCGCATCGAGTCGACTTGACGCAGAGTAGATCCCGAAGATGTTCGGACCCAGGACACGCATCCCGTGTGCATGCGCAAGAGCGACGAGCTCCTTCTCACCCTCGAGGTTCCCGATCTCCGAGAACCCCGATGTGACCACCACGAGATGCGCCACGCCTTTCGCACCACACTCGGCGGCCGCATCAAGAACGTGATCGGCGGGAACCGACAGGACAGCGATGTCGACCGGCCCATCGACGTCGGCAAGCGACGCGTGCATGGAGTGCCCGAAGATCTCGCCTTTCTTTGGATTGATCGGGTAGATCTGCCCCGCGTACCCCGACTTCACCATGTTCTCGACGATTCGGTACCCGATCTTCGCCGGATTGGTTGAGGCGCCGATGACCGCGACGCCCCTCGGGTTGAACAAACGATCCATGCTCTCGCGGGTCATCGACTCATCCGAAGAGCATCTTGAGCTCATAGACGCCCGCCCCCCGTTTCTTGTCCATCGAGAACCCCGCCCGCTCGAACAGGTGCATCATCGGTCGATTCTCAATCAGCACTTCAGCGGTGAATCCCAACAGACCTTCCTTTCGCGCGAGCAGCGTGAGGTACTCCAGGAGTTCCGTACCTACGCCGCGCTTCTGCCAATCATCGCGAACGACCAACGCCACTTCCGCGGTATGAGTCTGAGCATCGATCCCATATTGGCCCACCCCGACTACGACGTCGCGCTCGTCGACCGTGACGACGGCGAGGATGACCATCTCGGCCGTGTAGTCGATGACGACAAACTCCTGCAGACGCTCGTGCGGCATATCCTTTCGCGACGAGATGAACCGTTGGTACGTTGACTGATCCGACAGGGCGTAGAAGAAGTCCTTGAGCAGCGGTTCGTCGCTGATTCGTACCGGGCGCAGGAGGATCTCCTGCCCGGCCTTCGTTGTGCGGTACGTTTCGAGGTGCTCTGGGTACTCCCCTCGCTTCCCCGGCACGTATGCCTGGTCTCGATACACGAGGTTGCGCGCCTTCGCCTCCCGCAAGAGCCATGGGCGGAACTTCGGATGGGCGACGCGGATCAGTTCCATCGCCCGCTCCCGCATGTTCTTCCCGTGGACATAGGCGATTCCGTACTCGGTGACGACATAGTGAAGGTCGCCGCGCGTTAGGGTGACGCCGGCGCCGCTGCTCAAGTAAGGCACAATGCGAGACACCTCGCCGGATCGCGCCGTCGACTCAATGCACAGAATCGACTTGCCTTCCGGAGCAAGCACGGCGCCGCGCATGAAGTCGGCCTGCCCGCCGATCCCGCTATAGAACTCGCTTCCCAGCGACTCCGCGGTCACCTGCCCCGTGAGGTCGATCTCCAGCGCCGTGTTGATCGCTGTCATCTTCTCGATCCGCGCGATCACCGCAGGACTGTTCGTGTAGTCAACGGCCCGGAACGACACCGAGGGGTTGTCGCTCAGGAACTCGTACGTCGCTTGACTCCCCATGCAAAACGCAGCGACAGTCTTATTCTGGTCGATCGATTTCCTTGTGTTGTCGACGACCCCGGCCTTCATCAGTTCGACAATTCCGTCGCTCAGGAGCTCCGTGTGCACACCCAAATGCACCTTCCGCGAGAGGTGGGAAAGGATGGCGTCGGGGACGCGCCCATACCCAACCTGGATCGTCGCGCCGTCCTGCACCAGCCGCGCGACGTATCCCCCAATTCGGTCCGCGATCCCGTCGGGGACTACCGTCTCATACTCGAGCAACGGCTCATCGTGAGGCAGGATGAAGTCCACGTCCCGCAGATGCACGAAGCTGTCGCCGTGCGTCCTCGGCATGGCTCGATTGACTTGGCAGATCACGGTCCGCGCGCGGTCTGTCGCTGCGCGAACGATGTCGACGCTCACGCCAAGGCTCATGAACCCGTGCTCATCGGGAAGCGAGGTCTGAATGAGTGCAACATCGATCGGCACAACGCCCCGGCGGAAGAGGTCCGGGACCTGGGAGAGGAAGATCGCCGTGTAGTCGGCCTCGCCGTTGTTCACGGCGGCCCGCGTCGGCGCGCCGATGAAGAAGGAGTCGAGGCGGAAGTTCTTCTTCACTTCCTCGCGAAGGTAGGGCGTCAGGCCGAGAGTCCAGACGTGAACGACCTCGGCATCGAAGAATGCCTTCGGATTCGTCTTGACGAACTCGACCATGGCATCGACGAGGTACTGAGGCTGTCCGCACCCAGTCCCTATGAAGATGCGGTCCCCGCGGTGAATGCGAGAGAACGCGACATCAGGCATGACGAACTTCTCGGGGTATTCCTTGCGGAATCGATCCAGGGTTTCCATATCGCCCTGTCCGCCGCACAGCCGGCGAGGCGCGTCACCACCCTCTCCCCTCGTTTCCTTTCCGCACAGGGCATTGAGCCTTGATTGCAGAGCCGCTTACATTCTGGGGGATCTGCGTTCGCGCCGCAAGTTCCGCCGCGATAGAGATGAAAGCGTACGGCGCAGCGGGCGTCGATCGGTCGATGCCCAGAGCCGTCATCCATGGCTCGAGTGCCTCGACCGGTCTCCCGCTGCGCCGGCAAGGAGGTGCTGCACGGTGTAGGCATCGCCGTCGGCTCTCCACCCGGAGCCCCCGCCGACGAGCGTGATGCGGATCACCGTGGAAGAGATTCCGCGAAACCGCGACCGCACGACGGCCGCTTGCCCCCCTGGATGGGGACATCGGTCCGTCGGGTTAGGCTTAGGGGACGCGCGCTGCGCCCTCTCCGGCCAGCCGGCCAGTCACAAACGCCCACAAGAAGTTGTACCCACCGATCGGGCCGACGGCATCGAGCACTTCGCCGCAGAAGTACACGCAGGGCACGACCCGGCTCTGCATGGTCTTCGAATCGACCTCGGCAAGCGTGACTCCCCCTCCGGTTGCCTCGGCCTCGCGGTACCCGGCGCTATCCGCCCACGGCAATTCGTAGGCAACGAGCGAACGCAAGAGGCGAGCGCGGTCCTCGCGGCGGAGCGACGCCACGGTGGACTCCCACAGACCCAGCTCCTCCAGCAGGCGATCGCCGAGCCGATCGGGGAGCGCGCTCTTCAGGACCCCGCGGACGGTCCCTCGCGACGGCGCGAGTTCGTGCTCCCAGTCCGACTCGACGCGGTCGAGCCACGCGACCCGCACAGCCAGCCGCTTCCCGCTGACAAGCGCCCGCGTCACCTGGTGCGACATATTCAGGACCACAGGGCCGCTGTAACCGCGATGCGTGAACAGGAAATCGCCCGTTCCCGACTTCTTCTCTCGCCCGTCGCCGATCTCCAGCCGGACCGGAAGAGAGATGCCGGCCAAAGCGGTGTGCTCGAATCGCCCGCTCAAGAGAGGCACGAGCGCGGGGTACGGCGGCACGATCCGGTGCCCGAGAGCCTCCGCGATTCTGAACCCGAACCCGTTGCTTCCAGTTCGCGGATACGAGAGCCCCCCGCTCGCGATGACAACCTGGTCTGCCACGATGCCAGGGCCGGTTTCTACGACCACCCGCCGGCGCTCGAAGGGTCTGATGTCGGTGACCCGCGTGCGGGTGAGGATCCGCACCTTGCTCCTCCGCAGCGCCGCTAGGAAGCGGTCACGGACTTCTTCTCCTCCCCCGCTTGCCGGGTACACCTTCCCCGTGCGCTTCTGCTCGATAAGTCGTAGGCCGACCGCGTTTTCGAGGAACCCGCGCACCTCATCCAGGGGCCAGGAGAGAAGGATCTTCCGCAACGTGTGGGGCGACGATGACGTGTCGTATGCGCTCGGATCAACGGTCAGAGGAAGGATGTTGCACCGCCCTCCTCCCGAGAGGAGGATCTTCTCTCCCGGGACGGGGCGGGAGTCCACAAGGCATGTCTCCGCACCGGCCTTCGCCGCGTGGAGGGCTGCCATCAGTCCGGCAGGACCGCCACCCACAACGAGAACGTCGCACCCTTTCCTCTTCTCCATGTCACATCGAGGATACACGCCGCACGAACAGGGCGCGACTCGAACAGGCACGAGAGGTGTAGAATCTGACGACGGATGCTCAAGCGAGGTCCGCGAAGCGAAAGGAGATCGAGATGAAGGAAGTTCTGCTCGTTGCAGCCCTTGTGTTGATCGGCTCCGCTGGCTGTTTCGCCGCAGACTCGTTTCAAGCAGAAGCCACCGCGACGGGGACTGTCGTCCTCTGGTTCCAGGGCCAGGAGGCCACAGCCAACGTTCGTGCCGACGTCACGGTCTCAGGAGTCCTCATCCTTGGAGGCATATCCACACCCTTCTCCGTCACGGCTCGTGCTACAGGCTCAGGGAAAGGCAACACGAACACACTCGACGTCGATGCATGGGTGGCATTGAGCGGGCAGGGCAAGACCGCGTCCGGATCTCTGATCTCGGTTCAGGGAGGCATCTCAGTTAACGCGCTTGACTCGACAACCACCTCGGCAGGCGGCAAGGGAACCGGTCGCTTCTACCTCGTGATCACCACGGACTCTGGCCAATGGGCTGTTGAAGGCGACGCGACTGGAAGCGCCTCCGGATCGTTTGTCGTGCCCGACGATCCCTACTCGATGCAGATGACCGGCACGGGTGCGTTCACGCTCGTCGGCGAGCCCCACGCCTGGAGCTCGTCGGGAACCGCCGCTCATCCGGATTGGCCGACCCTGCTCCTGGCGGAACTCGAGCGCTTGGCGGCAGCCATCGCCGCGGACAACCCAACGAAGTAGCGCAGGGGGAGGCCCGCCGCATCAGCGCGTATAATGCCGGCATGGAGCGGCCCGGGGATCTCTACGAGCAGTTGGTTTCGCGCCCAAAGCCGCATGGGTTTCCAGACCGCGTCGTCCTGCCCGACTACGACGGCTTCTGTGTGGGCCGGATTCCCGATCTGATCCTCGCAGCGCTCGGGTTGCCCCATACTCCGGGACCTCTCGTCCGCCTCGTCTCGCCGCCGCCGGCCGATCGCGCTCTGCTCATCATTCTCGACGGCCTCGGCTACAACCGCTTTCACGAGATGGCGGCGCGAGACGACGACGTGCGCTCCTTGGCGCAGAGCACCCTGTGCGTGCCCCTCACAACCGTCTTTCCGTCCACGACCGTCGCCGCACTCACGACCTACAGCACCGGGCTCGCGCCATCCCAACACGGAATGCTGGGATATCGCCTGTATCTGCGCGAGGTCTCCGCGATCGTCAATATGATCCAGTTCTCGATCGTCGGCGGCCGCTCCGAAGCCCCGCTTCCTGAGGCGCTTCCCATCGATCGACTCCTCGCATGCCCGACTCTGTACGAGCGCCTCACCGCGCAAGGGGTCACATCGCACCTCCTCTCGCCACGCGCCATAGCGCAGAGCGGCCTGTCGCGCCTCCTCTACCGCGGGGTCGCGCACATCCAGCCATCGCTCGGGCTGTCCGACATGCTCGCCTCGGCGAGGCAGATTCTCAGCCAAGCGCAGGAACGGACGGTTGTTACGCTGTATTGGCCTGGACTCGATTCCGCCGCTCACGCCCGCGGCCCTGGCTCAGATTCCTATCTCGCTGAAGCTGCGTCCGTTGCCGCGGCGATTCGTCGCGAGATCGTCGGCCGCGTTCCGCCGACCCTGCTCCTCATCTCCTCCGACCACGGTTTCGTCTCGATGCGTCCGTCCGACTATCTGCCTATCTCCGCGCTACGCGTGCTGAAGCGGCCGCCCTTCTTCTTCCCCGTCGGCGAACCGCGCGCATCGTACCTCTTCCTGCATCCAGACGATCGGGACGAAGTGCTCTCCGCGACTCCAACCCTGGGTGAGGGGAGCCTCTTCTTCATCGCGTCCCAGGAGGCGTTGCGCACCGGGCTGTTCGGGGGTGAACCGTTCCACCCGGACGCCTTGGCGCGGCTCGGCGATCTCATCGCGGTGTCAACGCAGGCGCCAGGGCTCCTCCATCCCTACCCTGACGCCGCGCTGTTGGCCGGCATGCACGGCGGCCTAACCGCAGATGAAATGGTCGTTCCTTTGCTTGTAAACTCGCTTTGAGAAAGGATCCGTATGGTCACTGTCGGCAAGAGGGGGACGGTTGTGCCTCGCGCTTACGATGCCGCTCCGTCGGTGAGTGGCGTGGAGAAGCGCGTTCTCATTGGACCCAAGCAGGGCGCGCCGCGGTTCGTAATGCGCCACTTCACCGTGGCCCCACGCGGCTATAGCCCCGAGCACACGCATCCGTGGGAGCATGAGGTCTACGTCCTCTCCGGTCGGGGCCGCGTTCGCTTCGACGACGGCGCCGTCGAGGTGACTTCCGGCGACACCGTCTTCGTGCCGCCAATGGAAAAGCACCAGTTTCAGAATGCGGGGGACGAAGCGTTCGAGTTCCTGTGCATCGTCCCCCTTGTAGGAGACGACGGATAGATGGGGAAGTCCGTTCTCGTCTGCATGAGCGGCGGAGTGGACAGCACAGTCGCCGCGCTCTTGCTCGAGAGACAGGGCTTCGATGTCGCAGGCCTCACGTTCTGGTTCTGGTCTTTCGAGAAGGCTCCGGAGTTCGGGGGCAAGACGAAGTGCTGCTCGCTCGATTCCGCTGGACTCGCAGCGCGCGAGCTCGGGATTCCTCATGAGGTCGTCGACGCAAGTCTCCCGTTCCAACGGCTCGTTCTCGACGATTTCATCGCCCGTCGCCGCCAAGGAGAGACTCCGAATCCGTGTGGACGCTGCAATCGGCTCGTCCGTTTCGGCCTCGCACTCGAATACGCCCGCCAGCACGGGATCGACTACATCGCCACCGGGCACCACGCCCGAATCACTACGGACGGTGGCAATCCGTGCCTCCTCCGCGGTGCAGATCCGCAGAAGGACCAGACCTACTTCCTCTACGGCCTTGGCGAGGACGTCCTCTCGCACCTCCTCTTCCCGGTGGGGGCCCTGCCAAAGGCAGAGGTGTTCGCCTTGGCTCGAGCCGCTCACCTCACGGCCGCGGCTCTGCCGGAAAGCCAGGACCTCTGCTTCGCGCGGGGCGACGATGTCTCCTTCCTGTTCGACCCGGAGGACTACCGCCCGGGTCCGATTCTCGACTCCGGTGGGCGGGAGATCGGCCAGCATCGGGGGCTTCCTCGGTACACGATCGGGCAGCGCCGCGGCCTAGGAATCGCTTCGCCCGTCCCCCTTTATGTGATTGATCTTGACCCCGATCGGAATGCTCTCGTCGTGGGCGAGGAGTCCCTTCTCCTGCGAGATGCACTCGTGGCGACCGACGCCATCTACGCCGCAGGGCGCATGCCGCCGGACGGAACGATGCTCGAGGCCAAGATCCGATACCGTTCGCCGACGAGCGAGGCGAGATTCGAGCCCACGTCGGCGCAGGCGTTTCGACTCACGTTCCGAACGCCGCAGCGAGCAATCACGCCAGGCCAGCTGGCCGTCTTCTATGAGAGGGACCGACTCCTCGGCGGGGGCACCATTTCGGACAGCTAGACAGAGATCTTGCGTGCCAGCGTATACTCTCCGCGCCGGAGGGGTGGGTGAGCGGACGAAACCACCGGTCTTGAAAACCGGCAGGCCTCAAGCCTCGCGGGTTCGAATCCTGCCCCCTCCGCCACGGGCTGCTTGCCGCTAGCGGCAAGCAGCTGGGGAGTTCCGCCCCAACATCGCGGAACTCCTGGATGACGACAGAGGGCAGCGAATAGCTTGGGGGGGCCGTCGCGCTGTCACGGAACTCCCGAATGCTGCCGGACCGCGGCCACTCGCCAGTGGCTTCTGCCGGCTCAGCTGCTTGCAGAACTCCAGGGGGAGAGAGCCAGGAGTTCCATAGCGGCGCAGTCCGTGCAACTCCCTAGCGCCTCCGCAAGAGACAACCAGGAGTTGCTCGCCGACCCAGCCTGTGCAACTCCCCAGCGACTCCGCAGGAGACAACCAGGAGTTGCTCGCCGGCCCACCTTGTGCAACTCCCCAGCGACTTCGGAGAAGTCGCCGTTTGCCCGCCCTTTCGTCAGGCTGTAGAATCCGCGGGTCGGAGAGGTAGTCAAGCGGTCAAAGACAACGGTTTGCTAAACCGTCGAGGGGTTCACGCTCCTCCGCGGGTTCAAATCCCGCCCTCTCCGCCAGTGGCGGAACAGCCGCGCTGTTCCGCTGGCGAGTTCTGCTCGCTTCGCTCCCTGCAGAACTCGAGTGAGTGAACGACTGACGCCGTTCAGCTGGGGTGTCCTGTCGGCATCGTAGATCGCAGTACACCGATGCGTGACAAGCCGGCCTCCTTCTCGGTAGAGTGAGAAGAGTCAGAGTTCCGCAGCGGAAGACGCGCGGAACTCCTCAACAGAAGCCGCAGGCGGAAGCAGCGGGTTCTGTAGCTGGAGAACAGATGGAGCCAGGAGTTTCGCAGCGGACGAACCGGTGAAACTCCCTAGCTACCCGGCTGCCGCAGGAGCAGCCGAGTAGCCTGCGCCCGTAGCTCAGTGGATTAGAGCGTTGGCCTCCGGCGCCAAAGGTCACAGGTTCAAGTCCTGTCGGGCGTATAGCAGAAGAGGGACGTCCCTTGTGGGCGTCCCTCTTCTGTTTCGCCGCCGACGGACTGGAGTTCCACGACCGCTCCACCGTGTGGAACTCACAAGCCGGCCTGCACCCCGGCGTGCAGACCGGCCGTCCTGATCGGGCGTACAGCACGGGCGGGCGCACTGGCGCCCGCCTCATCTTTCTGCAGTTGTCCTCTCGATATCTCTGGCCGAGTTCGTTCGCGCGAACTCACAACCCATCCGAAGGCGAGCTCATGCCATGTCCCCTCTTGCGAATCAGTCGAGCGAGGCGTCTCGAGTCGAGCTCACGCCGAGTGAGGGCCGGAGATGCTCGTGGGCTCTTCCACCCAGACCAGAGACGCCTGACCGCGCGGCGCCTCCCCTATCGGCATGACGCACCGGGAATGCACCCCGACGTGCGCATCATCTCCCCGCAAGGAATGGCCCGCGCCGGACGAGGTCTTCTGGACCATCCCGACGTCGCGGTGCGATTGTGTCTCGCATCCCGCGGGTCGAGTGGATCGCCTTGACCTGCGGCGACATTTATTGTATCGTGCAATTGTTCGCTATGACAAAGACAGAAACAACTCACAGCCCGGATGCAAGGTCCGCCGCGCGTGTAGGGCGGATCCAGAATCTCGTGTGTCAGCTCGGCCGGCTACTCGAGAGCATGGATTCGATGTGTCTATCCGAACTCGACATCACGGTGTCGCAGGGCTACACCCTCATGGTGTTGCCGCAAGACGGCGAAGTGGGAATGAGCGCGCTGGGAGAGGCACTCGGCGTCGCGCCGAGCACGGCCACGCGCATGGTGGATCAACTTGCTAGGAAGCGCTTGGTAACGCGGCGGAGCGCCCCCGGGGACCGCCGTGCGGTGCGCGTTGCGCTGACGCCGAGAGGCCAAGCTCTGCGGCGGACAGTTGAGCAGGCGACGGCATCGTGCTTCCTCGGCGCTTTCGCCGAGATCCCTGCTGCTCAACAGGCCGCGACGATCGGAGCACTCGAACTGGTCAACGCCTGCCTGTGTGAGTCTCTGAAGGCAGGCTGCTCCGGCGGCATCTGCCCAACCCAGTAAGGGTGAGAGATGAAAGGTCTTGTCGCGTTGTTCGTTGCATTATACAACTGTTGTAGCGTGGAAGCGCGGGATGGAACAACGTTCAAAGGGAGGACGAATGAACGACATCGAACGGCGGAACGGTCTTTACGAAGCCCTCGCATGGGGCTGTCTCTTCTTATGGCTTGGCATCGTGAGCGTGGCACATGGGTTGCCGGCCGGAGCCGATGTGTTTGGCATCGGGGCGATTCTCGTCGTCCTCAATCTGGCGCGGCGTCTCACTGGCATTCGAGTTAACCGGTTCACCTTGATCCTTGGAGCGGTCGCAGCCACGTGCGGCGCCGTGGTCTTCACGATGCGCCAATGGTTTGGGATGCCGCCCTTCGACATGCCCTTCTGGCCGACGCTCCTCTTCACCGCAGGCATCGTGATTGTTGCGTATGCCGTTGCGAACTGGCGCCGTGGGTCGCGGCCCGAGGAGGCGCGGCAATAGACTTGCGGCCCGATAGGCTTCGCAGGGATCCGGTGTCATCCAGAGAGAGCCGGGGAAGACGCGTCGGCTCGCCGCGGTTTTCGAATCTGCGGCGCCTCTCAGAGGCAAAGGAAGAGGCATCCATCGAAGGGTGGATGCCTTGGCTCTCCTGCCCTCGAGCGAGAACGGGGTCTGGCTCGCCCTAGTTCCTCGTCTCTTCCCGTTGGACGTACTGAAGAATCGCTTCCACGACCAGGCAGTTGACCGAGCGATCTCGTCGCTGGCCGAGCTCGATCAACCTCTCGACCGGCTTCTCGCCCGTCTTCTTCTGCGGGATGTAGATCGACAGCTTCTCAAGGGACGCGTCCTTCGCCATTTCCCCTCCCTCCTCCGTGCAGCCGGCCGACTGCCCCGGCACGCGCTACTGCCCCAGCAGAGTCCGAGATCATCCCCAGGGACTCTTCCTAGACCATGCCTCCCTTAGCATGAAACCTTGCCGGCGTCCGGGTGTATAGTGTCTAGTCGCATGGAGGTGAGTGGCGTGATGAAGAGATGGACTGCGTTGGTGCTTGTTTCGGTTCTGCTCCTGGTGTCGCTTGCTGCCTCTGCATCGAGCACGTCAATCTTCGGGACACGATTCAAGCTCGGAACGGATATTCAGTTCCAGGTCCAGGACGAGACGGTCTGGTGGTGGGGGTGCTGTTCGTGCACCCCGACGCAGGTTCTCGGATGGCGGGTCACGACGAGCGCGGGAGTCGTTGTGCATAGCGTCGTTCACGATGCCGCCGTGCCCGCGGCGACGTGGGTTGGCAAGTGGTCGCAGACGGACGCGAACGGACAAGCTGTCGCCGCGGGTCAGTACATGCTCTACGTCGACACGTCGGCGGGCACCCTATCGCGCTGCTTCAGTCTCTACAATCCCTGCGGCTGCAGCACGTGCTACTGGGGTTGTTGGACCTGCGAATGCCAGGAAGTTCCCTCGATCTCCGAATGCGCCTGCCGTACGAGCCTCACATTCGTTGAGACCTGCACGTCCGGGTGCTTCCCCTTCTTCGGTTGGTTCGGCTGCAGCTGCGGCTGTTCAAGTTGCTCGAGCTGCGCTGGCCACCCGTAGGCGCCTTCGCAAGCGGCAGAGTGCATCAGAGCTGAACCGTGGGGGCCCGCTCGGCCCCCTTTCTCTTGATCGGGGCCGCGATGCGAGCTAGGCTGTACTGAGACCGCGAAGGTGGCGGAAGGGAGAGGTCTCTGATCTCTCGTTCCGTAGTCCGAGCGAAGGTGGCGGAATTGGCAGACGCGCTAGCCTTAGGAGCTAGTGCCCTTGGGCGTGCGGGTTCGAGTCCCGCCCTTCGCAGTTGAAGGCGCGAGACGGCGTCAGTATAATGACCGGGCTTCGCGCGGGAATAGCTCAGTGGAAGAGCACTGCCTTGCCAAGGCAGGGGTCGCGGGTTCAAATCCCGTTTCCCGCTTCAAAGAAGCCGGGGGAAGTCTGCGCAGCCGGGGTGGCGGAACAGGCAGACGCAAGGGACTTAAAATCCTTTGAGGGATTCCTCGTGCGGGTTCGACTCCCGCTCCCGGCAGAAGACACCGCGGGGTGGAGCAAGCTGGAAGCTCGTCGGGCTCATAACCCGGAGGTTGCCGGTTCGAATCCGGCCCCCGCAACCAGCTGTAGGGCGGCGTAGCTCAACTGGTATAGAGCGCTC
>CAIMCX010000069.1 GCA_903839615.1 uncultured bacterium
AGGGTTTGTCGCGACGTGGGACTCCGGCACCGCGGCCGAGGCTGCCCAGAGACAGCGACTTGTCGGATAGCAGGTCAGCGCCACATCGGCGTGTAGAGGTTGGAGGCATATCGTGGAAGCGATGCGGGTGAAGATCGACGGGCGGAGCTACGACGCGAACCCCGGAAAGACGATCCTCGAGGTCGCGGAGGAGAACGGGATCAAGATCCCATTCCTGTGCCACCTCAAAGGGCTTACGGACGTGGGCGTCTGTCGAGTGTGCATCGTCGACGTGCGCGGTCAGCTCGTGCCAGCCTGCGCAACCGTCGTCACAGACGGGATGGAGGTCTTGACGAGCACGGACGCCGTCGCGGCCTACCGACGCTCCGTGGTGGAACTCCTGTTTGCAGAGGGAAACCACGTTTGCGCGTTCTGCGTCTCGAACGGCGGCTGCGAGCTGCAGGACCTCGCGTGCGACGTCGGGATGCACTCCGTGCGCGTGCCGTACGCGTTTCCCAGGAATCGCGTTGATGCCAGCCACCCTCGCTTCCTCGTCGATCGCGATCGCTGCGTCCTGTGCGGACGCTGCGTCCGCGCGTGCAGCGAGATCGAGGGCGCGCACACGTGGGACTTCGCAGAGCGTGGGCGCGCCGTCCGCGTCATCACCGACCTCGACGTCGACTGGGGCAAGGCGGCGACGTGCACGGGGTGCGGAAAGTGTGTTGAGGTCTGCCCGACCGGCGCCATCGTCCGCAAGGGAGCCAGCAACGCCGAGATGAGGAAGAAGCCGGAGGTCGTCGCCGGACTCGTCGAAGGGAGAAGCCATGGCTAAGGTTCGGGTCGCCACCGTGTGGTTCAGCGGCTGTGCCGGATGTCACATGTCGCTTCTCGATATCGACGAAACGCTCATTGACCTCGCCGGGATGATCGACCTGCGAAACAGCCCTCTCACCGACCTCAAGGTGTTCCCGGAAGACGGGGTCGATGTGACGCTGATCGAGGGCGCGGTCGCCAACGAGGAGCATCTCCATCTCGCACGCACGGCGCGCGCGAAGTCGAAGATCGTGATTGCGCTCGGCGACTGCGCCGTCACCGGGAACGTCCCGGCCATGCGCAACGGTCTCGACCCCGACCGCATGATCGAGGACATCTACGGCAAGCCTGTGACGTCGAACGGGGCGCTTCCCTACGAAGGGGTCCCCCGATTGCTGACCCGCGTATCTCCGCTCGCCGAAGTCATCCCGGTGGACTACTTCCTCCACGGCTGCCCGCCGCCGGCCGGGTTGATCGCGAAAGCGGTCCTCGCGCTCGTCGACGGGAAGACGCCGGAGCTCGTCGGCCCGGATCTGAAGTTCGGATAGACGGAGGGGATGGAGACTATGGAAAAGCAGATTCACATCGAGCCGGTGACGCGCATCGAAGGCCACGGGAAGATCACCGTGTTCCTCGACGACAAGGGCGACGTGCGCGACGCGCGGTTCCACGTCACCGAGCTTCGTGGGTTCGAGCAGTTCTGCGTCGGCCGGACGCTGTGGGAGATGCCGGGACTGACGGCGCGCATCTGCGGCATCTGCCCGGTAAGCCATATCCTCGCGTCGGCCAAAGCGTGCGACGCGATCCTCGCCGTACAGATCCCGTCGACGGCCGTCCTCTTGCGCCGGCTGATGAACTCGGCACAGCTCGTGCAGTCGCACGCGCTCAGCTTCTTCTACCTCTCGGCGCCCGACTTCCTCCTTGGATGGGACTCCGATCCGGCGGCGCGCAACGTCGTCGGACTCGTCGCCGCAAACCCTGAACTCGCGCGGAAGGGCATTCGCTTGCGCTCGTTCGGACAGGAGATCATCGACCGGCTCGGCGGGAAGCGCATCCATCCGGGGTGGGCGGTGCCCGGAGGAGTGAACCAGGCACTCTCTTCTGCAGACCGAGCGTGGACGCTCGGGCGCTTGCCCGAGGCTCTTGCAACGATCCAAGAGACGCTCTCGCTGTTCAAAGGAGCCTTCGGAGACGCGGAGGCGCGCCGAGTGCTGAGCGACTTCCCCAGCATGTACATGGGGCTCGTCCGCCCCGACGGCGCGTGGGAGCACTACGCAGGCGTCCTGCGCATCGTCGACGCGAAGGGGAAGATCGTCGAACCCGGTTACGACCCGTCGCGCTACTACGAGATCATCCAGGAGGCCGCGGAGCCGTGGTCGTACCTCAAGTTCCCGTACTACGTTCCCAAGGGCTATCCGGACGGCATGTACAGGGTCGGCCCGCTGGGCCGGCTGAACGCCTGCGACCACATCGCATCGCCGCTCGCTCAGGCGGAGCTCGAGGAGTTCCGTCAGCGATCGGGTGGCCGGTCGGGCCGTGTCTTCGACTACCACTACGCGCGACTCATTGAGATCCTCGCGGCGCTCGAGGAGATCGGCCAGCTTCTGGCCGACGACCGGATCGGGTCATCGACCATCCGAGCCGAGGCTGGGGTGAACGCGCGCGAGGGCGTCGGCGTCCACGAAGCGCCGCGCGGCACGCTCATCCACCACTACTGGGTCGACAAGGACGGCGTCATCGAGAAGATCAACCTGATCGTATCGACGGGGCACAATAACCTCGCGATGAACCGCGCGATCACGCAGATCGCCAAGGCCCACATCAAGAAGGGCAAGGCCACCGAGGGAATCCTCAACCGCATTGAGGGCGGAATCCGCGCCTACGATCCCTGTCTGTCCTGCTCGGTCCACGCCGTCGGGCGCATGCCGCTCGCCGTCGAGATCGTCGGCCCGGACGGGGAGGTTCGTGAGACGCTCAGGCGCGACTAGGGAGCCGCAAGGATCGCGATGGATCTCGTGGTAGGAATCGGGAACACGCTGCGCAGTGACGACGGCCTCGGGGTCCGCGTCGTCGAAGCTCTTCCGCCGCGCCGCTGCGCAGAGACCCTGACCGTCCAGCAGCTCACGCTAGATCTGACGGAACGCCTGTCGAAGGTCGACCGCGTCCTGTTCGTTGACGCGGACGCCGCAGGCGGCGCGGTCGAACTTGCGCCGCTTCATCCAGCGCAGGCTCAGGCGAAGCTCGGGCACGCACTCTCCGCCGAGGAGCTTCTCCGCTGGACCGTCGTCGAGCACGACGTCTGTCCGGAGGCTTGGATGCTGTCCGTGCCGGGACAATCGTTTGTTCTCGGCGAGGGACTCAGCCCTGCGGCGATGCGCGCACTCGAGTCGGCGAGACAGGTGGCGCTGGGGTGGCTTGCCGGGCGGTCGGAGTGCGAGCCGAACGAGGAGGACGAGTGAACAAGCTCTTGGAAAAGCATCCCCGATCGAAGGAGTCGCTGCTCGACATCCTGCACGAATTACAGGACGCCGACCCCCGACGCTACGTGTCAGACGACGCGCTTCGTGCGGTCGCCGAGTATGTGAACGTCCCGCTGTCCGAAGTCGTCAGCACGGCGACCTTCTACAGCATGTACAGCCGCAGCCCCCGAGGGCGTCACATCGTGCGGATCTGCGAGTCTCCACCGTGCCATCTTGCCGGAGCCACGAACCTGCTGGCTGTGCTGATGAAGCAGCTCGGAGTCAAGGCCGGGGGCACGACGGCGGACGGGGCGTTCACGCTCGAGACGACGAGCTGTCTCGGCCTCTGCGCCGAGGCGCCGGCGATGATGATCGACGAGCGGACGTACGGCAGCCTGACGCCGGAGAGGCTCGCGACCGTGATCGCCGACGTAAGGAGGAACGATGCCGCGAAGTGAGAGTGCCGTCGGGCGAGAGACGCGCATCGTGCTGGAGAACTGCGGCCACATCGACCCTGCGCGTCTGGACCAAGCCGTGGCGGCCGGAGCCTACGGAGCCATCCAGAAGATCCTGAAGGCCGAGACTACTCCGTCAGACGTGATCGACGCGGTGAAGAGCTCAGGACTTCGCGGCCGCGGCGGCGCCGGCTTCCCCACGGGCACCAAGTGGTCGTTCACTGCCTCCGGGGAGACGAAGTACATCGTCTGCAACGCCGACGAAGGCGAGCCCGGGACATTCAAGGACCGGTTGATCCTCGAGGGAGACCCGCACCGGGTGCTCGAGGGCATGATGATCGCGGGGTACGCGGTCGGCGCTTCCAAAGGCTACGTCTACATCCGCGGCGAGTACGAACAGTCCATCGCCCGCATCCGAAAAGCGATCGACGACGCGCGTCGGGCCGGCTATCTCGGGGATCGCGTCCTGGGGTCCGCATTCTCGTTCGACATCGAGATCAAGAAGGGAGCCGGCGCCTACGTCTGCGGCGACGAAACGGCGCTCCTCGAATCCATGGAGGGCAAGCGCGGGTACCCGCGCATCAAGCCGCCGTATCCCGGTTCGGTCGGCTTCTGGGACAAGCCCACGGTGGTCAACAACGTCGAGACGCTGGCCAACGTGCCGCCGATCATCCTCCGCGGAGCCGACGCGTTCCGCAGCGTCGGCACGGCGAAAAGTCCCGGGACGAAGGTCTACCTCCTGATCGGCCTCGTCCGGAAGCCGGGAGCAGTGGAAGCGCCTATGGGAACGTCGCTCCGCTCCTTGCTCGAGGACTTCGCCGGCGGCGTGCGTGGCGGCAAGCCATTCAAGGGGGCTCTCGTCGGCGGCGCCGCAGGCGCCTTCGTCGGCCCGAGCGCCCTCGACATGACGATGGACTTCGATGGCCCCAAGGAGCACGGGGCCGTGCTTGGCTCAGGCGCCATTCTTGTGCTGGACGAGGACGCATCCGTTGTCGAACTCCTGCACGAAGTCCTGCGGTTCTTCCAGCACGAGTCGTGCGGGCAGTGCGTCCCGTGCCGGGTTGGATCGCGCGTCCTGGTCACGTTGTCGCAGCGCATTGTCTCCGGCTGCGGCACGCCCGACGACCTCGATCGGCTCGTGGAGGTAGCCAAGACGATGCAGGTCGGCTCGCTGTGCCCGCTCGGGCAGTCGCCGATCCTTCCCGTCAACACGGCGATCGAGACGTTCCGTGAGGAGTTCGATACCCGCCTGGCAAGCGCCTGCCGCACGGCGTCGTAGGCCCCGAAGCGGCCGGCTGCTGGCGAGGACGCGCCTTGTCGGCAGCCGGCCGCTCCTTCTTTCGTCCTCCTCCGCCCCGCCATTTCTTGCAGCGCCGACGGCATCTCGGTACAAAGGGAGATGGACAATCCGGGAGGTCCGATGGCACGCCGTGTACACATGGAACCTTCGAGGACGTTGACCGAGTTCCGTCTGCTCCCCGGTCTCACCACGCGGGAGACGTCGATCGAGCACGTCACACTCGCAACCCCACTCGTGCTTCGTCCCGAGGGCGGGGCGATCCCTCTCACAACCCCCGTGCTCGCTGCCGCCATGCAGTCCGTGTCCGGCAGCCGGATGGGGATCGAGCTGGCACGACTCGGGGGCGCCGCGGTGATCTACTGCTCGCAGCCGATCCCGGATGAAGCGGCCATGGTCGCGAAGATCAAGGCACACAAGGCGGGCTTCGTCGAGCCCCGCGCGATCGGCCCGAACGACCTCCTGCGCGACGTCGATGCCTTGCGCCGCACCGCGGGCTACTCAACGTTTCCCGTCGTCGACTCGAAAGGCCGACTCCTCGGACTCATCACCCGCCGCGACTACGACGCGCGCATCCACGGCGACGTGCCGGCAAAGGAGAGAATGGTTCCGCGCGCCCAGCTCAATGTCGGCGTCGAGATCACCGACCTCGAAGCGGCGAACGGCCTCCTCATCGAAGGCCATCGCTCCGTCCTCCCCATCGTCGATCGCGAGGACCGACTGTTGTCTCTCGTTTTCCGCAAAGACATCGAGGACCACCTCGACAACCCGGACCAGGTCGTCGACGAGAAGAAGCGACTGCTCGCCGTGGCCGCGATCAATACCCACGACTATCACGAGCGCGTGGCGGCGCTGGTCGAGGCCGGCGTCGATGTCCTCGTCATCGACTCCTCGGACGGCCACACCGCTTTCCAGCACGAGACGCTGGAGTGGATCCGTCGCCGCGCTCCGCATCTGCCGGTCATCGGGGGCAACGTCATCACAGGAGAGGGTTTCGACTACCTCGTCGCATCGGGCGCCGGAGCGGTGAAGGTCGGCATGGGCGGCGGGTCGATTTGCATCACGCAGGAGCAGAAGGGCACCGGGCGTGGCCTCGCGACCGCGGTGATGAAGGTCGTGGAGGCCCGCGACCGCCATCGGGCGAAGACGGGCATCCATGTTCCCGTTATCGCCGACGGCGGGATCGTCAACTCGAAGGACGTCGTCATCGCCCTCGCGCTCGGAGCCGATGCCGTGATGATGGGCCGCTTCTTCGCGCGATTGGAGGAATCACCGACGGAGACCGTGCGCATCAACGACCGCGTGATGAAGCCGTACTGGGGTGAGGGCTCGGCTCGGGCGCGGGAGTGGAGCCCGGCCCGCTATCGCCAAGCCGCCTTCGTCGAGGGGGTCGAGGGGTTCGTCGAGTACGCCGGGAAGCTGCGCGACAACCTCCCTCTTCTTGTGAGCAAAGTGAAGGCGGCGCTCTCATCGTGCGGTTGCCGGACGATCGCCGAGCTGCACGCGAACGCTGAGCTTGAACTCGTCTCAGCGCTTGCCATTCGCGAAGGCAAGGTCCACGACATCCTCCAACTTGGCGGCGAGGTGGACTCGCTCTCGAGCTGGAGCTCGTAGGGAGGGGCCATGCGTGAGATCTCTCCGCTCGACGGCCGGTACGCCGACGTGGTCGGGCACCTCGGCGCCTACTTCTCCGAGCACGCCTTGATGGAAGCGCGATGCGATGTAGAACTCGCCTATCTCCTCGCGCTCGACGAAACGAAGCTCCTGCCGCGTCTCTCGAAGGCGGAACGAGACCGCGTGAGAGCGGCGCAGGGCGACCTGTCCGACGCCGAGTTTGCGCGCATCAAGGCGATCGAGGAGTCGACACAGCACGACGTGAAGGCATGCGAGCTCTTCCTTCGCGAGAAGCTCAAGCTGGCGCAACCTAACCTGATCCACTTCGGGCTCACGTCCGAAGATGTGACGAACCTCGCGTACGGGATCCTGCTTGCCCGCTATCGCGACCAGGAAGAGCTTCCGCAGCTGCGTCGCCTCGTTTCCGTGCTGGCCGACTATGCAGAGCGCTGGGCTGCGGCGCCGTTCCCGGGTCGCACCCACGGGCAGCCGGCATCCCCGACGACGTTCGGGAAGGAACTTGCTGTGTTCGTCTCGCGCCTCGTGCGCCAAGGCCGTGCACTCGAAGCGCTACGGTTTCGCGGCAAGTTCGCCGGGGCGACAGGAACGCACGCCGCTCTCGCGGCGGCGTTTCCGGACTACGACTGGCTCGCGTTCTCCGATCGCTTCGTCGAATCGCTCGGCCTCGTGCCGATCGCCTGCTCGACGCAGATCGACGACGGCGACGGCCTCGCCGAGTACTTCGGGATCGTGTCCCGGCTGAATGGGATCCTGCTCGGCCTCGACATCGACATGTGGGAGTACATCTCGCGCGGCGACGTTGTCCAGGCCGCGGTCGCCGGGGAGGTCGGGTCATCGACGATGCCGCACAAAGTGAACCCGATTCACTTCGAGAGTAGCGAAGGGAACCTCGTTCTCTCCACTGCCCTCCTCCATGCGCTGTCCGACAAGCTGACGCACTCGCGCATGCAGCGCGATCTCTCCGACTCCTCGGTCAAGCGGTCGATCGGCGTCGCGCTGGCGCACTCGTATCTGGCCGTGGAGCAGACAGTCAAGGGACTCGGACGGATCTCGCTCGACGAGCGCGCCGCCCGCGAGAAGGTCGACGCCGCGTCGGAGACCCTTACCGAGGCGTACCAGACAATCCTCCGCGCCGGCGGGCTCGATGACCCCTACGAGAACCTGCGCGCCGCGTCTCGCGGCCGCGCGCTCGGGTTGTCTGAGCTCCACGCATGGATCGAGATACTCGACATCCCCGCAGACATCAAGCGCCGTCTCCTCGACCTCCGCCCGTCGGACTACGTCGGCCTCTCCGCCGAGTTGGCCATCCGAGTCGTGGCGGATGCGCGCGCCTGGCTCGCTGCGTAGCTACACCTGAGGACCCTCTCGGCGTGGTCATGGTTCGTGCGCGGGCTTCCTCGTCCGGCGGACCAGCCTAGACATCCATCACCTTGCGGCACCCCACTCGGTCCGGTTTTCCTTGTGACGAAGATCACACCTCCGTCCGCCGGACGTCATGCCCGTCACACTGCGACAGGGATAGCCTCATGTCAGCCTTGCTGGGACTTGCAGCACCGGCTGTCTGCCGTACGAGGCGAGAAGGGAGTGGTGCAATTGAACAAGCGAATAGAGCGTTGGGGGAAGATGACTGGGGCGGGTTCGCTCTGCGCGCTCTTCGTCCTCGTTCTCGCCGCGGGAGTCGTGCAAGCCGCGGATCCGTGCGGCAAGCTGCCGGATCTGTGGTTCCCCGAGCCGGGCGTCACGCTGGCCGGCGGAGCCTCCTCGGTGCAGGAGACATCGGGCAACGTCTGCGAAGGCGGCAAGGTGATCGTCACGGTGACGATCGACAACCTGAGCTGCGGTGACGCAAGCCCATTCGATGTCACGGTGTCGTGGGACGATGCATCGCATCGGATCGGCTCCCAGCACGTCAATGGGCTCGCGGGATGCCAATTCGTGCGGCTGACCTTCACGTGGGACACAGAGGGCATTCCGCCCGGGTCTCACACAATCCTCGTTGTAGCGGACTCCGGTTCGGTCGTCCATGAACTCAACGAGGGCAACAACCAACAGACCTTCGACGTCTTGGTGCGGCCGAATGAGCCGATGGTCGAGGTCACGAAGACCTATATCGATGTCGACGGCCCGCCGGTTCTGCCCGGCGACACCGTCCGCTACCAGATCGAGATCTCCAACGAGGGGTGTGCCGACCTGAAGAACGTGGCCGGCCATGAGTACACCGACACGCTGCCGGGCACCGTGACGGCAACCGGCTTTGTCCAAGCGGACAGCGGATCCGCCTCTGTCACCGGGAACGAGATCGTCTGGGATGGCGGGATCCCAGCCGGCGGAACCGTGCACCTCACCTACAAGGCCAAGATCGGGAGCGACGTGGCCGCAGGCACCGAGATCTGCAACCAGGGATTCGCACACTGGGATGCAAGCGGAGACGGAACGCCCGATTCGAGCGAACCGAGCGACGATCCGGCCACGCCGGCCGATGACGATCCGACCTGCTTCATCGTGCAGAAGCCGACGGACCCGCTCCCGCTCTCCGGCACGATCGACGCTCCGAGCTTGACGGAGTGGGGCATGATCGGATTCGGCGTCCTTCTGTCCGCAGCATTCTGGTGGCGAGTGCGGACAACAGGTTTCACGCCCGCCGGAACGAGGAGGACGCAGCCATGACGTCCAGAGCCCCTGTGCGAGCGTCGCATCGTCCCTGGCGTCGGATCGCAGGGTCGGTTCTTCCCGCCGCGGCCACTCTCGGATTCGTCGTCTACCTCGGCCAGGCAGCCGGTCCCACTCTCGCGTTGAGGCATGTCTACGCGAACGTGACCGTTTGGGTCCTCCACCTGTTCGGGGCCAGCGTTTCAGTTCGCGGGACCGACATCGCTTCGTCCAGCTTCAGCATCTCAGTGATCACGGCCTGCACCGGGCTCTTCGTGACGGGACTCTTTCTCGTGGCGGTGGCCGCCTTTCCGGCCTCGTGGCGCGCACGACTCCTCGGCGCTGCGATCGGGATCGTCGGGCTGTTCGCGCTCAACGTGGTGAGGCTGGCGTCGCTTTTCTACATTGGAACTCATTGGCCGAACCTCCTGGATATCGCCCATCAGCTTGTCTGGCAGTCGATCGTCATCGTCGCCGCCGTCGCTCTGTGGCTCCTCTGGGCTGGCCGAGTCACGACGGGGAGGGCAAGGTCATGAGCGACGTAGCAGGACGAGTCGGGCGGTTCCTCCTCATCTTCTTGATTGCTCTGGCCACTCTCGTTCCTCTTTGGGGAGTGGTGGCTCCGACCTACACGGCGGCTGTTTCGGCGCTCGCCCGGCCGGGCTTCTACGTCGTCGAGTCGCAGCGCGTCACGGTCCTCGTCGCGCAACACGATGAGCTCTGGGCCTACCGCCGCGTCGGAGATCGGGAGATCTCGCCGTTCACGTTCTACGACCGCTACGCGTTCTTCGCCGTCCTGCCGCTCGTCGCGCTCATTGTCGCGACGCCGGGACTGCGTTGGTCGCGGCGGCTCGTCGCTCTGCTTGCGGCCATCGCAGCCCAGCTCGTCGCCCACGCCGCGTTTGTCGTGGCGTCGATCGAGCTTGCCTACGTGGGCACGGGACTGACGGTGGTGAGCCCCGCCGCAGCCGGGGCTCTTGGCGCCGTCCAGGTCCTCGTTCGTTTCCTGTGGGAGGCCTCCCCTCTCGCGATCTGGATCGCATTGACGGTGGGGGCCTGGAAGAAACTGTGGAGAAGCCTTCGACATCGCGGAGCGTCTCCCGCAACAGTACGGACAGGCCGCGCCCGCGCGGCAACGAAGGAACACGGTGTGCAACTAAGGGAAGGAAGGACGACATGAAACGGATGTGGAGCGCAATCCCGTTGGCTGCGTTCCTCCTCGCTCCCCTGTTCGTGCAGAGCGCTGCAGGGACGGAGGCCGAACTCTACTTCTCCGCTGACAAGAACGGAGAAACGAGGGTGACGAAGGTTCGAGAAGGGGATCAGATTTGGATTGTCGTCCACGATCCGGACCAGGACAATGACTGCGACGTGCGCGACAAGGTCTGGACGGACGTCAAGGTCATGGATGCGAAGACCGGGGCGCACATCGTCTGGAAGAGCTACACGAATTCCAGTGGGGCCTACGTGCAGAGCCTCGCTCACTATCGCTTCTTCGGCGAACCTGGTTACGAACCTCACAAGGGCCACTGGCCCGGCGCATCCGCCGGCTGGCTCGGAGCGGACTACCTCGAAGAGACCGGCCGATCAACTGGCTTGTTCGTGAGTGAGCGCCCATTCCAGATCGGAACTCGTGTTGCCTTCTCGCACGACGGGCGGGATCAGGCTCACATCGTCGGACCCTACGATGGTTCTGGGTCGGGCCCCGTGACCCCGACCGACTTCGAGTGGGGCGGCTACCTCTACGCCGCCGGCGACCCGCCCCCTCCCAGCGGCCAAGAGAACTACGGGGACGACCGCGTCTGGGTGAGGGCCACAACGGTGTTCCCCGCCATTCCGCAGTGGACGAAGGCCACGTCAACCGGCAGTGCCATTCCCGGGGGAGACGCGTATCTTCCACCCGGAAACGCCGCGGCCGGAGAGAAGAACTACATGCTCGGCCGCTTTGAGAACAAGGATACGATCGTAGGTCTCTACGTCGATCCGTTTGACCCCGGTGACGTGGCTCTCGCACGAGCCAAGATCGGAGATACGACAGCGCAGATCCGATGGGACAAGGAGGTCTACTCAAGCGGGAATAAGGCCGCCACGATCACGGTGGTCGATAACGACGAGAACCTGAGCTCAAGCAAGGTCGAGATGGTCCCGGTCTTCGTCATCGTGAACCCGGGTTCGTGGAACTGGCCGACGCAGCCCACGAGCGCAACGGACTTCTGGGCTCTCAACCGATTCGGCGGGGTGAAGGATGTCGATGGCACGCCCATGGGTGACGCTCTGCACCCTGAGGGACAGCCGCTCATCTGGAGCAACGTCTACAACAGCGGCCTGACAACGTCCATCGTCAATCTGCACGATAAGGGCAGCGACCAGCCCAATGTGGATGGCACGTACTACATTCACTACCCAGTGCAGAGCGATAGTCTTCCCGTGTCCTTCGATACAGCGACGACGACCGGCGTGACTAGGATCATGTTCTACGCAACCGAAACGGGGCCCAATACGGGCGTGTTCGAGGTTCGCGTGAACAGCATCCTTAAGGACCTCGGCTTCAAGACCCTCCATGTCCGTGACGTATTGGTCGCCTACTACATCGACCCGAACGATCAGGACGACTTCAAGATCGCGACCGCCTACATCGGCGAGCATAAGCACAGCGAGGTCCTGTTCACGAACGGTTCGGGGCAGACAGAGAGCGAGTTCTGGATCGGCCGCGACCCAGTCTACGTCCAAGTGACTGACGCGAACGCCAACGTGGATGCATGTTGCCCGGAGCAAGTGGTCGTTCAGGTCTGCGACCCGCACGAGGTCGACGACACGGAATGGCTCATCCTCGACGAGACTTCCAGCAACTCGCCGGTCTTCCTTACGAATGCGGGGTTGCCGCTGTCACCGGTATGGAACGCCATGGGCGTCGGCGATCCGGGAATGAACGGCGGCTATTCGCTCAAGCTCGACAACTGGCGTCTGGAGGTCTTCAACGAGGACTCCGTCTACGTCCGATACAACGACGTCGTCTACGCGGCCGACGCGCTCAACGGACTGGGGGACGAGAACATCCGGACCTCGTTCCCGCCGGCGATTCAGTCCGCTCGCGTAGCCAACGACGTCTCGTTCGCCCTGCTCCAAGTCGCCGACACGCAGGTGTATGACGGCGAGAGCCTAAACATGCGCTTCCTGGACCGGCAGGGGAACGCCGTGGTCGGGTACGCGAACTCCGATTGCGTCTTCGTCGAGGTGATCGACCCGGACCAGAACGAGGACCAAACGCGGCGAGAGCGAGTGGCCGCGTACTGGGACGGCACGGCCGGGCAAGGTCAGAACATCCCGTTCGGCCCGATGGATTTCGCGGAGAACCACGGCGCGTCGTGCGGCTTCCTCGACACCAAGACGCACCTCGTGAACGACCTCCTCGGCGACACGAACATCACGGCAAACGGATCCTGGCCCAAGCTCTACGTTCTCAATCCGAGAAACGGGCGATGGGCTCCGTTCGATCTGCTTGAGACGGGCGCCAACACCGGGGACTTCGTCAGCGTGACCTGCATCGACCTCGTGAGCCAGTATCCGTGCGCCCCGTCGCTTGGCGTCCTCCCGGGAGATACCCTCCTCGCCGCGTACCAGGATCCATCCAACCACTCCGACTACGTGTGGATCTCAATCAAGGTCTCAATAGGCGGTGCGGAGACGGTCGGTCAATCCACGACGTCGTTCGTCGACTCGAACGGGAATCCCGTCGCTGCCTACGTTGAAGGCGACCTTGTTTACGTCCGCGTCGACGATCTGACGCTGGCGGGCGCCGGCACGATCAGCAAAGCCGTGACCATCGGCGGCGTCCAGTACGACCTCGCTCCGTTGGCCGGGGCGGCTCCAGGGGTCTTCATCACAGCGGGGCTCGATCTTGGAAGCCGGCCTGGGGATTCCCTCACCGCGACGTACACGGACCCGTCCAACTCAGCGGATACGAGTTCGGCCACGGTTCGAATCGTCGCCGGGGAGCTTCGCGTGGACCGCTTCTACACAGCGCCCAACCCGGCCGAGAGCGACGTGACACTCGCGTTCGCCGGCCAGGGCATGGCCGATCTGTTCACGGCCGCAGTCTATGATCTCCAGGGGCACCTCGTGTGGTCAGGCGAGGCGAAGAACACGCTGTCCATCATGTGGAACGGGAAGTCACAGGAGGGCGTCCTCGTCGCCAACGGAGCGTACATCTACATCGTCTCCGCATCGGCGGGAACGAACCTCTTCTCCGGCAAAGGGACGTTGTTCATCTATCGATAGTCGGCATCGTAGCAGCCGGCTGCGGCGGCAGCCGCAGCCGGCCGCTCTTTCATAGCTCGAAGCAGGAGAACGGACGCGGGCCCGCTCCCGACCTGTTCCCGCTGGAACGGCCGTTCTCCCTAGTCGCCGCGCGAGCGGCGGCCAGCCGCTCCTTCTTGCCCGCGGCTCTGGGCGCTAGAATCTACGAGTAGCGAGGGAGGGCGCGTGGGCAACGATCGACCCCTAGCGATCGGATTCGGGGACTTGCGTGGGTTCACTACCTACACGGCGGAGCGCGGAGACGAAGAAGCTCTGCGCGTCGCCGAGCGCTTCGCGTCCGTCGTTCGTTCCGAGCTTGAGGAGCACGGGGGGCGCCTCCTCAAGACGTACGGCGATGGCGTCAT
>CAIMCX010000070.1 GCA_903839615.1 uncultured bacterium
CCCGTGATGAGCGGCGTGATAAGCGTGATCGTAAGTCCGTAGATGTGATTCCACGGGACGATCGAGAGGAAGACGTCTTCCGGCGTGAGCTCGACGACCTTCACCCCGGCGAGCGCGTTCGACGCGATGTTGGCATGCGTCAGCATGGCACCCTTCGCGTTGCCTGTCGTTCCGGACGTGTACATCAGGATCGCGAGATCAGATGGCGAGCCGTCGACGAGAGGGAGAAGGCTCTTTCCGAGGAGGAGTGCGTCGAGGAAGAGGACGCTGTCGCTTGTCGTCCGATCCATCGACACGAGGAAGACACTGCCGAGCGAGCCCGTGTCGCGAATCGCCACGAGGTCATCCATCTTGCTGCCCGAGGCAATGACCCCCTTGACCTGCGCCTCGGCGAGGATGCGCTCGATCTCGTTCTTCTGCAGCTCCGGATCGAGGGGCACGACGGTCGCGCCGCAGCGGAGAATGGCGAAGAAGCTCGTTGCCCACGCTGTTCGCGGCTTCGCAACGAGCGCAACGCGGTCACCGCGTTCGACACCGAGATCCCGCAGTGCGGTCGCCAGCCGGCCGACCATCTCCGCGAGGCGGCTGTAGGTCACCTCGTTCAGCACGAACTGCGAGCCGCGCCCGCTTCGGCGCTCCTTCGGTACCGGCATTCGTAGCGCGACGCGATCCTTGTAGCTTTGGACCGCATCCTCAAACAACCGGGAAACGGTGGGGTACATCACGTGCCTCCTTCACTCAACCTCGCGCCCACGAACGATGACAGGGGCGGGTCCGCACGAGCCGACACCGAGCGACTCGCGGGACAGGTACTGCTCTACTTCGAGCGCTGCCATAGCGCCCTCGCCAGCGGCGATGATTGCCTGAGAGTAACGGTCGGCCCCGCGCCGGGCGTCCCCCGCGGCGAAGATGCCGGCGACGCCGGTCCGCAGCCGCTCGTCTGTGACGAGATACCCATCGTCCAGTTCGACCGCGCCGCGCAGGAAGTCCGTCTGAGGAATCCTGCCGATATTGACGAACACGGCATCCGCAGGCACCTCTTCGACGGCGTCGGTCGACAGGCGCCGAAGCCGAATCGCCGTGACGAACGCGTCGCCGCGGATCTCCTCGACGGACCGATCCCAGAGGAACTCGACTTTCGGATTCTCCTCGGCGCGGCGCAACATTGAGGCGGATGCACGAACGGCGTGCGGAGCCGCCTTAGGATGACGTACCACGACCGAGACTCGCGACGCGAAACGCGTCAGGAAAAGGGCTTCCATCAGTGCCGAGTCGCCGGCGCCGACGACGACGATGGATCGATCGCGAAAGAAGTAGCCGTCACACGTGGCGCAGTACGAAACGCCGTGGCCCTTAAGCCGCGCAGCTCCCGGGACGTCGAGGTCTCGCGGCCGCGACCCCGGACACAGAATGATCGCGCGTGCCTCGAAGGCCGCCCGCTGGGTGAGCACGCGGTGCGTCGCGGCGCCCGGCTCGATGCCGACCACCTCATCCTGGACGATCTCCGCTCCGAGGCGCTCGGCCTGCCGGCGAAGCGCCCGCATCAATTCAGGGGCCGGCACGGCATCCCCCGTTCCCGGCCAGTTCTCGATCAGATCCGTTTCGTTCAGCTGTCCCCCGGGAAGACCCTTCTCGATGACGACGGGAGCCAAGAGGGATCGCGCGGCGTACACGGCGGCCGTCAGCCCAGCCGGCCCGGCGCCGACGATCACGACGTCGCGTAGAGAGGGAATCACCTGCATGATCGGGATTATCGGGAAAGCCCTACGAAACGTCAAAAGGCTCGACCGACAGCGTTCCCTTTGCCGCCTCGATCACCTGATCGACGCGCAAGCGAGCTTCGTCTAGTTGCTTCTTCGTGGCCGCGGCGAGAGCGAGTCCTTCCTCGAACAGTTGGATCGCCTCGTCGAGCGCAAGCTCGCCGCGTTCGAGGCGCGACGTGATGTCTTCGAGCTTGGCCAAGGCCTCTTCGATCTTCACTCTGTCCTCCTTGTTTCGACGCGCGACTGGATGCGCCCTTCCGCGAGCACGGTCTCGATCTCGTCGCCCGGCGCCACGTCGGCGGCGCAACGGACCGGGCTCGTTTCTCCGACTCGATACGTGATGGAGTATCCGCGGTGCAGCGGACGCCGCGGATCGGTCAGGCGCAAGAGGTCGTCGGCGTGGCGAAAGCGGGCGATCCTCGGCTCGAGGACCGCGTTCGGGAACCCGAGAAGCCGACCTGCGTAGAAGTCGAGACGCTGGGCACACGTCTCGACCAGGCGGCGCGGTTCGCGGACGATGGACCTACGAAGGGCGGAATGGAAGGCTCGTTCTGCCGATCGACAGCGTGAATCGATGGCGATCGCGAGGTGCGCGGCCGCTCGCTTGATGAGGTTCGCCATCTCCGTGCAATCGGGTGTCGCAAGCTCCGCGGCGGCCGACGGCGTCGGGGCACGCACGTCGGCGACGAAGTCGGAGATCGAGACGTCGATGTCATGGCCGACGGCGGATACGACGGGAATCGGGCACGCGTACACGGCGCGGGCCACGCGCTCGTCGTTGAACGCAGCGAGATCCTCCGCCGCGCCTCCCCCACGGCCGAGAATGACGAAATCGAGCAGCGCGCCGTCGAGAAGAAACCGCCCGGCTCGATCAAGCGCTGCCGCCAGTTCTCCCGGCGCGGTTTCCCCTTGCACGGAGGCCGGGAAGAGGAGCACGTGGGCGAGTGGCCAGCGGCGGGCGAGGACGCTCGTGATGTCGTGGAAGGCCGCGCCGGAGGGCGACGTGACGACGCCGATCCGTAGCGGGAATCGTGGCAGCGGTCGCTTGTGTGATGCGTCGAACAGCCCTTCCTCGCGCAGCCTCTCTTTCAGCCGCTCGAACGCCGCATGGAGAAGGCCTGCGCCGACCGGCTGGACGAGCGATGCGACGAATTGGTACCTCCCGCGGGGCTCGTAGACTGTCGTGCGACCGAAGACGAGGACGACCATGCCAGGTTCCAACGCAACGAGAACGGGTGAACGTCCGCGGAAGCGCACGACGCCGATCTCCGCCTCCGCGTCCTTGAGAGTGAAATAGAGGTGCCCAGACGGCGCACGCGAGACATCGCCCACTTCGCCCTTCATCCACACGTCGCCCAGTTCCGTCTCAAGCAGTTCGCGCGCGACGCGATTGAGTTCGGACACAGTGTAAACGCGTTCTTCGTTCATCGGCCGAGCGAGTGTACTCGGGTCGGCGGATGGAACGGAAGCAACGAGCAAACCTTGAAGACGAGCGAGCTTGCCACTATAGTTCAGCCATGTCTTGCGGCAGTGAGGGCCGTTTCCCCGTCACGATGCGCCTCAAGAGACATACGGACATCCTGCGCGTCTTCCGAAGCGGCCGAGTCACGACGGGAGACTGTCTCTCGCTGCACGTGCTGTCGAGCGAGTGCGGACCTCGGTTGGCGATTGTCGTGTCGCGGCGATATGGATCGGCCGTAGAGCGGAACCGCGCGAAGCGTCGGATCCGCGAGGCGTTCCGTCGCTGTGCGAGCGAGCTGCCGAGCGTCGACATCGTCGTTCGGCCTCACGAGGGATGTCGCGAGGCGACGGTGGAAGGCATTGCGCGGCTTCTGTGGGATGGCGTGAAGCGGTCGTCGACGAATAGGGAGGGTCTCTCATGAACCAGGAGGTCGTCTACCTCACCAAAGAAGGGAATGCGCTCATGCAGCAGGAGCTTGAGAAGGTCGAGAAGATCCTCTACGAGGAGATTCCCGAGAAGCTCAAGGCCTCCAAGCTGAACGGCGGCGACCTTCGCGAGAACAAAGAGTACATGTACCTCCAAAGCCAACAGGAGTACTACGAGCGCGAGGCCCGGCGGCTGCAGTCCATTCTGGAGAGGGCTGAGATCCTTTCCGACCAAGCCATCGTGAAGGATGCAATTGGCATCGGAACGCGCTTCATCCTCCAAGATCTGACGTTGAAAGAAAGCGGCTCGTTCACACTCGTGAGCCCTGCCGAAGTCGACCTCGACAACGGCAAGATCTCGGTTGCTTCGCCCGTCGGGCGTCTCCTGCTCGGGAAAAAGGAAGGCGACCATGTCACGGCGAAACTTCCGTGGGGCACATCGCGGTTCCGCGTGATCGCGATCAACCGGTAGGGCCACGATGGGCGACGACCTCGTGAGGGCGCGCCTCGACAAGATCGAGGATCTCCGACGCCGCGGCCTAGACCCATTCCCTGCACGGGTCCCCGCGACGGATCCTGTGGCCGACGTACTCCAGCAGCACGCGGCGCTCACTCCCGAGGAACACAGCGGCGCCCGTGTCACGGTGGCCGGGCGGCTCACGGCGATCCGACAGATGGGCAAGGCCTCGTTCCTCGATCTCCGCGATGGGACGGGCAAGATCCAGGCCCATGCCTCCGTCGACCGCATGGGACAGGCTGTGTACGACGACCTTCGCCATCTTGACGTCGGCGACTTCCTCTCCGTCTTCGGCGAGGTCTTCCGCACGAAACGCGGCGAACTCACCGTTGCCGTCGAGACGTGGACGTTCCTCTCGAAGGCCATGCGGCCTCTGCCGGAGAAATGGCACGGGCTCAAAGACGTGGAGCTCCGCTACCGACACCGCTCGCTCGACCTCCTCGCGAACGAGGAGACCCGCGAGCGGTTCGTGCGCCGGGCGAAGATGATGGCGACCCTGCGCACGGAGCTGAACTCGCGCGGATTCCTCGAGATCGAGACGCCCTCCCTGCACCCGATTCCCGGTGGCACGTCGGCGCGTCCGTTCATGACGCACCACAACGCGTTGGACACGGACTTCTATCTGCGCATCGCGCTCGAGCTCTACCTGAAGAGGGCGCTCATCGGCGGCTTCGATCGCGTCTACGAGATCGG
>CAIMCX010000071.1 GCA_903839615.1 uncultured bacterium
CGGCCGCCGGCTGCCAGCCCATGTAGCGCAGCATCTCCACCGCCGACAGGATGATCGAGCCGGGGTTGACCTTGTCCTGGCCGGCATGCTTCGGCGCCGTGCCGTGGGTGGCCTCGAAGATCGCGTGGCCGGTCGAGTAGTTGATGTTCGCGCCCGGCGCCACGCCGAGTCCGCCGACCTGCGCGGCCGCGGCGTCCGTCACGTAGTCGCCGTTCAGGTTCATCGTTGCGACAACCGAGTACTCGCTCGGGCGCAGAAGCATCTGCTGGAAGAACTGGTCGGCGATGCGGTCGTTGATCATGATCTTGCCGGCCGGCAGCTGACCGTTGTGGTTCTTCGTGACCTCGTCCTCGCTGATAAGCTGCGGGTATTCCTTCGCCAGTTCGTAGCCCCAGTCGCGGAACGCGCCCTCGGTGAACTTCATGATGTTGCCTTTGTGGACGAGGGTCACGAGCTTGCGGTTGTTGGCAATCGCGTACTCGATCGCGGCGCGGATCAGGCGCTGCGCGCCTTCCTTGCTGATCGGCTTCACGCCGATGCCGCAGTCCTTCTGGAAGCGGATCTTCTTCCCGACCTTCATCTCCTTGTCGAGGAAGTCGATGATCTTCTGCACTTCGGGCGTGCCGGCCTGCCACTCGATGCCGCAGTAGACGTCTTCGGTATTCTCGCGGAAGAAGATGATGTCGACCTCTTCCGGATGCTTCACCGGCGCCGGCGTCCCGATGTGCTGCACCGGGCGCACGCAGGCGTAGAGGTCAAGCAGGATGCGCAGCGTGACGTTGAGGCTGCGGATGCCGCCGCCGACCGGAGTCGTGAGCGGGCCCTTGATCGCGACGAGGTACTTGCGGATGGCCTCGACCGTCTCGTCCGGGAGATAGAGCTTCTGCCGTTCGTCGGGCGGGATGGCGATGATCTCGGCCTCGGTCATCCCCGGGAAGTTGACTTGGATGGCCTCGTCGCCGGCGAGGACCTTCAACCACTCGATCTTCTTCTTGCCGCCGTAGGCCTTCGCGACGGCCGCGTCGATGACCTTGATCATGACCGGCGTGATGTCGACGCCTGTCCCGTCGCCGCGGATGCACGGGATGATCGGGTTGTCGGGCACGTTCAGCCCTTGGGCGGTTCGGGTGATCGGCTTGCCGGCCTTCGGGGTCGGGATGTACTTGTTCGCCATCGCCTGTTCCTCCTCGTTCGTGAATCCCTTATCTCTGTCGCGCTTCCTGCGCGGTCAATCCCTCGCTGATCTTCTTCGCCGCCTCGACGACGAGGCGGATGAGCCGCTCGCGGTTCTTCTCCTCCGCGCGAAGGTCCGGCACGGACACGCCGACCGAGCCGACGACGCGGCCCGACGGAGAGAAGATGGGTGAGGCAATGCCGTGCGTTCCGGCAAGCGACTCGCCCTCGCTCTCGGCGTAGCCGCAGGCACGGATCTTGGCCAGCTCCTTCTTGAGCCGCCCTTCGCTCGTGATCGTCGTCGCCGTGAATCGAGGCAGGCCCACGTCACCGATCACGGCCTCCAATTCGGCAGGGTCGAGGTGCGCCAGGATCGCTTTGCCCGTCGCTCCGGCGTGGAGCGGGTAGGTCTCGCCCAGTTCGTACGAGACGCGGAGCGCGTGGGTGCCGTCAACCTTCTCGAGGCAGACGCCGACGTGCTCGCGCAGGCCACAAAGGAGCGCCGTCTCGCCCGTCTCACGCGCGATCCGCTCCATGTGCGGCAGGGCGACCTCGCGCAGCGGCTTGCGCGCCATCGTCGCCGCAAGTTCGAGGATGCGTCCGCCAAGGCGGTATCCGCCACCGGGAGCCTCCTCCAGGAAGCGGTGGGCGCGCAGAGCCGAGATGTAGCGATACGCCGTCGAGCGCGGCAGTTCCAGCCGCTCGGCGATCTCCGCGACGCCCAAGACCGGCGTCGTCTCGGTGAACAAGGTCAAGATCCGCACGCACTTCTCTAGGGTGTTCAGGGTTCTCGCTCCCCGCGGTAGTCCCATCCTTCGGGATCCGCTATCTCACGCTGTGGAGATGCTACAGAACCCGGGCGGGAAGTCAAGGACAAGGGCCGCGCCTCGCCGGGAGCTGCTGGATATGCCTAGTGGTCTACACGCCCAAGGCCCCAGACACACCGATGTTCCCGGCGTTGAGGTCACGTCTTGCTCTCAGGCACGGATCGGGTTCCGTGCTGGCGCGGATAGCCTGTGGTCTGATGAGTCAGACGGTACTAGCGCGCAGCGTCCGCGCGAAAGCTGATGATCTCGTCCTCTGCATCGCTACGGCTCATTCGAGCCGCGTCTTCGCAGGCTGCACTTCATAGAGCCCCGCGTTCTCTCGCACGGTCTGCGCGACTCCGTCGTCTACGCTCTCGAACATGAGCTGCGCCGTATCGAACAGGCCAGACGTCTCAGCCTTCAGGTAGCGGGCGGCCATCCGGCAGTATTCAGGGTCGATCTCCACGCCGATGCTGTTCCGTCCGGCGCGGAGCGCCGCGACCATCGTCGTCCCGGACCCACAGAATGGATCCAGCACTGTGTCCTCTGTGAACGAGAACATGCGGACGAGACGCGATGCTAGTTCAAGCGGGAACGGCGCCGGATGGTGCCGCGTGGACGCGCCCGTGATGTTCCATATCTGCTGGAACCACTGGTCGAAGTCCTCCTTGCCGATTCTGCTCGCGTCCCTCTGCGCGATGGTCGGCTTCCGATAGCCGCCCGGCTTGCGCTGCATGAGGATGAACTCCACGTCGTTCTTGATGATCGCGTTGGGCTCATATGGCTTGCCCAGGAACTTCGACCCGTTCTCGACTTCATAGGCTGCATTCGCGATCTTATGCCAGATGATCGGGTTCAGGTTGTCGAAACCGATTCGGCGGCAGATGACGCTGATGTCCGAGTGGAGCGGAAACACCAAATGGCGACCGTAGTCGCGCCTCGCGACGCAGACATCCCCTACGACGCACACGAGACGCCCTCCTGGAACGAGGGCACGGTAGACGTGCCTCCAGACCTTCTCAAGTTCAGCAAGAAAGGCCTCGTAGTCATCGATGTGACCAAGTTGGTCAGGGTGCTCGTTGTATCGTTTCAGGTTCCAATAGGGCGGCGAGGTGACTGCGAGGTGAACCGAGGCGTCGTCGAGGAACGAGAGGTCGCGCGCATCGCCGTTCACGAGCCGGTGCATGGTGGGATCCATGGCGGTTACATTCCTCCCCACAAGTGAGCCACGAGTGCTCTGGCGAAATGCTCGGGCGACAGGTCGCTCGCGGGAGTCGCGTACACCCCTCGACGACCTCCAGTAGCCGTCGAGGAGACGAAAGCTGCTGCCGTGTAGTGCCGTTCGCGCACGAGCTTCCTGCAGAAGAGCTCATACCGGCGCAGATACGAGGCCTCCCGGAACTCGGGGAACACCTTGAAGTGCGGCTCCTTGACGCGCACCGGACGGAGAGAGGTCGCACACTCCTCTAGCATGAAGAAGTACCCGAGGAATGGCTGGCGGCTGCCCGCAAACGCGCCCTCGCGAAACGCGGTCCATAGGTCGAGCGCGCTGCCCAGAGCCTCTTCCGTGCGGTTGTTGAAGTTGTTCCCGAAGGAGGGGCCGACCTGGGACTTCGCCTCGATGGCGGCAAGAAGCTCGCCGTCTCGCACGACAAGAAGGTCCCACTCCTTCGTGGGTCTGAAGAACCCCGGCAACTCCACGGCCCTCTTGCGGTAGACGCAGCTCTCGGGCACGCCCGCGTCAGTCACCAGAGCCATGAGGAGTTGAACGAAGCCGTCCATCTGCGCTCCGCCGGTGACGGCGCTTCGGAACCCCTGATCGGCGGCGCCCGTGCGCTTCTGTTTGTCCATCTGACCCGCGCGCGTGCTCCAGTAGTGCTCCACCGCACGAGCCATGCGCTGTGGCAGTTCCTTCAGGATCGCATCTTGCGTCATGTCGCTCTAGGCACCTCACGCCGAGCGGGTTCGGCTTGCCCTCGTCACATGCATCTTCTACTAGACTACACGCTCAGTGCTTCATCACTCCCGTACATCCTACTTGCAGGCTCTACATCCGACAACTGCAGATCCTACAGGAGTGGCAGAACCGACCTGCGCGGTCACTCTGGCTGCGCGTTCCATCGAGTAGGATGCGAGTGGCACCCAGGCCCTCGTGTGCTCGCCCCTTCTGATGGTCGATCGCGCAATGAGAACGCCGTGGGACTTGCCCACGGCGTTCTCTGGCTCGCTCCGACTACCGCATAGCCCGCGCCCAGCCAAGCACCCCTGCCGCTGGGCGCATCAGGGGGACGCCGCCCAGCCCTCTCGGCGGCGTTCCCCGTCGCCTCGCCTTCGCTAATGCCCTTGCGCCGTATAGGCGAGCAACCCTCCAGCCTTGAGCATCGCCTTCTCGCGCTCGGACAGGTCCTGCTTGGCTGGGATCGTCGTGCTCTTGGTGAGGTTCTTCACGACGAGGTCGGGCGTGAGCTTGGAGACGTCGATCTCGAGCTGGTCGCCCTGGTCGATGAGGTCGGTGTTGCACGTCATCGGCAGGATGCCCATGTTCACGAGGTTGGCGCGGTGAATGCGCGCGAAACTCTTCGCCAGCACGGCGGTGATTCCGAGCTTCCACGGAGCGAGCGCCGCGTGCTCGCGCGACGAGCCCTGGCCGTAGTTGTCGCCGCCGACGATGAACCCGCCACCCTTCTCCATCGCTCGCGCCGCGAACGTCTTGTCCTCGTAGTAGAACGTGAACTTCGCGATCTCGGGCAGGTTTGAGCGCAGGTGCTGTGTGAGCGGGCCGGCCGGCAGGATGGCGTCGGTCGAGATGCCGTCTCCGACCTTGAGCAAGGCCTCGCCCTTGAGCACGGCCGGCAGCGGCTTCTGATTCCCCATCGGCGCGATGTTCGGCGCGCGGTGGATCTCCACGCTCGGCCCCTTCGGCTCGAGGATCAGGTAGTCATCGACCGTCAGCTTCGTGACCTTCACCTTGGGAGCCGGCAGCTCGCGCGGATCGGCGATGACGCCCTTGAGCGCCGACGCCGCGGCCAGCTGCGGTCCGCAGAGGGCAAGCTTGCCCTCCTCGTTCCCGCCGCGGCCCTTCCAGTTGCGGTTCACGGTGCGCAGCGAGAGGTGGTTCGTGCCGGGCACGAATCCGATGCCGATGCACGCGTTGCAGCCGGGCTCGATCATCCGCACGCCGGCCTTCGTGAGCTCGAGGAAGCTTCCGTCTTCCATGAGCATTTCCCACGCCTGACGCGACCCCGGAGACACGATGACGTCGATGTCGGTCGAAACCTTCTTGCCCTTCAGCATCTCGGCAACGATCTTGAGATCCTGGTAGGAGCCGTTGGTGCACGAGCCGATGAACACCTGGTCGATCTTCGTGCCCGCGACCTTGTCGACGTCGAACACGTTGTCCGGCATGCCGGGCATCGCGACGAGCGGCTTCACCGTCGCGAGGTCGATCGTGATCTCTTTGTCGTAGACGGCGCCCTCGTCGGGCGAGATCTCGTGCCAGTCCTTCTCGCGCCCCTGCATCTTGAGGAACGCCTTGGTCACGTCGTCGGACGGGAAGATCGACGACGTCGCACCGGTCTCCGTCCCCATGTTGGTGATCGTCGCGCGCTCGGGCACCGTCAGATCCTTGAGTCCGGGCCCGACGAACTCGATGAAGTAGCCGACGCCGCCCTTCACCGTGATTCGCCGCAGGACTTCAAGAGACACGTCCTTGGCGCCCACGTTGGGCGAGAGCTTGCCCGTGAGCACGATCTTCATCATCTTCGGCACGGTGAGGAAGAACGGCCCGCCGCCCATGCACACCGCGACGTCCATTCCGCCGGCGCCGATCGCCAGCATCCCGAGGCCGCCGCAGGTCGGAGTGTGGGAGTCGGAGCCGATGAGCGTCTTGCCCGGCACCGCGAACCGCTCGTAGTGGAGCTGGTGGCAAACGCCGTTGCCGTTCTTCGAGAACTTGGCGCCGTAGTGCGAGGCGATCGTCTGCAGGAAGATGTGGTCGTCGGTCGACTCGCCCTTGAACCCGAGCGAGGTGTGGTCGGAGTAGGAGACTGCGAGCTCGGCGCGGACCTTGTCGATCCCGAGGGCCTCGAACTCGAGCCACGCCATCGTTCC
>CAIMCX010000072.1 GCA_903839615.1 uncultured bacterium
TCGTGGTTGTCTTTCCATTCGACCCGGTGATGGCGACGATCGGGATGCAGAACCTCGCACGCCAAGCGCGCGCCAGCATCTGGAGTGCAGAGCCAACGTCGCGGACGACAATGAGTCCGCGACCCGGCGGCGGTTGCGAAGGCTGCGCCACGACGGCCGCGATGGCGCCGCGCGAGAAAGCGTCACCGACGAACGCGTGACCGTCCGCCCTGGCACCGGAGAGAGCGAAGAAGAGACGGCCCGGAGCGACGCGCCGCGAGTCGGCGACGAATCCCTTCGGCACAGCGGTCCCGCAGCCGGCCAACTCGCCGCCGACGATGCGCGCGATCTCCTCGACGGAGAACAACTCCCGCGTCCCCCTATCCCGAGCTCTGCGACGAGGAGAGAAGGAGGGCTCGAACCTCCCTCTGGTCATAGATCACGTACCCGGGATAGTCGTGCGACGCCTTCGTGACGCCGTAGAGAGCCTCCTGGCCGCTCGACAGGTAGGGATCGACGGCGAACAGCTCAACGGTCGCCTTCTCGTACGTCGGGAGCGTCTCGATTTGTTGGATCACGTCGCTCAGGCTGCTGAACGTCTGAGGCGACTCGCCCCGCTCGATTTCCCGGGGACCGCCGTAGGCACGCACGACGATCTCGTCCGCCATGAGGTCGCTGGGAATCGTGAGCTGGCCTGTCCGCACGATCTCGTCTCCTTGGAACGTCTGCATCACGAGCTTGAAGTTGATCGTGTCGCCCGGAGCGTAGACCAGCCGATCGAGCAGGAGTTCCTCAATCCGGATCGCATGGAGTTCACTCGTAACGCGCACCGAGGCCGAGATGTGCGTGATCTTCGGATCTGCAAACTCGTTGTACTCGAGGTAGGCGACGATGTCTGCGAGCTGCCACGGCGGGTACAGGGCGATGTCGCTCGTGCTCAAGAACACGTCCTTGCGCTCGAGCGAAGACGGCATCCCATCCCCGGTGATTTGGTAGGTCACCTCGACGGTGCCGGCGCCGACGCGGTCGAGACCCGAGTCGATGGCTTCAAACCCGGATGCGAGAAGGAGATTGGGCACGAGGCGCGGTTCATTCGCCACGTTGGCTCTCACCGTGCTTTCGACCTTCCGATCCAGATCGTTGACCGTCAGATCGACGGCAATGGTTGACGCCGGAGCACCAATTCGGCCGCCGATGGCCGCGGTGCGATCCTCGTTGATGACACCGATCGTCTTCCCGATCGTTCCCAGCTTGAACGACGCATCGAGCGCCTTCATCGTGTCGATGATGGAGACGGTGGTGAGGGGAAAAGCGGAGTCCCCATTCGAGATGAACGGGTGCCCGAAGCCAATGACGCCGTCGCCGTCTACGTACGTCACCGTCCCCAGCGCGCCGATCGTGATGTCGCCCGACACGAGCGCGACGCCGAGTCCGCTGCCCGGAACGAGCGTGGAGGTCGTGGCCGACGCCGCAGCTGTGGCGGCCGCAGCGGAGATCTCGGCGCCGGACAAGGGGAGGAGGTCAAGCGATAGGGACGAGAGTCCCGCGACATCGGGGGCCATCGATTCCGTCGGAAGGAAACTGCGCAGTGTACCCGCAGGGCGGGCGATGGAGTTCTCGCCGCCCATGAGGACGGAAGTCGATCGTCCGGACAGCCCAACGGCGATGAGGGGAGTCGACACGGGATATGAGAAGATCGTATCGGGAAGCGCTGCGACCTCTTCGGCGCTCGGGGCGAACGGCCGCTCGACCAGTTCCACGCCGTGCAGGATGGAGCTCTCGTCCGGTCCCATCGACACTGTCTTCGCCGACTCCAGGACGTCGAGCATCGGCTCGATCGGCGTCACCAGGCCAATCGGAGTGATGTCCTTCGACCAGCTCGCTGCGCGGCTCAACGCGCCGATCAGCTTGCCGCCGATGTAGATCGGGCTCCCGCTCATCCCTTCGGCGATGCCACCGGACCGGCCGATGGCCTCACCGCTCACCCGAACGACAATGAAGTCCGATAGAGTGCCCGGCTCGTCGATCACGCCGAGCACGTCGACGGCGAATTCGCTGATCACGTCGCCCGCGACGATGGTCTTGCCGATTCCTGTCATCCCGATCTTGATCTCGTTCAGGAAAAGGAATTCCGACCGCTCCGCCGCCGCGCATCCGATGGCAGCGAGGATCAGAACCAGGACACAGACGCTCGCACTACGCCGCATGACATTTCCTCCTTCGCACGACGCACCCCGCGTCAGTATAGCGCCGCATCGGCGGCATCGGGCGTTGCCCGGGCAGCGCCTCGGCGCTACAATGCCGCCCCATGCGTCGGCCTCATGCGTTCCGGTCCAGTCTGTGTCTCGCTCTATCGATCCTGCTCGCGGGACTCGCGGCGTGCATCGGCCCGGGCGCGAATCGCTCTCCCATCGCATCTTTCGTTGCGTCGCCCGAGTCGGGGTACGCGCCGCTCGCGGTCCAGTTGGATGCCCGAGCATCGCGCGATCCGGACGGCGATCCCCTGACGTACGAGTGGACGTTCGACGGCGCCGAGACGGCGTCCGGTCCCGTCGTCGTGCGGACGTTTGCTGTGGGCACTCACACGATCGAGCTTCAAGTGACCGACGGCCGCGGCGGAGTGGACATCGCAACCAAGACGGTGGCCGCGCAGGAAGTCCCCGCCGGCTACGTCCCACGCAGCTTCTCGTGGTCCGTGGCCGGAACGACTCGGTCGTGCACGCTCCTCATCCCCTGGAATCTCTACCAGATGTACAAGGCGCGCATTCGCAATACCGCCGCGGAGACCTACGCATACGGCGACTACGTCTCGGATCCGCTCGACGACCCGACGCTTCGGGATTACGCCGACATCTTCTGGGCGCAGGCGGACAGCGTCGAGGCCTTCGTCGACAACATCCTTGCGTTCGTCGAGGTCGCGATCCGCTATCGTCCGGATCCCGGTCTCCAGGATTGGCCGTGGTATCCCCTCGAGACACTGGTAGCCGGCGAAGGCGATTGCGAGGACTCGGCGATCCTCTTCGTCAGCCTCTTGCGGGCGCGGTCGGTCTCATCGACCCTCGCCTTCGTCGACACCAATCACGACCACATGCCCGACCACGTGCTCGCGCTGGTCCCGGTGTCCGCAGCGTGGGCGTCTCGCCTGACATGCAGCGCACCCTTGCTCGTCCTCGGCGGAGTGCGGTACGCGGTAGCCGAGACGGCAGGAGACGGCCCTCCGATTCCCCTCGGCTGCGACCCGTGGGGGCTCACCCCGGACGACGTCTATCAGGTGTGGTCGTTCTAGCTCTCTGGAAGCGCCCGCGGGGCGCGGGTATGATGCCTCCGGAGACCTGATGAAGAAGACTCTCGTCGATCCACGCGACCTCTTGCGCTTTGACTTCGGGGAAGCTCATCCATTCAAGGTGCACCGGCTCGGCCTGTTCTTCGACCTCTGCCAGTACTACCGATTGGTCGAGCGGCCGGACGTGGATCTCGTGCCGTTGCGCGAGGCAACGGAAGAGGAAGCGGTTGCCTTCCATTCCAAGGGGTACCTCGAGGCGTTGCGGCTCGCCAGCTCCGGCATGTGGGTGCCGAACCAGTTCGCGCACGGACTCGGGACGACGGACAATCCGATCTTCCCCGACGTGTACGAGTGGGGCATGCTCATCGCCGGGGGTTCGATCGACGGAGCGGACGCCCTGCTCCGCGGCTCGTCGCGGGCATTCAACCCCGCGGGCGGCCTCCATCACGCGATGCCGTCCCGCGCGTCCGGATTCTGCCACATCAACGACGGCGTGCTTGCGATCGAGCGGCTGCGCCGCGCCGGCAAGCGTGTGGTCTACGTCGACATCGACGCACATCACGGCGACGGAGTCCAGTATGCGTTCTATCGCACGCGCGACGTCTTGACGATCTCGATCCACCAGACGGGATACACGATCTTCCCGGGAACCGGGTTCGAGGAGGACATCGGAGTCGGCGACGGTCGCGGGTACTCGATCAACATTCCCCTTCTTCCTGGAGCCGGCGATCGCGCGTACGACCAGGCGTTTGAGGAGCTGATCCTCCCGGCGATCGAGCTTTACGCTCCTGATGTGGTGGTGACGCAGCTCGGAACGGATGCTCTGATCGGCGATCTCCTCGCCAACCTCCGCATGAGCCTCCACGGTTTCGAGCGCGCCGTCGAGCGTTTCCGCGCGCTGGGACTTCCCTGGCTCGCCCTCGGCGGCGGGGGCTACGACGTAGGGAACGTCGTACGCGCCTGGGCGGTCGCCTGGTCCGTGATGTTGGACGAGAAGCTCCCAGACGAGATCCCGGCCCTCTTCCTCGCCCAGGCCGCCGCGCACGGCGTGAGCCTCTCGCAGCTGCGCGGCCCGCGCGACGTGCCGCCGACATCCGAGCGCGTCCTCGAGGCGCTCGGCGAGACGATCCGCAAGGTGCGGGAGTCGGCGTTCCCGATCTTGGCGGATAGCCAACCCAGGTCGTAGATTCCTCCACGGTTCGGGCCCTTCGCGCCGGAGGGAGGTCATCCAGCATGCCAGACGAACGCGGAATCCGAGAAACCGCCGGTCGCACCGACGTTCAGGTCGCGCTCGACGACGGACGCGTCTTCCACGCTCCGCTCGGGGCAACGGCCGCCGACGTGTTCCGCGTCGCGTACAGCAACGAGGACGACCCGCCTGTGGCCGCCGTGATCGACGGCGAACTGCGCGAGCTCGCTTACCCATTGAGCCGCGACGTTGCCGCTGCGCCTGTCCGGATGTCCGATTCCGACGGAACGCGCATCTACAGCCGCAGTCTGTCCTTCCTCCTCGTCGTCGTGGCCGCCGAGCTCTTCCCTAGAGCTCGGGTACACATCGATTACTCGGTCCCGCACGGCGGCTACTTCTGCCGCGTCGAAGGACGCGATCCGTTCACACCTGAGGAGCTCTCGCAGATCAAGACGCGTATGGCGCGGCTCGTGCGTGAGGATCACGAGATTGTTCGGCGACGTCTGTCGCCCGAGCAAGTCCAGACGTTGTTTGCGGCGCGCGGCGATGAGTCCAAGGGACGGCAGCTCTTGGAGCGAGAAGGCGATCATCTCCACGTCTACGTCCTGAACGGTGTGATGGACTACTTCTACGGCTACATGGTGCCCTCCACCGCGGTGCTGAAGACGTTCTCACTCGAGCCCTTCTCCAAGGGGTTCATCCTTCGCTTCCCGCGGCGCGAGAGTCCCCAGCGCCTGTCGCCTCCGCAGCGCTTCACCGCGCTTCGCGAGGTGTTCGACGAGTACGGGACCTGGCTGTCGCTTCTCGGGATGCGCGACGTGGGATCGTTGAACGAAGCGATCCGCGACGGCCGTATCGATCAGGTCATCCTCGTGTTCGAGGCCTTCCACGAGAAGAGGATCGCCGAGATCGCCGCAACGATTGCCCAACGTCACGTCGATGGGACACGGCTCGTGTTCATCGCCGGCCCGTCGGCATCGGGCAAGACGACGTTTTCCAAACGCCTTGCGATCCAGCTTATCGCGAACGGCATCCATCCGTATCCGCTCGCCATGGACGACTACTTCCTGCCGCACGACGAGTTGCGCGCTCGACTCGGCGATCATCCCGACTACGACTCGTTCGCCGCGTTCGACGCCGACCGGTTCCGCAGTGACCTCGGACGGCTCATGACCGGCGGGAAGGTGACGCTGCCGCGGTACGATTTTGAGAGCGGAGCGCGCAAGACCGGCCCCTCGATCCAGCTCGATCGAGACCAAATCCTCGTCGTCGAAGGCATCCACGGGCTGAACCCGAGCCTGTCCGTCGACGCATCGGTGTCCCGAGTGTTCCGTATCTTCGTGTCCGCCCTGACGCAGCTCAATCTCGACATCCACAACCGGGTCTCGACGACGGACACGCGGATGATCCGCCGGATCGTGCGCGACGCGACCTTTCGGGGATACCCGGCCACGGAGACCCTGTCGCTGTGGGAGAACGTTCGCCGCGGCGAGAAGGACAACATCTTCCCGTTCCAGGAAGGCGCCGACGTCATGTTCAATTCGGCCCTCGGGTACGAGCTCGCCGTCTTGAAGCCGCTGGTCGAGCCGCTCCTGCTCCAGGTACGCGACCCGGCGGCGCGCATCGAGGCGGAGCGGCTTCTCGCGCTCCTGCGCTGGTTCGACCCGTACCCCGCGGGGACGGTCCCGGGAAACTCGATCCTGCGCGAGTTCATCGGCGGCTCCGCGCTCGAGGAGTTCACGCTCTCGCCGCAGAACGGCCTCTCCGGGTCGAAGGGCATTGCGTGAACACAGAAACCTTGATGTCGATCGCCCTCGAGATGGCCGGGCTCGACGAGGTTCCCGGCGACAGCGCCGTGCATCATCCTGGACAGGACATCCACCGCGTGCTCGTCGGCATCGATCTTCGCGCCCCGGAGCTCGCGCTCGCGAAGACCCTCGGCTTCGACGCCGTGCTCACCCATCACCCGGTCGGCATCGCGACCCTCAACTTCCACCGCGTCCTCTCGCGCCACGTCGATCAGATGGTGGCCGCCGGGGTGCCCGAGGCGGTCGCGCGCGCCGCCATCGAGGAGACGGCCGAAGCTCGACGGGTGCTCGATTCGATGTCGAACTACGATCACGACCCGTCCATCGCCCGTCTCCTCGATATGCCCTATCTCAATGTCCACACGCCGTTGGACGAGATGGGGCGGCGGCGACTGGCCGAGGTTGCGGCCGGCGTCTCCCCCGACGGTACGGTCGGCGACCTCGTCGAACGATTCCAAAGCGCATTTGTGGAATTCCGCTCGTCGGCGACGCGCATCGAGGTCCTCGTAGGCAGAAGGACGCATCGTCTGGGTCGGGTCCTCGTGTCGCACGCCGCGGGAACGAACGGTGGGTACGCTGTCGGGAAGGCGTACTTCGAGCACGGAATCGACACGCTGGTGTACATCCATTGCCGCCCCGACGACGCGCAGCGCCTGGAGTCCGAGTTCGGCGGGTCGAAATCGCTCGTCGTCACCGGGCACATCGCAAGCGACTCCGTGGGAATCAATCCCTACGTCGATCGCCTTCGCCGTGAAGGTTTGGACGTCGTCACGGCGAGCGGTGTTCTTCCCAGCGCCGAGGCCCGATGACGTTGCGCGTCGCGACCTACAACGTGAATTCGGTCCGCGCGCGGCTGCCCCTTCTCCTCCCGTGGCTCGAGCGAACGCGGCCGGAGATCGTCTGCCTGCAGGAAACGAAGGTTCAGGACCCCGCGTTCCCCATCGACCCGTTTCGCGAGCTCGGGTACCACGCCGTCTATCGCGGCGATAAGGCGTACAACGGGGTTGCCATCCTCTCGACGGCCAAGCCGACGCGCGTCGGGTTCGGACTCGCGGACGGCGGTCCCGCAGACGAGGCGCGACTCGCTGCGGCGACGGTGCACGGCGTGCGCGTCGTGAACACATACGTCCCGCAGGGGCGGTCGACGGATGATCCGATGTTCTCGTACAAGCTCGAATGGTTCGCTCGCCTGCGCGACTACTTCGACCGGACGGCGTCCCCGGACAAACCAGTCCTGTGGATGGGCGACTTCAACGTGGCGCCCGACGCAATCGACGTGCACGACCCGAAACGCCTCTGGGGGCACGTCTGCTTCCACCCCGACGTGAGTCGCGCTCTGGCCGACGTGCGAGCGTGGGGATTCGACGACGTGTTTCGCCGGCACGTGCCGGAACCGAACCACTACTCGTTCTTCGACTATCGCGTCCGCGACGCCGTCCAACGCAACGTCGGCTGGCGCGTCGACCACATCTGGGCCACCGAGCCCCTGGCGCGACGTTCGACCGCTGCCTGGATCGATCTCGAGCCGAGAAAATCGGAGGGATCGTCGGACCACGCGCCCGTCCTCGCCGAGTTCGCGGAATGAGCTCGCCCTGTCCGGCGACCCAACTGCTCACGGGAGTAGCTCCATGCATCTGACGACCGAGACCATCGAGGATGTGATCGATCTCGTTGCCGCTGGCGAGCGGTCGCTCGACTTGCGCAACGTGACGTCGATGGACGTCTACGCTCTCCTCCTTCTCGATCTTCTTGTGCGCGAGGCGCGCGAATCCGACCGGCCGTTGCAGATCGCCTGGCCCGAGGCATCGAGCGTGCGGACCTGGATGACTGCCATGGGCTTCTTCGCCGACGTCAAAGCCGGCCTCGCCTCCCGCACTGCCAAAGGACCCGCAGATCCAAAGCACGGCCTGCCAGACGACAGCGGAACCACCTCTGGTGGTTCCGCCCTAGGTGCCGACCCATCGGCACCCGGCGCCCTCGCGGCCATCGCTTCGGTGGAACGCGAAGAGGACGTGTCGCGTCTCGTCGGCGCGTTCGACGAGCGCCTGGCCGATCGGTTTCCGATCGACGAATCCCCGCGCCGCCGCTTCCTACGGATCCTGCTCGAGCTCTTCCAGAATATCCCGCAGCACGCGAATGCCACGAGCGATGTTCTCGACCCGCACGGTCTGGCCGCCCTGCAGGACGACGAGACGGGCGTTCGTCTCGCCGTCGCCGACAAGGGCATCGGCCTCGCGCGGAGTCTCGGGCTTCGCTCCGGCCCGAAGCCGACCGGCCCGTTGTCCGACGCCGACGCGTTGCGCGCCGTCGTCTTCGACGGCCGAAGCCGATTTCGCGATCCGGGACGAGGGCGCGAACTCGAACGGATTTTCCGCCTCGTGCGGTCGTGGGAGGGGACGATTTCTGTGCGTTCCGGATCGGCTCTCCTCTTCCAATCCGACCTCGGCGGCGACCTCGTCGATGTCAGACCCTTCCCCGGGGTGCAAATTGCGGTCTTCATTCCTCGCGCCGCGTTCGGCATCGGCGAGGCCGCGTTCGGAGAAGGAGGAGTTGAACTGCAGGGCGATCCAGGGTTCAATGAAGGAAATGAAGAGGACGACGGTTGAGATCTCGCAATTCGGTCGCCGGCTCGGGACTCGCCGAGAAGGCGCTGCGGCGCATCGTGTTCTCGTCGCAGCGCTCGACGATCTCCCGCCGGACGGTCAACTCATTCTCTCGCTCGCCGGCCTCGACGTCCTCTCCGGTTCGTTTGCCGACGAAGCGATCGGCAAGGTGTGCCAGATCCTCTCGTCGGGCATCCACGGGGATCGCACCGTCGTCCTTTCGTCGCCGTCCGCCGATCTCGTGGAAGATCTGGACGACAAGCTCGCCCAACGCAAGCTCGCCATGCTCTGCCGCGTCGGCGGTGCGAACGGCGCCTGGCGCGTGCTCGGCCGACTTGCCCGCCCGCTCGTCGACACGCTGGAACTCCTCAACGAACGCAAGAGCGCAACGACGAAGGAGCTCGCCGACCTTCTCGGCATTCCCCCGAACGCGTGCCACAACCGCGTCCGCCGCCTCGTTCGCCTGCGTCTCGTGCGCGAGGAGAAGATGGACGCCGCGGCGCCGAGCACGCAATATCGTTTCCATGCCATTCTGGACTGATTGACAGTGGGGACTGGTTGACGGCGCGTGTTCATTCTGTACAATGAATACGGTGAACGGACATGATCCGCAAGGTGGGCCAACCCGTCGACGCACTCGTCGTCTATCGACGAAATCAAGCGCATCCGGAACTTCATTCGTTCCGTTGGGAAGGACGCCGGTACGAGGTGGCACAGACGAACTTCGTCCACACCGAACGCGAGGGCGAGACGGTCTACCTCTGCTATTCGGTGACGTCGGCCGGCGATCATTTCCACCTGCGCCTCAACACGCGCGCCGGCCGCTGGACGCTCGAAGAAATGGAGATGGAACCGTAGGAGTCCGAATGACCCGATGCATCGTCCATCTCGACATGGATTCGTACTTCGCTTCGGTCGAACAGCAGGCGCAGCCGTCCCTGCGCAGTAAGCCCATCGGCGTCACCGGAAAACCGACCGAACGCTCGATCATCACCGCGTTCTCGCGCGAAGCCAAGCGCTATCCCGTGACCACCGCGATGCCGGTCTGGGAGGCGAAGCGGCATTGTCCGGATCTCACGCTCGTCTCCGGCCATCCTGAGCGCTACGTCGAGACGTCGAGACGATTTCTCGAGATCCTCAAGGAGTACACCGTCATGATCCAGGTGTATTCGATCGACGAGGTGTTCATGGACGTGTCGCAGGAGGCAGCGCGCCACGGCGGCCCGGTCGCGATGGCACGCGACATCCAACGCCGCTTCCACGACGCGCTGGGCCCCTGCATTACGGCCACGCTCGGCATCGCCTCCGCTGGAAAGGTGTTCGCGAAGCTCGTCGGCAAGCGGAACAAACCGAATGGCATCGGCCTTCTCCGCGACGAGGAGATTCCCCGTCTCCTCGAGACGACGCAGGTCGGCGAAGTCTGCGGCATCGGCCCGCGCATAGAACGACGCTTGAACCAGATCGGCCTCGTCACCCTCGCCGATCTGGGCACCGCGCCGGAAACCCTGTTGCGGAAGGAGTTCGGCGTCTACGGTCTCTTCTTGCATCACTTGGGGTTGGGACGCGACCCGACGCCCGTCGTCCCGTACACCGAGATTCCACCGCCGAAGTCCGTGGGGCATTCGAAGACGCTTCCACCCGAGATGCGCGACGTGTCCCTCGCTCTTCTCGTTTTGCGCGAACTCGCCGACAAGGTCGCCGGCCGCCTCCGGCGGTTGGGCTACGTCAGCCGCACGATCCACTGTGGGTTTCGGACCGGAGTTCTCGGCCCCGGCTACGCCAAACAAGCGACGCTCGCCCTTCCGTCCGACGACGGGGAAACGATCTATCGCGTCTGCCGCTCGATCCTCGACGCCATTCCCGTTCACCCGGCCGAGATCGCTCTCGTGTCGGTGTCCGCAACGCAACTCGTCGAGCGCGACGCGTTGCCCGATCTCTTGTTCGAAGAGGACCGCCGCCGCGACCGGCTGAACGGCGCCGTGGACAAGATTCGCCATCGCTACGGTGACGCGGCGATCCGCCTCGGGACGTCTCTTCTCCTCAAGCCCTTGCCACAACACGTCGGCGGGTTTATCCAAGAGACGTGGGAGTTCGACGGACTGCACGAGGGAGGATGATCCGATGACCGCCCCTGTGCGAATCGGAACGTCGGGGTACAGCTTCGCGGACTGGGTCGGCACGGTCTACCCGCCCGGCACCCGCCCGGGCGCCTTTCTCCCGCTCTACGCCAAGCTGTTCGACACGGTCGAAATCAACGCCACCTACTACCGGACGCCTTCACCGCAGACCTTCGCGCGCATGATCGAGAAGACGCCCGACTCGTTCACGTTCGTCGTCAAGGTCCCGCGCGCCATGACGCACGAACTCGCGTCGTTCGATCGTGAGCTCGAGCCATTCGAAGAGGCCATCGCACCGCTTGTCGAGGCCGGTCGCCTTGGTGGGCTCCTGGCGCAATTCCCGTATGCGTTCACCCCGAACGACGCGTCGCGCCGTCATCTCGAACGTCTCGCCCGCAAGCTCGGCCCCCACTCCGCGACGACCCAAGCTCCGCTTCAGGTTGAGTTTCGCCACGACGCGTGGCAGACAGACGAAACCGCGCATCTTCTTCGCGACCTCGAACTCGGGACCGTCAACGTCGACTTGCCCGAGCTTCCGCACCTGCCGCGCCCAAGCGCCGTCGCCACCACACGCACCGGCTACGTCCGCCTGCATGGGCGGAACGCCGCAACGTGGTGGAACCAAGAAAAGGGCGGCGATCGCTACGACTACCTCTACAGCGAACGCGAGCTCGATCCGTGGGTCGCGCGCATCCAGCGCCTGGCCGAGGAGACGGACGTCGTCTTTGCATTCGCCAACAACTGCCACCTCGGGCAGAGCGTCGTCAACGCGCTCCAACTGGGTCAACGACTTGGGCGCGCCGCGCCCGAGGAGGCCGCGTCGCTGTTCGCACGGACTCTCGACGAGCGAATCCACGACATGGAGACGGCCATCGTGCGGGCGCGGGTACCACGGGGCGGAGCCTCCTAGAAGTCAGCAGCGATGCCCGCCTCCCAGCTCAGCGTCCATCGGGACGCCTCCCCATCCTCTCGGCACGTCGCCCGGGCGACCTTCGCCGCGACGAAGAAGTCCATGGCCTCCATTTCCGTCTTGAACTCGGCACGCAGACTCTCCTTCATCTTCCAGTCGGCGGCCGTCGCCTGTTCCGTCGACAACCAGGTGAATTCGAGGTCTCCCCGGGCGAGGCTAGCGCTGGCGGTGACTTCCCACGTTGTCGTGCGCTCATCGCGGCCCGGGTCGTTCGGGTACTCAGCCTTCGTTCCCGAGACAGAAACAGCCCACGTTGCCAGTGTCCCGACAAACGTGCCGCCAAGCTGGAGATTCGCGTCACGTTTGTCCTTGCGCGAGTCGAGCGCGTAGGATGTCGATGTCCATTCCGCCGTACCCTTGACCTCCAACGGGTTCTCTCGGTCGTTGGAAGCCCCGATAGCGACCTGTGACTGGCGATACCCCTTGACGGTGTCGCCAGGATACTCAACACAACGCGTTTCAGCGTTGACGGACACCGTGACGTTCTCGACCTCACGCTTCGCGCTCAGCGATGCCACGCTGTCTATCCGCTCGGCGAGGCTGTCGGCGAGCGCAGCGCGCCGTCTCCACTCAGCATCCAGCGCTCCGTTCCACTCTCCTAGCGTGCCGGAGGTCGACGCGGACGCGGTCCACGTTGTCTCTTCTCGCCGCGGCAGCAGAGCTTCGACCGCAGCAACCAGGGGCGCAGCAGCGCTCTCCCCCAGCGTGCCACCGAAGACCTCCTTCCACACCTGGCCGCCGAACTGTTCAAGCGCGGTCACAGCATCCGCCGTACGCCCTTCCTGCAGCGCGAGCTGCGCCTTGTTGAGCGGCGACGCCAGTCGCCCGCGCACGGCGGCCGGCAGGCCAAGACGTGCCACGCCGGCAAGCAGGTCGGAAACTCCTTGTCCAGTCCCCGCGACGCTCGACGCCGGAATCTCGCGATCCGATTGGAATGCGTATCGTTGCTGCTCGGCGCGGATGCCGAGCGAAGTATCGACCCCGTCTATCGCGAATGTTGCCGTCACGTCTGTCGACGTGGCCTTCACGTCGTCGTCGCGCGCCGCGGCGTCATCATGCCCGACTGCCCGCGCCTCGATGTCGGCCTCAATCTTCAGCCCGCCAACGTCCGCAGCGCCTGACGTCGCCCACGACACTTCGGTCGAGCACGCCGTAGGGACGGTCCCCATTTCGCGTGTCAGTCCCCCCTTCCACTCGATGCGAAGGCCGAACAAGCTTCCGGCACTGGACGCGCCGAAGGCCGCATTGCCTGTCGTCGACGGTGCGTCGCCGAGCAACGAGTCGATCCTGGACACGGTGGTATCAAGCGACGACCGTTGGAATGAGGTTGGACTCGTCTCCGTGAGCGCATCACGCAGTTCGCCAAGAGCTTCCGATGCCCGCGTCATCTCTCCGCTACATGTAGCGTCTGCCGCTCGCCAGAGGATCGCCGCGCACTCCGCACGCAACACCCCGTGTCCGTAGAGCCTCACCCGGCCTGCCAAGTAGCGCAAGCCGTCGAGGAAGTCACTGCTTGCCTGGACGAGGAGACTCACCGCCAGAAGGTTGTCGGCATCCCGCGGACTGTGCGCGGCACCGATCGCGCCCTCAAGCGTCGCGTCAAGCTCCTTCAAGTGCTTGACCAAGTCCGCGAGGCGCTGTTCGAGTGCTTCGATCGACGCGCCTGCCATCAGAGCCGCGCGCGCTGTGAGAATCGCGCGCACTTCGCTATCAACCGTCGCCCGACTACAGCCGAGCAGTGGCGCGCCCGCCATGAATCGCGCGAGGTCGTCAAGCGCTTCAACGGTCTTCGACGACCTCCGCCCCGCGAACGCTGCGTCAACGTGTAGCTCCGCTCCCAGGAAGCTCGTCGGAAGATCGACGTCGTAGGCGACGTCAACCGCGGCATCCCAGGCCAATGTGGTTCCCCCGCACCGCTCGATCGTCAATGTCGTCGCGCCATCCGACGCGCCGTCGGCACGTCCTGCGAGTAGGCCTGCAAAGAGGGAAACCACCACGATGACAGCTACAAAGCGACGATGTCCGTTTTTCTCGCCCATCCACCTATTTTACCTTCTCCCCTCCCCTCTGACAATACCATCGCTCTCTGCTCATCGATGATCGCCCAACCGCAGCGCCAGTCCGAACGTACGAGACGATCCCTGGCTTGCCGGCGGACACTGCACCTCCTCTGCAAAGAGCCGTCACGCCTCGCCTGCTCTGTGCGCCGGTCATTCGTCCTGGACGACCGACGCCGGTAGACTGGGAGCGATTCCTGACGCGTCCTACGGCTTGGAAGGAGTCGCTTGCTGGAACTTGACGCACTCCAGCGGGTACGTAATGTGTTGTATGGCCCGACGCAGAGGAGGCGGGGGTGAGACGAGCTGAGTCCATCGTTGAAACCGTCGCAGTTGTGCCCGGCCGCGACGCAGTGAGAGACGGCGCCATACGCAGGGCGGAGAGTGGTCGCTCTCCGTCAACCAACTCACCCGCTGCTTCGGACCGCACGTCGGACTCTGCGGCCTCGAGCTGCGCCGCGTTTGCCTTCTACGAAGCGTCAATGCCTTCCGGCGGCGACCAAGGAAGCACGGGGGCTGGCCTCGTCATCTCCGATCGTGACGGCCGCCGCCTTTCCGGCGGCAGGGAATCCCGACCCCTGCGCGACTTGCCCCCTTCCCGCTGGGGCCCGGCCTGCTGCGAATCCCTCGGCCAACGCTCTGACCGTGAGCCGAGACCGGTTCACGTGTGCTTGCTTCCACGGGGGCGCGTTCCTGAATCTCGACATCGAGGCCGTCGCTTTGAACCTGACGAGAGAGATGCGACCTCGACCAGCCTTGCCGCCGAGCACAATCTCCGAACAGAGTCACACGGCAGCAGAGGTCGCTCTGCTTGTTGTGCAGCTCGTGGCGCCCGCTACGTCGAACGCCGTCGAGTGCATACGTCTTCCGTCCGTTCTTGGCGTATAGGAGGGAAAACATGAAGAGAACCGCGCTCGTCCTTCTTCTGCTTCTTGGAGCCACGGCGGCAAGCGCCCACGCCGCGGACACGTTCGTCGTGGGAGTCGCAGCACGCCGGGCCCCAGCGGGAAGCTGACAGGTCGCGCAGGGGACGAGACTCCCTGCCGCCGGGAAGCGGGGGCCGTCACGATCGGAGATGACGAGGCCAGTCCCCGTGCTTCTTTGGTTGCCATCGGAAGGAATCGGTGCTTCGTAGAAGGCAAACCCGGCGCAGCTCGAGGCCGCGGAGTTCGGCGTCTGGTCCGAA
>CAIMCX010000073.1 GCA_903839615.1 uncultured bacterium
GATCGAGCCGAGAGGAGATCGGCTGCTGGTCGATTTCACCGGCAGTGCTCCACAGGCAGCAGGGCCGGTGAACGCCGTGCGCGCGGTCACGGCGTCCGCGACGTACTTCGCGATCCGCGCTGCGACGGATCCGACGATTCCCGCGAACTCCGGCTGCTACCGTCCGATCGACATCGTGGCTCCGGCAGGTACCGTGGTCAACGCCGTCGCTCCCGCCGCCGTGGTCGGCGGCAACCTCGAGACGGCCCAGCGCATCGTCGATGTGATCCTCGGTGCCCTCGGAAAAGCGTTGCCGCGGGCGGACATCGGAGCCTGCCAGGGCTCGATGAACAACGTGGCGATCGGTGGCACGGATCCGCGTACCAGGCAGCCGTACACGCTGTACGAAACCATCGGCGGAGGCTTCGGCGGGCGGTCGTCGGCTGACGGAATGGACGGCGTCCATTCGCACATGACCAACACCCTGAACACTCCGATCGAAGCGCTCGAGACCGCGTACCCCCTCCAGGTTGTTCGCTACGAGCTCAGTCCCGGGACGGGCGGGGCGGGAGAGTATCGAGGCGGCCTGGGAATCCGGCGCGAGATCCGCGCGATCGGCCACACAGCTCGGGTTTCTCTGCTGACGGACCGGCGGGAGCGAGGTCCGTATGGAGTGCGCGGCGGTGGGTCCGGAGCGGTCGGGAGGAACGTGCGCATCCTGGCAGACGGACGGGAGGAGCCGCTGCCAAGCAAGGGATCTGCGTTGATTGCGGCTGGGGAGGCCCTTCGCATCGAGACGCCGGGGGGAGGAGGATGGGGAGATCCATCGCGGCGATCCCCCGACCTCGTCGAACGAGACCGACGCGAGGGGAGAGTCTGAAGGCAGTCCGCGCCGCCGCGTGAAGTGTCTACGACTCGGGTGCCGGCGGCGCGACGAGGGTAGCACGCCAGGCGAACGTGCACGATGTGTCGTTCACGAACTGCGTTCCCACTCCGGACATCGTCGTTCCGTTGACGCTTCCGTCGAACGCGAAGCGCACGGGCGTCGGTGGGGTCGTGAAAGGGTTCTGGCCGGAGGCCTCAAACACGATCGTGTCGGCATGGACCGCACCGGAGGTGATTGGGATCTCGAACGTGTTCATGTAGCCGCTCGAGAACTCCGCTCTTCCCGTGAGGTCTCCTTGATCGTCGAAGATGTCCATCGCGAAGGCGCTGTTGAGTGAGGCCCTCGGCCCGCTCGTCCAGGTGATGGTCCCGCTCCAGCTTCCACCGACGTCGATGGGAGCAGCCGGGGCGCAGCTGACTGCGCCGAGGAAGAGGATGCAGCCTAGGGAAGCAAGGCGGAACATGAGATCGATACGCGTTCTGTTCGGCATCGAGACCACCACCTGGAGTGAGTGTGGAGCCCGCATCCTTCGTGGATCGGGAAGACCGAGACACGGCGCGCGGACACACGCTCCATGATCCAATGGGACACTCGGTAGCTCTGCCGCAGGGCCCGAGCGCGGGTCGCTATAATCCCACACAGAGGGGGAGTGATGCCCGAACTGCCTGAGCTCGAGATCATGCGTGAGGTCCTCGCGGCACGCGTCGTGGGACGGCCGATTCGTGAAGCCCGCGCCTACCGGCCGGCAATTCTCAAGACCGTCGAACCTCCGCTCGGCGTGCTCTGCGGCCGGGCATTTGGCGGAGTGGAACGGCGTGGCAAGCAACTCATCCTGGAGTGCGGCGACGACCTCTTCGTCGTTCTCCACCTGATGATTGCCGGGCGACTCGTGTTGACGCAGACGTCGGCGAGGGTAACGAAGGCGACCGGCTTCGTCGTGTCGTTCTGTGATGGCGAGGACTTGCGTCTTGTGGAGAACGGCACTGCGAAGGCGGCGAAGGTGCATGTGGTCAGGGCTCCGAATGACGTCGAGTGGGTTGCGCGTGTGGGACTGGAGCCTCTCTCAGACGAGTTCTCGGTTCCTACGCTCTCGCGGCTCGTCGCGGGAGAGCGCCGCCAATTGAAGAAGCTCATCACGGACCAGGCGCTTCTTGCGGGGATCGGCACGGCGTACGCAGACGAGATCCTGTTCGCGGCGCGGCTGTCGCCGATTCGCTATGCCAGCACCCTTGAGGCCGACGAGATCGAGCGACTCCACGCCGCGATACGGACCGTGCTGTCCGAGGCTGTCGACCGCACGCGACGGGAGTCGTGCGGCGCTCTGGTCGGCGAGCGGAGGACGGAGGGGATGGCCGTGTACAAGCGCACGGGAGAGCCCTGCCCGGCGTGCGGAGAGCCGGTCGCCGAGATTCGCTTCGCGGAGACTCGGACCTACTACTGCCCGAACTGCCAGGCGAAGGGGAAGACGATTGCCGACCGCCGGGCCTGGCTCCGCCGATAGGGACTTGCCTCTCGGCGACTAGCAGATGCGCGGCACCGGGTCGCCGAGGGGCATGTCGAGGAAACGGCGGCCGCCGACTCCAGTCTCGAACACGACGCGACCGGGGTATTCCCTGTCGACGAAGCCGATCTCGGCGGCTGCGAGTCCGAGCGGGTGACGGCGAAGGGCATCCAGGACTTCCTGCGAACGCGCCGGGTCGACCACGAGGATTGCCTTCCCCTCGTTGGCGACGTCGAACGGCGAAATGCCCAGGAGCTCGGAAAGCCCGAGCACCTCGGAGCGAACGGGGATGGCGGATTCGGAGATCTGGATACATGTGCCGGACTTCCGTGCCATCTCGTTCAGCGCGGCTGCGAGTCCGCCCCGGGTTGGATCCTTCATGGCGTGGACAACGCCGGGGAGGTCGAGGGCAGGGGCCAGGAGCGGCCACAGCGGTGCCACGTCGCTCTCGAGGCGCGTTGAGAGGTGAAACTCATTTCGTGCTGCGAGAAGCGCCATGCCGTGGTCGCCGATCGTCCCGGTGATGAGGACGCGGTCTCCGACGATCATCCCGGCGTCGGAAATCGCGCGGCGAGCCACACCGATGCCCGACGTCGTGAGGATGATGCCGTCTAGATCTCCCGACGGCATGACCTTGGTGTCGCCGCAGGCGACAGAAACGCCTACCTCCTCCGTCACGGCTGCGAGAGAGTCGAGGATGCGTTCGAGGTCGTCGATCGCGAAGCCTTCCTCGATGACCGCAGCCAGGCTGAGCGCGTACGGTTTCGCCCCCATGACGGCGAGATCGTTGATCGTGCCGCACGCGGCAAGTCGTCCGATGTCGCCTCCCGGGAAGAAGATCGGCTTCACGACGTGGCTGTCGGTCGTGAACACGATCTCGCCGTCTCTTGGGAGGTCCAGGGTTGCTCCGTCATCGCCGGCGAGGAGGCTGATACGTCCGGATGGCCGGCCGCCAAAGCGAGGTAGGATGAGTCGCGCGAGGAGTTGGTCCATCACCTCGCCGCCTGCCCCGTGAAGCGCGGTGATCCGTTCTGTCATAGAGGCCTCTCGCCATCGTAGCGAAACCAGATGGCGCACGCGCCTTCGGCTCCGACCATGCAAGGGCCGACCGGTGACAGCGGAGTGCACCGCCTTCCGAACAGCGGACAGTCTGCGGGCACGGCGCGCGCGGTGAGCACGTCGGGACAGCGGCACGCGCGATCCTCCTCGTGCTCCGGGATCACCCCGACGTCGAACCTCGCTCGAGCGTCGAGTCGCGCGAAGGCGGGCCGGAAGCGGTACCCCGACTCAGGGAGGATGCCGATCCCCCGCCATTCCGCGGCTGCGGGCTCGAAGACGTTCGCCAGGAGGCGCTGAGCGGTGAGGTTTCCGTCTGGATTGACGGCGCGCGGGTAGGCATTCTCAATTGCGGCTCGACCGTCGCGGATCTGACGGAGGAGGAGAGCGATGGCGTAGAGAATGTCGAGCGGCTCGAAGCCGCTGACGACGACGGGAACGCCGCAATCGGCCAGCCGGGGCCCATAGCCGCCGGTACCGATGATCGTCGAGACGTGTCCGGGCGCAAGGAAGCCCGAGATCCCCGTGGCCGGCAGACTGAGTAAGGCGGCCATCGCGGGAGGAATCAACTTGTGCGAGGCAAGGATCGAGAAGTTGCTCGGCGGGTGCTCCAGCGCCACGGCTGCCGTCATCGGCGCGGTCGTCTCGAAGCCGACGGCGAAGAAGACAACCTCGTGCGCCGAATCCCCGGCAATGCGGACGGCCTCGTCGATCGACAGCACGGTGCGGATGTCGGCGCCGCTGGCGCCAGCCGATTCGAGCGAGCGGCCGTACCCCGGCACGCGCAGCATGTCGCCGAACGAACAGACTGTGGCGCCTGTCTCGGCGATGCGAATGGCCGTCTCGATCTCCCTTGCCGGAGTGACACAGACGGGGCAGCCGGGTCCCTCCAGGACGCGCACCGTATCGGGCAGGAGGCGCCGGAGACCGTGCCGGGCGATGGCTATTTCGTGCGTGCCACAGACGTGAACCAGCTTTACAGGCTCGCGCGGAGCAAGGAGACGAATCGCGTCAACCAAGTCGCGGGCGCGGCGAGGATCCGCGAACCGAAAAGGGTGCGTCATGGCTGCGGCGCGGCGGGCGTCCTCTTGCCCGCGTCGGACGCCAGCGAAGCCGAGAGATCGTCGAAGAGGAGCAGCGTCGCTTCCGCGTCCTCGCGCGTCAGGCGTTGAATGGCGAAGCCGGCGTGGACGAGAACGTAGTCACCTGGCTCGACGGGCTCGCCAAGCGTGTCAAGTCGGGCGCTCGTCTGAACCCCATCGTAGTCGACGAGGGCTATCTGGCCCGAAACCGAAAGAACACGTGCTGGAGCGGCGAGACACATACGTGATCACCGAGTTCGAGTTTACCTCGGGAGGGTGACTGTTGAAACCGTGCTCAGTGGGGACGAGGTGCCGCGGTATCGGACCGGTATCCGCGAACCTGATATCATGCGGCATCATGCATGGGAACTCCTGGAGAGTGATAGCGGCTGGATGTGTGGCCGCTGTCCTTCTCTCGAGCTCGGCGATCTCTTCTCCCCAGACCCCAGCGCTGTCCTTCGGCGTCATGATCTCTCTTCCCGTGCCGGTGTCCGCCTCGGGCAGTACCGTCGCAGACGCTGGAGCCTTCACCACGGTGTCGCCCCAGACCGAGCCTCAGATGGAGGCCCAGGGCAATCCCATCCAGACTGCTTCCGGGCTCGCAACACAGGCAACAGCGATCGCCAAGGCGGTCGGGCTTGTCGCCGGTTTGGTCTTTGGTCTCTACATCCTTGCGTCCCTGTTCGGGAAGAAGAAGGCCTGGCGCCAACTGGAAGAGAAAGTCGCGCGCCGCTTCGCGCGGGACGGCTGGGCTGCGACGCTGACGCCTCCGACGAAAGACGGCGGATTCGATATTGATCTCCGCTGCGGCAACGAGCGCGCGATCGTTGAGTGCAAGGAGCGGTCGAAGGGACCGGTAGGTGTCGCCATTGTGCGGCAGGTGTACGGAGTGATGAAAGCGGAACGTGCTCAGCATGCATTCGTGGTGACCACGACGAAGTTCACCAAGGGGGCGCGTGAGTTCGCCGGAGGCAAGACCACCCTCACTCTGGTGGACGGTGCTCGGCTCTCGGCCTGGCTGAACTCACGGGCCAGGCTCGAGGACGTGCATGTCCCTCTGGCCAACAGCGACAGAAGCGGCAGCCACTAACAGCTGGGTCCTCGATCGCCAAGAGCGGGGAACGGCTGTACGATTGCTTCGGTGTCGCGAGGAACCGCGGGCAGAGTGCGCGCCGAATCAAGGGCGCGAGGAGGGAGTGATGGTCGAGAGCCTCTACGAGCGGATCTACGACATCGTGCGGCAAGTGCCGAAGGGCAGGGTCGCCACCTACGGAACGGTCGCGCGTGCGGTCGGAATGCCTCGCGGAGCAAGACAGGTGGGCTACGCGATGGCGGCCCTGGGTCGCGGGGCGCCTCGTCCGGATGTGCCTTGGCATCGGATCGTCAACGCCAGGGGCGAGTCGAGCATCGGAGAAGAGCAGATATCCCGCCTCCGTGCGGAGGGCGTAGAATTCGGCCCGGACGGACGAATCGACCTCCGGCAATTCAACTGGGATGCCGAGGGCAGCGACGAGTTCGGCGGAGAGGGCCTGTTCGGATGATCGGCCGCCGGCTCGAACGACTCGCTTGGGGAGTCCTGTGTACCGCCCTCGTTTCGGGGCTCTGCGCTTGTCTGGGCCCAATCGATCGTCCCACGGCGGACTTCACATGGTGCCCGGACGGCCGCAACGGACAGCTCGACTACACGTTCTCGTCAACGTCAGCGCCTGTCGGGGAGCAGGAGATCGTTCGGGCGACGTGGGAGTTTGGCGATGGGACGTCACCCGTCGAGGGGGTGGGCGTTGCGGAGCATCGCTTCTCGGCCGCCGGCTCGTATCCGGTGACGCTGACCGTGACAGATCGGCGTGCTGTCACGGGCACGAAGACAAAGATCGTGACAGTCGAACCCGCCGCCTTCGTCGATCCGACATGGAGGCTGACGCTCGACTATCCCCCGACCGTTTCTGGTGTCGTAGGAAACCGGTCGGAAGAGCATTTGGATGAAGTCGTCGTGCAAGCGCGGTTCTATGACGCGGACGGCGTGCGCCTTGGCGAGGGGCGAGCGACTGTCCGGGATCTGGAGCCGGGCGAACGGGCGCGGTTTGAGATCGAGACGCGGGACTTCGCGGCTCGTGTGTTCTACGCGTCCGTAGGGATCGAGTCGTTTGTCGCCCCCTGCGACATGCACGCGGCTGTGGATCGCTGATGCGCATCGTCGCCGAGTTACACGTCCACTCGCGCTTCGGCCTGCCGACGAGTCCCCGCGCCGGACGTGCCGCCGTGACGCCTGGGTAGGACGGAGCGTATGGCGCCGTGCGGCGCGACGGAAGCTTGATCGGGCCCGGGCCCAAGACCGGCGCTATTTCCGGCGGGCGAAGAACGCGTTGACGCGATGCTCGAGAGGCTCCTTGCGCTCCTCGGGCTGGAATGAAGCGCGAACCCCATTCCTGACGAGCGCGTGAACGTCCTCGCGCTTGAGCTTGAATGCCTTGGTCACCGCCTCGAACTCGTGCGACAGGTCGACCTGCGACATGAGGCGGTTGTCGGTGTTGATCGTCACGGGAATGCCGAGCTCAATGTACCGCGCAAGCGGATGGTCCGCGTACGATGTCATGAACCCTGAGATCTGGAGGTTGCTTGTCGGGCACATCTCAAGGGGGATCTTGAGCTCGGCGACGCGCCGCTCGGTTCGCGGAACCTGGAATAGGTACACTCCGTGGCCGATCCGCTCCGCCCCAAGGTCGAGCGCTTCCTTGATCTGCTCGGGGCAGCAGCCCTCGCCGGCGTGGATCGTCACATGGAGCCCGGCATCATGGGCGAACTCAAGAGCCTTCCGGTGCTTCAGCGGGGGGAACATGCGCTCGGGCCCCGCCAGGTCGATGCCGACGACTCCGTCCCGGCGAAACTGTGCCGCGAGTTGGACCGTCTCGATTGACTGCTCTGTCGACTCCTGCTTCAGTGCAGTCAGGATCAGGCCAGACTGGACGGAGAACTCCTCCTCGGCGCGGTGCATGCCGGAGAGGACGGCGGCCACGACGTCGCGAGGCTTTAGCTCGAGACGCGTGTGGAGTAGCGGTGCGAAGCGAATCTCAAGGTAGATGACGTTCTCCGCAGCCACGTCCGCGCAGAGCTCGTAGGCTGCACGTTCGAGCGCCGCGGGAGTCTGGAGAAGCGGGACGGTGTAGTCGAAGGCCGCGAGATAGTCCTCGAGCGGGTGCTTCCCCTCGGGGACGACGGCGCGGCGCAGATCGTCCGTCTGAGGGAGTCCTGCCTCGGGAGGGACGCGACGAGCCAGCTCCACGACCGTCTCCCAGCGGAGCGAGCCGTCCAAGTGAACGTGCAGCTCAACCTTGGGCATTCGCCGAATCCATTCCGCCATGTCCGTCCTATCACCGGTCTGTTCGTCTCGTGCGGAACCATCTAGAAGCTCCTGGTTTCGCATCGCAGTCGCACTGCCCGTACTCCACCCGATTGTACCGCCTCGGGGGGATGCGCATGGTTGAGGCCGTGTTCAGCGGTGCGGGGTGCTCGCGGTCGTCCCGTTCGGATTGCGGATTCTGAGCGACGCGCTTAAGCGCGGGTTTCGGGGATCATCGCGCTACGAACCGCTGGTGATGTGCTGATCATCCACACCGAGGGAGCGGACTAGGTTCTCATCTTGGCCTCGGCGGATGGAACCTTCCGACGAAGACGGCCGGCCGCACCCTTGCGATCGTCGATCCGGATCACGATTGACACGCGGTGAGTCATCTCGAGGAGGCGAGTGCGGCACGCGTTGATCGCCGCCATGACTTCATCCCACTCACCCTCGATGTTCGTTCCCATGGCGTGGCGCTCGCAGGGAAGGCCGGATGCATCGAGAATCCGGTACACCTCGGCAACGTAGGAGCTCAGGCTTTCGCCTGTGCCGACAGGCACGATGGTGAATTCCGCGATCATGGCTTCCTCCCCTCTTCGTAGGTGAAGACGGCGCTAGGTTGGTCACCGACGCCGTCGATCGACAGCGTCCGGGAGCTTTCATCAAGCGTGACGAGGGCCCACGACGGCGGAGTTCCCTGGTCGACGAGAGCCTCGAAGGTGACGTAGTGGATTCCCGCGATGACCGCGTGCGCGTATCGGTGATCGTGGCCCTGCAGGACGGCAATCACGTTGCCCGCGTCCTCGAAGACAGACTGAACGATCGCCTGGTTGGACACGAGAGGCCGTCCCCACTCCTCGATGTAGGAGTCAAGCATTTTGTGAACGAAGACGACGGTCGGGCGTGCAGCGTGGGTCGCGAGGTCCGCGCGCAGCCAATCGAGCTCGGCATCGGGGACGAAACCCGCGACGCCGGAGAACGTGTTCGCGAGATCCGAGCCATCCTCTGCGTACTCGACATCCAGGATCACGAAGTGGAACGCTCCGGCGTCGAAACTCGAGTAGGTCCGGTCGAGTCCCAGGATCCGGCAAATCTCGGCCTTGTCGAGGTTGAACAGGTCGTGGTTCCCCAGCACATAGTAGCGCGGCCCCAAGAAGCCAGCGTAGAGCCGGTCGGCCCACGCTAGGATGGAGGGGATGCGAGCCGGGTCGCCCGGGTCGGCGCCGAACACGACCCACCCGTTGACGAAGTCGCCGAGTTCGATGACGAAGTCGACGCCGGCCGAGTTCATGGCGGCGGTGAAGGCGTTGAGCCTCTCGGCGGTGTGGGTCATCCACTTCCCCTCGACCGGGGAGTCGATGTCGTGCGCGTGCAGGTCAGTGAACAGGCCAAAGCGGACGAGGGACGGCGTCTGGGTTGCGCTGGCGGCGAGTGCGGCCGCGAGGAGCGCCGCCCAGACCGCCATTCCGCGGACGAACGCCGTCCATCGCATGCGAGCCTCCTCTAGTACGAGAACTCGATGTCGTCCTGCAGTCCCTTGCCGTCGATGCGCACCGTGCGGCTGTCGGGATCGAGTGTCACCGCGGCCCACGATGGCGGCGTCGGCTCGTCCCGGTCAACCATCGCAGCGAACGTGATGTAGTGGATCCCGTCGAGAATCGAGACGTGATTCTCGTGCGAGTGTCCCTGGAAGACGGCGATCACGCGGTGCGACTGCGCGAGGATCCCCCGGACTTCGATGTGGTTTGTGACCGACGGGCCGCCGGCGTCCGTCTCGAAGTCGACGTCAAGCGGCTGGTGAACGAAGACGAGGGTTGGCAGGGTCGTCGCGGCGAGTTCGCCGCGAAGCCATGTGAGCTCGTCGGGCGGAACCGTTCCGGGGACGACCCAGAACGAGTGCCCGTAGGGCTCTCCGTTCTTTGCGAACTCCTCATCGAGGCCGACCATGTGGTATCCGCCGAGATCGAAGCTCCACCTCGTGGAAGGAGCGCCGACCGCGGCAAGGAACTCGGCCTTCGAGAGATCGTATACATCATGATTGCCGAGCACGAAGGACTTGGGTCCCTCGAATCGGGCCATCGTGGCGACGACGGAGGTGAGAATGCCTGCAATGCGAGAGGGATCACCAAGCGGCGCCCCCATGACGAATGCGCCATTCACGAGATCGCCGAGCTCGAACACAGCGTCGGCCGGCCAGGCGTTCATGGCGTCGACGAACGCCGCCAGACGAGGCTCGTAGTCCGTCATTACCTTGTGCACCGTGGGTGAGTTCGTGTCGTGGGCATGGATGTCCGCGAACACGCCGATCCGGAGCGGCGCGGCGAACGCGGAAGTACTGACGAGGATCAGCGCGGCGACGGCAATTGAAAGGTGCCGTAGAGACATGGGAATCGACCTCCCGTGATGGGATGAGCCTACCGGACGACGGACGGCGGGGCAAGCAGCTCTACGTCTCGCTGCGCGATGCGTCGAGCCCCAGGCGAAAACCGCGCAGATTCGTGTCCACGATGCGCGAATCCTTCCCGGCAAACACAGCGCGGATGCCGGCTTCGAGCGAATCCTGTGGCAACGCCAAGAACGGGGCGGCGGCTCCGAGAAGGACGAGGTTCGCACATTGGGGCGAGCCCGCCTGTTCTGCGAGTGCCGCCGCGTTGACGATGCGATGGCGGGGTAGGCTTCGGATTTCATCCAGGATGCGGTCGAGATTCGGGTAGTCGGGGATGTTCCGAACGGGAACGGAGCTTGTGACGAGGACTCCGTCCCGATTCAGGAAGGGGAGGTAGCGCAAGCCCTCCATGGGCTCGAGCGACAGAATGACGTCGGCCGTCCCCTCTCGGACGAGATCCGAGTAGAGGGGGGCGTCGGCGTAGCGGATGTGGCTCTGAACGACGCCGCCGCGCTGAGCCATGCCGTGGACCTCGCATTGCCGGAGGTCAAGCGCGCGCTCGAGGGCGGCGTGGCCAATGACCGCGGCGATCGAAAGCAGGCCCTGTCCTCCGACTCCGGCAAGGATCACGTCGCGCTTCACTCTGCACCTCCCTTGTCGGCCGGCCGTCGGCTGCGCCGCTTGAGCGTCTGGATGCACTCTCGGCGCGCGATGATCACCGAAGGTCCGGGGTGAGCGATCTCCTCGCGCAACACAGCCACGTTCTCCGCATGGCGCGCCGGAAGCGGCTCGATGACCCGCACGTGCTCCTGGGGAACTCCAAGTCCCTCGCAGATGGAGACCAGGCGGTTCTCGGCCGCCGAGGTCTGGCCGCCCGTCATCGCGACAGTCGAGTTGTCGACAATGACCACCGTCACGTCGGAGTTCTCGTTCACACAGTCGAGGAGCCCGGTCATTCCCGAATGGGCGAAGGTCGAGTCGCCGATCAGCGCTATGGCAGGGCGCACTCCGGCGTCGGAGGCCCCCTTCGCCATCGTGATCGAAGCACCCATTTCGACGCACGTGTCGATCGCGCTGTACGGCGGGAGAGCACCGAGCGTGTAGCACCCGATGTCGGAGAAGACGCGTCCTTGCCCGAGGGAGCCTGCGATGACGTCGCTCAGGACTCGGCACGTGTCGCCGTGAGGACACCCGGGACAGAGAGCGGGTGGGCGAGGTGCTGGAGCACTCGAAGCTGCGTGGCCGACTTGATCGACTTGACCGAGGGCGCGCGCGACGACCTGCGGCGACAGCTCGCCGGTTCGCGGGACGTCGCCCGACAAGCGGCCGCGAAAGACGAGGGCCGTCCGCGGAAGAAGCCCAAGCAATCGCGATTCCACAAACGGGTAGCCTTCCTCGAGAACCAGGATCGCACGGCACTCCTTCACGAGCCGCAGCACCGCCGCGATCGGAAGAGGGTATTGGCTGATCTTGAGGACGGGGAATCCCGGTGCGCCGCCGGTGACTTCGAGAACGTAGTTGTACGCGATCCCGCACGCGATGACTCCGAGCGAGTGGTCCTTTCCGTCGGCGTAGCGATTGAACGGGCTCGCTTCGCTTTCGCTACGGAACTCCTCCTGCTGGTGGACGAGGCGCTCATAGCTCCGCCGGGCGTTCGCCGGAAGAAGGATGAACCGCTCGCGGTCCGACGACACGGAAAGCTTGTTCGGCGGGCGACGCGCCCCGAGCGCGACGGGCGCGCGGGAATGGGCGAGCCGCGTGACGAGGCGAACCAAGACCGGAATACGATGCCTCTCCGAGAGAGCAAAGGCATATGCGGGAACGTCGTAAGCCTCTTGCTGGTTCGACGGTTCAACACACGGAACGAGAGCCATCTCCGCGTACAGTCGGGAATCCTGCTCATTCTGCGATGAGTGCATCGACGGGTCGTCGGCCACATTCACGAGCAGCCCACCGTTTGCGCCGGCAAGGGCGGCGTTCATGAAGGGGTCCGCTGCGACGTTGAGCCCGACGTGCTTCATGCTCGCCATGGACCGCTTACCGGCGTAAGACATGCCGAGTGCAGCCTCGAGCGCGGTCTTCTCGTTGGACGTCCAACGACCGCGGACATCGGCTCGATCCCCCGCAGATCGCATCACGTACTCCGTGATCTCCGTAGACGGAGTCCCTGGATACGCGTACGCGGCGGACAGACCGGCGTCCATCGCCCCCTGGGCGAGTGCCTCGTCGCCAAGCAAGAGGCGGGTCGGCATGAGAACCTCCTAGAACAGCATCCTTCCTGCGAATGCCTAACGAGGCAGCAGAGACAGGATACGCCGGCCCCATGTGCGTCGCAAGCGCACGCGACGCCAGCGGCGGGGGAGCGAGGAAGGAAGCGCGATGCGAAGTCGGCCCGCCGTGCGATGGCAGGAAGCGTGGATCAGGTCGGCAGTTTGTTGCTATCGCCGGAGGGCGTGGATATACTGCCGAAGACTTCTTTACCATTCACCCAAGGGGGACTGACATGGGGCAAGCGCGGACCATTTGCCTGGCAGGGCATTCCGGCTGCGGCAAGACAACACTCGCTCTCGCGTTGATGAAGCGAGCGGGCGTTAAGGATCAGATCTCGTTCGATTCGTCGCCGGAGGAGAAGGAGCGCGGCTGCACGATTGACATGGGCGTCGGCGCGCTCGTCGTCGATGGCGCGCCGGTCACGCTCCTTGACACTCCCGGCGGCGATGAGTTCATCGAGGAGATGTACAAAGCGATCCCGGTTGCCGACCTGTCATTCCTTGTCGTGAGCGCCGAGAAGGCCGTCGAAGTCGTCACGGAGCGCGCGTGGGAAGTCGCGAGCGGCGGCAAATACCCCACGGCCGTTCTCGTGAACCAGATGGACAAGGAGAACGCGGACTTCGACGCCGCCGTCGACGCGTTGCGGACGCGGCTCGAAGGCAAGTTCCTGCCGATCCACTTCCCGATTGGGACGGGGGCGACGTTCGCCGGAGTGGTCGATCTGATCGCGGGTCGCGCCTACTACTTCGCTGACAAGGCGAAGAAGGACGTCCCGGCCGAGTTGGCGGACGCGGTGGCCGAGGCGAAGGGCGCGTTGATCGAGGAAGTGGCAGCGGCCGACGACGAACTGATGATGAAGTTCCTCGACGAGAAGCCGATCAGCGACGCTGAGCTCGCGGCCGGGTTGGCCAGGGGCGTGAGTGCTGGCCTGGTGGTTCCCGTCCTCTGCGCCTGCGCGACGCAGGACAAGGGCACGGAGCAGCTCCTCCGCGCGTTCACGACGCTTGTCGCCCCGGCGGCGCGGGATGCCGCGGCGCCGTGCCGCGCGGTTGCGTTCAACCTGTCGAATGACCCGTATCTCGGGCGGCTCGTCTTCGTGCGCGTGCTCGAGGGGACGCTGCAGGAGGGCAAAACGCTCGTCGACGTGACCACGGGCGGAAAGGCCGACGTCCGCGATCTGTACGCTCTGGAGGGCACGAAGCAGAAGCGCGTTGCCTCGGCGGCGGCGGGTGACGTTGTCGCCATCGCAAAGGCGGACGGTGTGAGCCTCTGCGGGACGCTCGCGGCGACTCAGGGCGCGCCGGCGTTCAAGTTCCCAGAGTTCCCGCGGCCGGGGTTCTCGCGCGCGATCGTTCCGAAGACGCAGGCCGATGTCGAGAAAATGAGCGCGGCGCTGAAGGAAGTAGCGGCCACGAAGATGACGATCGAGGTCGAGCGGGATCCGGTGACGAAAGAGCTGACGCTTCGCGGGATGGGGGACGTCCACCTGCACGTGATCATCGAGCGTCTGAAGAACCGCTACAACGTGGCGCTGGAGACCAAACAGCCGCGGATTCCGTACAAAGAGACGATCCGGCGAAAGGCGGAGGCCAAGTACCGCCACAAGAAACAGACGGGTGGCCGCGGCCAATTCGGCGAGGTCTACCTGCGAGTCGAACCCTACAAGGGCGAGGGCGGGTTCAAGTTCGTCGACGAGATTAAGGGCGCGTCGATCCCGGGGCAGTACGTGCCGGGCGTCGAGAAGGGCGTGCTGGAAGCGCTGGAAGAAGGCGGGCTCGCGAAGTTCCCGGTCACCGACATTCTTGTCGCCGTGTACGATGGGAGTTTCCACCCGGTGGACTCATCCGAGTTGGCGTTCAAGCTTGCTGCGCGGGGCGCGTTCCGCGAGGCGTGCGAGAACGCCGAGCCTTGTCTCCTGGAGCCGGTGATGACCGTCTACGTCAGGGTGCCCGAGGAGTTCACGGGCGACATCATCAGCGACATGAACGGGCGCCGCGGTCGGATCATGGGGATGGATCCGGCGGGGAAGGTGACCGTCATCCACGCGGAAGCTCCGCTTGCCGAGATGCAGAGCTACGCGCTCGACCTGAAGTCCAGGACGCAGGGCCGGGCGACGTTCCAGATGCAGTTCGCGCGCTACCAGCCTGTTCCTGGAAACATCCAGGAGAAGGTCGTCGCTCAGGCTCAGGCCGAAGAAGAATGAACGTTGGGCGCCACATGCAGCGGGACGCGGTGACCGCCCTGCCGTCGGCGACGGTGGGGGCAATTCGTCGCGTCATGGACGAACACGGGTTCGGACTCCTCCTAATTGCGGGGCAGGACGGCGGGCTGCAGGGATTCGTGACGCGGGCCTCGCTGCGCGACGTGCGGGACGAGGCCGCCGAAGTCCACTCGGTGCTGCATCCGGTTCGGTTCGCTGTTGCGCCGAGCGATACCTTGGAGAAGGCCGCTCTGATCATGCTTGACAATCGGCTTGTGCTCCTGCCGGTCGTTGAGAGTGATCGCCTGGTCGGGGTGATCACGCAGGGCGAGGTCCTGCGTGGTCTCTCGGACGGGCTTGGCATCGGCCTTGAGGGGACTCGGATGGAGGTCCGCCTTCGGAAAGGCACGGATGACCTCTTCCGCGCGTTCGACGTCCTGCGCGAGCACGGCGTCCACATCGTCAGCATGGCCAACCGAAGCGAGAACGAGACGCATCGCGACGTCATCTTCCGACTCCAGCGCATCGCCGATCGCGAGGCTTTGCGCTTGGCTCTGGAAGCGCGTCTGCAGGAAGCTCCGACGCCGATCTCGTCCTGAGAAGGGAGATCCACTCGGGGTTTGGCCATGGTGCAAGGCGCACGTCGTGACGCGGGGCGCTGCGCTCCGGATGCCGTTCTTGACGACCCGAAGAGCCTTCTGTACAATCCGCGCCGATCGAGCGAGCCGCCAGCGTAGCTCAACCGGAAGAGCAACTGACTTGTAATCAGTAGGTTGCCAGTTCGATTCTGGCCGCTCAGTCCTAGCCAAGCTTCCAGACTTTCTCCCCGTGTCAAAGACCGACTAACTCGCGTTTCATCCTAATCACCACATCGCCGTTGAGTCAAGACGCGAGCCCCTAGCAAGTGGCGGGCGATCTCGCTCCCCAAGGCCTTTCGACACATGGATACAGCAGTTCGCGCCTGACATGGGGCTGCTCGACGTCAACGAGGCGTGGTTGACCAAGCCGGCCCGCGGCCCGTTCACGGGGTGGATCTGGCTGCAGCGCACGCGGAAGCCTCGCCGCTGGATCGGCTTTCGATGTGAAGCAGACCGTCGACTTGAACCCTCGCCCCGGCCCCTATATGATTCCAACTGTGCCACGCCAAAATCTGCTGGCGCGAGCCACAACTGAAGCTGAACATGCCATAGACCGCCTTCCGGGGCGGGTGAACTTGACTCTGTGTGCCTGAGGGCAGCAACCCTCACGAGGTACGCGATGGCAAGTTTGGTTGGTAGCTTCTCCCTCCCGTCGTCTCTGTTGCAGCAACTCGAACAAGAGGCCAAGAGGCAGAACAGGCCTATCTCTTGGCTGGTTCGGGACGCACTCATACTCTACCTGTCGAGTCTCACGATCCCCACGACTTCGGAGGACAGCACCGGGGAGGTGAGCCGCAATGGTGCCGCGTAGCCTGGCGCTCGCCGTCGCCCCCGGTCCGGCTCGCATGGATTGCGATCACCCTGCCCGGCCTTCGCCCGAGGTGACGCTTCAAGCGCGCACCCGTGTGTCAGACGCGCTGAAGCTCCTCGCCCTAGGACTTAGGCCGTTCCCAGTCAATCCCGATACGAAGAAGCCACTCGCGGGCTGGGGAAGCCTTCAGGACACTCCAACGACGGAAGAAGAGGTCACGCGAACATTCGTGGCTCATCCAGCCGCAGCGATCGGACTAGTGACAGGGCACCCGGGCGGCCTTGACGTGATCGACCTCGATGTGGACGCAGAGGGGAACCTTCCCGAGTGGCCGCGCGATCCAGATCTGAAACTACCCACCGGTCTTGTGATCGTAACCCCGCGAGGCGGGCGACACTATGCATTCGCGCACGTCGATGGTGTCAGGAACTCCGCTGGCGCACTTGCGCCACACGTTGACGTCCGAGGTACCGGAGGGTACTTCGTGGCTGTCGGACCGGGGCGCGAGATCCTTCTGGGGTCATTCGAGGAGGCACTCAACACGCAGGCTCCCCCGTGGCTCGCTAGAGCACTGCTCGGGGGAGCTGCTGGCACTCCGCGTGCACAAGCGAGTTTGATCTTCGACGAGGGCGAGCGGAACGCATCGCTGACGAGGCTGGCCGGAGTGATGCGGCGGCAGGGAATGGGCGTAGAGGCGATCACGGCGGCGCTGTCTAGGGAGAACGCAGCGAGATGCTCGCCGCCTCTGCCGGACAAGGAAGTGCGCGCGATAGCCCAGAGCGTCGGGCGCTATCCGCCAGCCGATTCAGCGTACAGATGCACTGACTCCGGGAACTCGCAGCGGTTCGTCGCCCAATGGAAGGACAGGGTGCGCTGGTGTGCACCCCTCAACCGCTGGCTTGTCTGGGATGGGAGTAGGTGGGCCGAGGACAAGACCGAGCGGCTCATGGACATGGCCAAGCGAACGGCCCGGTCGATCTATGTCGAGGCCGGTGCAACTCAAGACGACGCCCGACGGAGCGAGTTGGGTAGGTGGGCGCGACTGAGCGAGCAAGCTGGCCGGTTGCAGGCCATGGTGAAGCTAGCTAAGCCGGACCTCGCAATCCTTCCCAACGCACTGGACGCCGATCCAATGCTGCTCAACTGCACGAACGGAACGCTGGACCTGAGAACGGGGTCGCTGAGAGCGCACGCCCCCGAGGATCTAGTCACGAAACTCGTCCCGGTGGAGTATGACCCGGAGGCGACCTGTCCTCGCTGGGAGGGCTTCCTGGAGCGTACCTTCCAAGGCGATCCTGACCTCATTCGGTTTGTCCAGCGAGCTGTGGGCTACACACTGACAGGTAGCGGCAAGGAGCAGGTGCTCTTCCTTCTCTACGGCACGGGCGCGAATGGGAAGTCCACATTCCTGGAGGCGCTCCGCGCTCTTCTCGGGGAGTACGGTAGGACGTCTGGCTCCGGCACATTCCTTGAAAAGGGGCGATCCGGCGTACCCAATGACATCGCACGTCTCGCGGGAGCGCGGCTCGTAACTGCCCAGGAAGTGGAGGGGGGCGCTCGGTTTGCGGAAGCTGCTGTCAAACAGCTGACAGGCAGCGACACCATACAGGCGCGCTTTCTCTACGCGGAGTACTTCGAGTTCCGTCCGGAGTTCAAACTCTTTCTGGCAGCAAACCACAAGCCAGTCATACGAGGAACGGACCACGCCATCTGGCGACGAATCAGGCTCATTCCGTTTTCCGTGACCATTCCTGATGCTGAGCAGGACAAGAACCTCATCGAGAAGGTCAAAGAGGAGCTGCCCGGGATTCTCACGTGGGCTATACGTGGATGCCTAGACTGGCAGGGATGTGGCCTCGGGTCATCGGCAGCGATTGCATCGGCCACGGGCGAGTACCGGGCGGAGTCGGACATTCTCGGCGGCTTCCTGTCGGAGTGCTGCGTCATAGGGAGCGAGTACACGGCCAGCGCCTCGGACCTTTACACCAACTACAAAGCATGGGCGGAACGCAACGGCGAGCCAGTCGCGTCCCAGACGGCTTTCGGAAGACAGCTTGGAGAACGTGGGTTCAGGAAGACGAAGAAATCCGGCCACAGCTTCTGGAAAGGCCTAGGGAGGGCCAGTAAGGACAGTAGAGACAGTCGCGATACTGATCACGGAAAGTCCCTCGTGCGGGAAGTGTAGAGCGAGTTCTTGCACGAACCGTCCAACCATCCCCGAACTGTCCCCGATGGCGACGGGATCGTCTCCTGCGAAGGTCATCTGGGGCCGTCGGGGACTGTCTCCGTTGCTGCCGTTCGGCCTGGAGTGGCAGACGGGGATGGGTGCGACGATCCGACGGACAACTGCGGGAGTTGCGGTCCATTCAGAGGAACTGGCGTTGCGGTCTTCCTGCGCTGCTGCGGCAAGGCGTCCGGCTATTCACCTGACACCTGTCGGAGATTCCCTGACGCTCATGTGACGACTCCCTGATCCACTCAGGAGAGCGCAGCGCGTGACCCTGCCTATCTCGCAGCACCGTTCGGGCTGGGTTGTAGGCGAAAACGGAAGTATGGCAGGTACAAGTCAGGGGATGGCCCCACTTCGCGAGCACTCTCACTGAGCCGTGCCGCGCACGCCTACGTGACGAATAGCCCAACCGGACAGCGATCGGGCGACATCTCTCGTATTCTGTTGGAATTGCGGAGACAAGTCCGCCAACGCGCAACTGCCCGAGCCGATCCGCACAGAGGGGCGGGGACGTCTCCTGGACTCTGGGACTCCTCATGTCAGCAGACGCCCTGACCAATCTCCCGGGCGCAGGCTCAAGCCCTGCCCTATCGCAAGTCGGGAAAGAGCAGATAGCCAACGAGACCGACGCTCAGCCAAATGACGATGAACCACGTCCAGAAAGGGGAAAGTCGAAATGGCGGCTCTTCTTGCGTGGTGGCAATGAAGCGCCACGCCCACAACTCTGTGTGCTTGTCGGCGCCCCCCTGGATCGTGAGGTACAGCTTCAGGATGAAGTCGCCAGACAATGTGAAGGTCTGTATTCTGCCCGGCGTCACGAGAGAGGCTGGCCAGATAGCCTCGCTGGCGACAGCATGAGGCGCGATCGGCGTGGGAGACTGGGGCACAGCGGTGCTAACCGTTAGGACTCCAGTGTGGATCAACTTCTCGCTGATCCCGTTTCGAGCCATCGCTGACTCATCCCACACGATCGACAGTAGCGTATCCGAGGGATTCGTGAGCAGCAGCGATAGACCGCTGACTTCTCCACTCTGGCTCACGGCAGCGCTGAGTTCCACATCGAGCGAATTGGCGCGGTTACTGCTTGCTGGCTCGGTGTACCAGGAGGTCTTCGCGTTGACGCCAAAGGAAAGAACGACCAACAGAACACCGAGAGCAGCGATCGCGCCAACGATTATCGCCTTCTTCATCCGCACCTCTCACCTACCCTCGTTGCCCGGCCCAGTCTCAGAGTCAGTGTAACACCCTTCGCCTGACGCCGACGAACGCCTTCGGTGCAGCTATGGGGGAATAGAGGAGAACGCTTCGGCGTGGCGCAACCGGGCGAGCCGATCTGCATGGCCAACCAGGTCTGCCTCCGGAGCTTGGGACTCCTGCCGATCCTCCCACTCGCCCTGAACCGGCCTTCGCAGGAGGTGAGTCCGAAGCATCACATGTCGCCTCGGCGCGTTGGGTGATGTCGCCCCTGTGCCTCCCGAGCCACAAGTCTAGACAGGATCATTCTTGTCACCTCGCGCGTATCGCGCATGTAAGTGAGCGCCTCGCCTGCGGCAAAGAACAGTAGACCCGATATGATGCCGGAGAACAGCCATGCCATCGGGATGACATGCGATGCTTCCTCCGATGTGCCCCTCGGCCAGGTTACGGCGCAGAGGATTAGTCCACCACCAACTGATAGCACGGCGACCACCCTAAGCGCGAGGGCTGTGCCAGGTGGGTCGCCGTCTAGTCGCTCAGGCATGTGCGCACGCCCTCCAGGTACGCTCGCAACCTCACACCCACAGCGCGGACAGAACGCCGCACCCTCCGGGAACAGACGATTGCAGTCTGGGCATCGAAATGCGGTGAGTTGCCCGTTGCTCTCTAGCACGCCGATAGCTGCCTGCGGGTCCAGGAAGCGTTCCGTTTCCTCCGTGGACGTCTCCGCCGGTCTCATCGTTCTCTTCTCAGTCGCGACTTGACCCGAGGCAGCCCTCGCTGACCTTCGCCCCGCCAGGAGGACAAGACAGATGCTGACTGCTGCCACGAATGCACCAGCACCGAGAATGATCGCCGCCGTACTTCCCATGCTCGCCTCCTCGCTACATCCAGTGCCACGTACTCCGTTGAACCAACTGAGCCGAAGTCTAGCACCCTAACGGCAATGCGGCCCAACGTCCCTAGTGCAGGCGGCCTGTCGCCAGATTGCCGAACTGTGATCACAGCGGAAGCAGCAATGGGGGCTCTCCGCTTCAGTGGCTCTGGAGTCTGCTCTACACTCGTAGGGTAGAGAGAAGCGGAAGGGGGAATCCTGGTCATGTTGAACAGGTGCGTTGCCATCGTGTCGGCCAAAGAGCCATTCGTTAGGTGGCTGCGATCTCTTCCCGAACCCGACGACAGCACGGTCGATCAGGTGAACGAGGAAACCACCGCCTATCTGTTGCCTGACTACTGGGATGACAGAGAGGAGCAAGAGCTGCTCGCCAACTTCTACGACCTGATCTTTGAGGATCAGCTTGCTGGGTGGTGGACTGAGTCAGGCGACTGGCCAAAGAGACGTGATTTCACGATGTTCACGAGGTGGTTTGACGTTGAGTTTCACTCAGTCGTCCTGGACCTGGTGGATGCCCCGTTGCGGGATGGGGACTAGTGCCAGGCCGACTGGTGGAGAGCAGCATGATTGAGAGCTTCAACGGCAGACTTCGAGACGAGCTGCTGAACGGGGAGATCTTCTACACCCTCCACGAGGCGAAGATCCTGGTTGAGAACTGGCGCCGGGAGTACAACGAGATCCGTCCCCACGGCAGTCTGGGCTACAGACCGCCGGCACATCAGACCAGAATGCTGCTTCCGGCATTCGCCTTTGCCGGAGGTGGCCGACTAGACTGACCGCGGAAGCTGACCAGCTCACATACCTGGTCAGCGTGCGGCAACTGCAATCCATAAGAGCCCCACAAAGACGCGAGAGGAGGACCAGCGATGAGAAAGACTGGACTGCTTGCAGTTCTTCTAGTCCTTGTGATATCGGCAGCAACCCTGCCCAGTTCCCTTGACGGGTTCCTCAGCCCATATTCTCACGGGAATCTGCACATGGCGTTGAATGTCAACCCGATAGAGGTAATCCGGCTCCTAGGGCGCGAGCCAGATTCGTATGACTACTATGCGTCTAGCCAGTGGCTGTTTACATATCTTGACGCGAGTGCTTCCACCGGCGTATCGGGATTGGCGTTCATCTGGGAGGCTAGCTCGGTCAAGTCCATTCGGGTCTTTGTTTCGGGCACCCTGAGCCCAGAAGGACTCCTGCGGCTCTTGGGCTATGAACCGGATTCCCTTGCGGCACCTGTCAGCGGCGTGACCCGACTCGGAAATGTGCCCTACTACACAGTTACATACACGTTGAAGAGCGTCTTTCCGAACTGGAGAGGAGACCTAACAATCGACGCCAGCCTTCTCCTCCTACTGAACCACCTCGATGACTCAGTCTACATGCTAATCGTGCAGTAGAGGTGGGCCCGTCCTCAGTCAATGGTCCGCTTCCCAAGCTGGTCTAGTCTACCTCCGGCGACACAGGCCAATGCCTCCGGCGCGGCTATGTGAGAATGGATGAAAGCGCTTTGCCTCACGCGACCGGTCGAGCCGATCCGCGCCACGTGCGTTGGGCCGGAGGCAGCTTGCACGTCCTCTAGGGCGGCGTGGGAGTCAGCCAACCCTTCGTGGCTCCCTCGTGGATGATGTCATTGATCTCGCTCATGGGGACGTTGTAGGACTTCGCCGCAGCCTGCTTGACCCCTTCGTTCCACTCGTTTGAATTTGGGTTTAGGTCTTGGGTAGCGGTCATGTCGTAGAAGAGCTTCTGCCTGGTCGAATTGGACAGAGAGTGGCTACCGCCCGATGAGCTGTCAGGCAAGTTGGCCCACAAGAGCGTCACCAGCGCCCCTACCACAAGGATCACCAGAAGTATCACTCCTGCGCTGGACGTGGCGGGCTTGGCTTTGGCTATCGAATCTCCGAAGTCACGGAAGGTGGATGTCCCCACGTCGGTGAGGGGGAGCTTGGTCGTTGCGTCGCCAGGCATAGCGCTCGACGGCGTGGCGAGAACGGCGCCGCAATACAAGTGTGTATGCCCTTCGGAGACCGGCCTCCCGCACTTGGCGCAGGTCGCATCTGACGAGAGGCTCGGAGCTGCCAGCTCCTGACTTTCCGCAGACGTCGACGTCACGCTGCCGTCTTGCTCTCCTGCGGCTGCTTGACAGCATCCACAGTGTGGACAGAACGCGGCATCCTGTTGTACAGCGCCGCCGCAAGCGATGCATCGCGGTCCGCGTTCTTCGCTGTGGTAAGAATGCAACAATCCGTCCCCTTCTGAGGTCCCGTCGCTTTCGCCCGTTTCGTCCACGAGTGGAGTCACATTCATCTCCTCGCTGGCTTAGCACGCTCGCCAACCGGCCCACCGCAAACGTCCTGCTACCACTGATACCCGCAGGTGTTGCACTTGAACGTCTTGCTGATCTTGCCAAGCGCGAACACCCCGATCAGGACCGCCGCTCCCACCTTGCTTGAGGTTGAGATCTTCTTCACGTCCGTCGAGCCACACGTGGGGCAGGTAGGAACATTCGTCATCATAGCACCTCCTTGCTGCCATCACTCTAGCTTCCCTGCTGATGGCAGCCAAACGCTTCATCCGCGACTCAGAGAATATAGGAGCGCGCTCCGGCGGCAGCAAACGGGAGGAGCCGATCAGCACGGTGAGGGGTGGGATTTGGATGGCGTCGCGGAGTCCCACCCGCGTCTGAAACCGTGGCGGCAATCGATCCAGGGGCCTGTCCCTTGGCTTCGGAATGGGCCGCCCGCGGGGGGGGGGGAGAGGGAGACGACGACCGAACTCAGTTCTGAATCCGAGGATCATCCGCAAGCGCCCTTGGCAGGTCCCGATCTTGCACGTCCGCTACGTGAGTAGTCTGTCCAGCGGCCCAGCCTTCGCGTGCGCTCTGCGCACATCGTCGCTCCCCATCTCAACGTAGATGCGAGTGGTACGGATGTCGCTGTGTCCCAAGAGGCGCTGGAGTGTGAACGGGTCACCGCCATGCCTGATGTAGTTGACAGCGGCGGTGTGCCGCAAGATGTGCGGAGTAGTGCGAGCTGCGACGCCTGCACGAGCAGCCAGACGGCTGACGATGCGTTCGACGTTCCGAGGGTCGTGCCGTTGACCCGAACGAGTCACGAACAGCGCATCCGTATGACAGGAGGTCCCCCTGACCTCAAGCCACCGACGTAGGGAACGATGGAGCGCCTGGCCAATGAAAAGTGTCCGATCGCGTGCGCCCTTTCCGTTCTTGAGCAAGATACGCCACTCGTTGAGATTCACGTCTTCCACGCTGAGTCCGACCAGCTCGGCAAGACGCAGACCCGTATCCAGAAACAGCATAAGCATCGCGGTGTTGCGGACGTCGCACCACGAAGGGCCGCGCACAGCGGATAGCAGTGACCGGACATCTGCCTCGCAGAGCGCGACAGGGACCTTGTGTCCGGCTCTTGGGACCGGGATGCATGAAGCCAGGTCCTCTGCCACCATGCCTTCTCGGTAGAGGAAGCTGAGGAAGACCTTGATCGAGCGGACATGGATGCCGACTGAAGCACGCGATAGGCCGGAGGATGAGAGGTGGACAACGAACTCTCGCACCTCGGTTCGGTTTGGCACTACCTGGTCCGCTCCGGGTTCGCAGGGTAGGAAGTCCGTCAGCTTCCTAATGGCCGCTGCATAGGTGCTCACCGTCCGCGGCGAAAGACCCTTTGACCAGCAGAAAACCTCGAACGCTCTTGCTGCGTCGTCCAGTAGACACGTCTCCATAGCCGACTGATTCCTCCTTTTCGTCTCTGGAGTCGCGTCTTTGACAGGGAGATTCGCCTGGACTCTCAGACCAGCGGGAATGACGTCCTTGACGCTTTCTCAGACCCCTGGTACAATCCGCGCCGATCGAGCGAGCCGCCAGCGTAGCTCAACCGGAAGAGCAACTGACTTGTAATCAGTAGGTTGCCAGTTCGATTCTGGCCGCTGGCTCTTGCTGGCTCATTTGGAGGGGTACCGAAGCGGCCAAACGGGGCGGACTGTAAATCCGTTGGCGTATGCCTACGGGGGTTCGAATCCCTCCCCCTCCACTTGGAAGAGCGGCGTTGTTGCGGTTACACTCCGCGTGCGGCGGAGATCGAAACGCCCGTGTAGCTCAGTAGGTAGAGCACCCCCTTGGTAAGGGGGAGGTCATCGGTTCGACTCCGATCGCGGGCTCACGCTCGCGGCGGCCGACTTTTCATTTGGGAAACGCAGGAACGTCGAACAGACGATCGGCAAGGAGGTCTGGCGAATGGCGAAGGAAGCGTTTGCGAGGACTAAGCCTCACCTGAACATCGGAACCATTGGTCACATCGACCATGGCAAGACGACGCTCACGGCGGCGATCACGAAAGTCCTGGCATCCAAAGGGTTAGCGCAGGAGCGATCGTACGACCAGGTCGCCAAAGCCGATGCGAAGCTGTTCCGTCGTGATGCAACGAAGATTCTGACGGTGAACGTCGCGCACGTGGAGTATGAGACGGAAACGCGCCATTACGCGCACATCGATTGCCCCGGTCACGCGGACTACATCAAGAACATGATCACGGGCGCGGCGCAGATGGACGGCGCGATCCTCGTGGTCTCTGCAACGGACGGGCCGATGCCGCAGACACGTGAGCACGTCCTTCTCGCTCGACAGGTCAACGTTCCGGCCATCGTCGTCTTCCTGAACAAGGTCGACTTGGTCGACGACCCCGAGTTGGTGGACTTGATCGAGATTGAGATCCGCGACCTCCTGTCGCGGTACGAATTCCCGGGCGACGAGACGCCGATCATTCGCGGCTCGGCGCTGAAGGCGCTTCAGGGCAGTGGCGACTCACCGGACGCGAAGCCGATCCTGGACCTCATGGCGGCGTGCGACAGCTTCATCCCGCAGCCGGACCGTGAAGAGGACAAGCCGTTCCTCATGCCGGTGGAAGACGTGTTCTCGATCAAGGGCCGGGGAACCGTCGTCACGGGCCGCGTCGAGCGCGGCAAGATCACGCCGGGAATGGAACTCGAGATCGTCGGAATCCACGATCAGGTCCAGAAGACGGTCGCCACGAGCCTCGAGATGTTCAACAAGACGCTCGAGTACGCCATCGCCGGCGACAACGTGGGAATCCTCCTCCGCGGAGTCGAGAAGGACGAGGTCGAACGCGGTCAGGTTCTTGCCGCCCCGAAGACGATCACGCCTCACACCAAGTTCGAGGGCGCGATCTACGTCCTGACCCGCGACGAAGGCGGGCGGCAGAAGCCATTCTTCACCGGATACAAGCCGCAGTTCTTCTTCCGGACGACCGACATCACGGGAACCATGACGTTGCCCGAGGGTGTCGAGATGGTGATGCCGGGCGACAACGTCAAGTTCATCGGCGAGCTTCTGCACCCGGTCGCAATGAACGAGGGCCTGCGCTTCGCTATCCGCGAGGGCGGGAAGACGATCGGCGCCGGCGTCGTAAGCAAGATCATCGAGTAGTTGAGAGGTTTGAGGCATGGCGAAGAAGGGTGAAGCGGTCGTCCACGTCACGCTCGCGTGTTCCGACTGTGGGCGCAGGAACTACCACACGAAGAAGAACAAGATGACGTCCCAAGGCAAGCTGCAGCTGAACAAGTACTGCAAGTGGGACCGCAAGCACACGCTGCACAAGGAGGTCTAGCCGAAGGGCAGACCGGGCACAGGCCCATAGCTCAATTGGCAGAGCATCCGACTCCAAATCGGAAGGCTGGGGGTTCGACCCCTCCTGGGCCTGCAAGGGGACTATCGAGCGAGGAGATGCGGATGATCGAGCGCATTAGGAATTACCTCAAGAGCGTCCGAGCGGAGACCGCTCGTGTCACGTGGCCGACAAGGAACGAGGTCGTTTCCCTGACGGTGCTCATCCTTCTGATGACCATCATTCTCACTCTGTACATCTGGGGCATCGATGGGGCCGTGGCGTTCGTGCTGAGGCTGGTCGTTGGCTCGGGGACCGCGTAGCAAGAGGAGATCATGCGGCTCAAGAAGTGGTACGCGATCCAGACCTACGCTGGTTCGGAGCTGAAGGTCAAAGAAGACCTGAACGATCGCGTGCGGAAGAGACAGTGGGAGAAGGCCGTCGAGAAGTTCGATATCGAGGGCGAAGAGAGCTTCTTCCTCGTACCTGTTGAGGAAGTCATCACCTCTCGCAGCCGCCGCGGCGCGACCACGGAATACCGCATCCCTTACGAATATGACCTCGTCGCGAAGCCGAACGTGCGGACGGCGCGGGGCGATATCCTGGCGAGAAAAGCCCCTCGGCACATGGAAGAGGCCGGCAAGGTGACCGACGTCGAAGTCCTGCAGCGCGTGGTGGTCGAGTTGACCAACCGCAATGAGGAAACGCACTACATCCCCGCGGACAAGAAGGTCCGGCGCGACATCCGTTTGGGGGAGAAGATTCGCAATGGTGTGCCGCTGACGACGGACAGCGACGAGAAGTACACGATCACGAATCGCGGCACGATCGTCGTCCGCGACAAAGTGCGGCGGGTGACGTTCGAGCATCCCGGGGCGAAAGAGAAGAAGAAGATCATTCTCGACAAGTGCGCTCCCGGGAAGATCCGGAAGGGCGCAACGCTGAGCGAGGGTGACCTATACGAAGAGGAAGACTGCATCACGAGTCGCGCTTCAGGCCTTCTGAAGGTCAAGGAATACAAGGACAAGCGCGTCGTGACGATCCAAAGGATCGAGAAGCGCCGCCTCTTCCCCGGCTACGTCTTCTGCCGACTGGGGCTCGAGGACGAGCAGATGATGGAGTTGATCGACGGCATCAAGGGAGCCGTGCGCTACGTCGGCTCGCGGTTCAAGCCGGAGCCGATCGAGGGTCC
>CAIMCX010000074.1 GCA_903839615.1 uncultured bacterium
GCGGTCGGCAAGGACGTGACGCGGTTCCGCCTGGGTGACGCGGTCTTCGGCGAAGGCGCGGGGGCGTTCGCCGAGTACGCGTCTGTTCCGGAACGCACGCTGGCGCTGAAGCCCGCCAGTCTTACGTTCGAGCAGGCGGCTGCCGTGCCGATGGCGGGACTCACGGCCCTCCAAGGTCTGCGCGACGGCGGCAAGATCCAAGCGGGGCAGAAGGTCTTGATCCTTGGCGCGTCGGGCGGCGTGGGCACGTTCGCGGTGCAGATCGCGAAATCGTTCGGCGCCGAGGTCACGGGGGTGTGCAGCACGAAGAACGTCGAGATGGTCCGCTCGATCGGCGCCGACCATGTCGTCGACTACACGCGCGAGGACTTCACGCGCGGCGAAACGCGCTACGACTTGATGCTCGACACCGTGGGCAATCGCTCGCTCCGCGAGTGCCGCCGCGTCCTGACTCCGAAGGCCGTCTACGTCTCCATCTCTGGGGCGATGGCCCATCTTCTCGGGACGAGCATGCTCAAGCCTTTCGTGAGCCAGGACATCGAGATCCCCGTTGCGAAACGGAACAAGGCAGATCTCGAGATCCTCTCGGGCCTCATCGAAGTCGGGAAGGTCACGCCGGTCATCGACCGCACCTACCCGCTGAACGAAGTCCCCGCGGCGATTCGCTATCTAGAAACTGGCCACGCCCGCGGCAAGATCGTCATCACGGTCTGAAGGGCACAAGATAGCACCGCGGAGCGCGCAGAGCGACGCGGAGGGGATCTCCTGGACATGCACTCAGGAATACGTTGCTCGGGTCTGGCCTGAGGGCTGAACCTCCCTTGAGTAGGGCTTGAAGCATTCGCAGGACTGTCCTGCCTCCGCGATCTCCGCGCACTCTGCGGTTGGGCTTCCGGGCAGTCTCACCGCGGAGAGCGCAGAGCGACGCGGAGGCCGCCGAGGGGTAACTGGGGTACCGACCCAGGCACCTGGTGTGCGGCCTGGGCTCAGGCTTGACTTGCCCGTGAGGAGAATCTAGAAGGGCTCCGCCGCAACGCTTCTCCTCCGCGATCTCCGCGTCCTCTGCGGTTGGGCTTCGCGGCAGCACGGCAGTTCCACCGCGGAGAGCGCAGAGGCGCCTGCGAGCAGGTCTGAGTCTACGTCAAATCCACCATAGTCACGGGACGAGAGAAGACAATTGCATTGCGCGTTTGCCTTCTGACGTCTCTCGCGGTAGGATGGTGATACAGTACGTAGGATACACAAAGAACGTACTTCGAAGGGCGTGCAACATGGCAAACCGTTTCCTCAAGACCCACGCGCCACGCACCGGCGGCAGTCAGAACTCTGCCCAGCGCATTCGGTTCGTGCGGCCGATCGATCCCAGCTCCCGACTTCGCTTCACGAAGCTCCCGGCGAAGGACACGCCGCGCCCGTTGGCGAACTCATCCAGCACGTAGAGCGCAGGACCCGCGGCCCAGAAGGGAGATGGATGATGGCACAACGTAGACGACCATGGCGGAAGATCCCCGATGTCCTCAACGCGGAGGAACAGGGGGCTCTGCTCAAGCAGCCGAACCCGCGCTACCCGACGGGCGAGCGCAACCGGCTCATCCTGCAGATGATGCTGGACGCGGGCCTGCGATTGGCGGAGACGACGGCCCTTTGCTGGACGGACATCGACCTCAACACCGGCAGGCTCAAGGTGCACCAGGGCAAGGGCGCGAGGGACCGCGTGTTGTGGATCGGCGACAGCGATCTGGAAGCCCTGCGAGAGTGGCGTGAGCGCCAGGCACGAGACGTGGAAGGAGCGCCCGGGCACGTCTTCACCACGCTGGAAGGAAGGCCGGTCAGCAATCGCTATGTGCAGGCGATGGTGAAGCGCTACGCCCTCAAAGCGGGGATCGGGAAGAACGTTCATCCGCAGCTGTTGCGGCACACGTTCGCGACCGACATCTACCGCGAGACATCGAGCATCCGGCTGACGCAGAAGGCTCTCGGACACGCCGATCTCTCCACAACCCAGATCTACACGCACATCGTGGACGAGGAGCTTGAGGGCGCTCTCAAATCCTTTCGCCACGCGACGATCCCAGCGTAGCGCAGCGGCGAAGCCGACCGATGTAGTAGCATCAGGCGTCTCTGACCAGAGCGCGAAAGGGAGGAAGCATGCTCGAGATGCACAGGAAGACCGGCGGAAAGACAGGCGGGAAGAAGCGCGGGAAGATGGGGAGTAGGAAGAACCAGAAGTAATCGCCTCTCGGGGAGGCACTTCGTGTCCCCCGGGGGACCGACCGGGCTCGCCTGCTTCGCCTCACGAGCGGCGTCCCCAATACGCTGAGTCGTCCAGCGATGACGATGGAGCAAGATATGACGTACGTCGGACAAGTATTCCGTGTCGGCAACCACGTTGACGTTGCCGGGATCTACGAGCACACCGCCGTCGGCTGCGAGAACCGACACACGTTCCGTGACGTGGGGGGCATGTTCAGCCCGTGCTTGAATCCTGACTGCAAGGCCCCGACCGTTCCGTGGAAGCTCGTCCAGGAGACCGCGACTTCGTAGGGATCTCTTGCGGGGGCGTGGGCGATGCCGGGCAGGTCTTGGATCGTGCTGCCGAAGAAAGGTCTGAGCCCAGGGCTCTCGTCCTGTCGGAACACGACGGGCCAGACAGACTCCCGGTGGCCAGCGATCCACGGATCGCGTCCCGGGGAAGCTCGTGGCGCTATGATCGGCGCATGGCGCACGAGGCGATGACGCTCCTCGCAGAGGGAAGGACGGCCGAGGTCTACGCCTGGGGCGACGGCGCGATCCTTAAGCTCTTTCGAGATTGGGTGCCGCGCGACCAGGCGGAGCACGAGGCGGAGGTCGCCAGAGCCGTGTCGGCGTCGGGACTTCCCGTCCCATGGGTTGGCGAGATCGTTGACGTGGACGGCCGCGCAGGCCTTGTCTACGAGCGAATCGATGGGCCGAGCTTGCTTGACGGCTTCATGAAGAGACCCTGGACTCTGCGGCCGACAGGCTTGATCCTCGCGAGACTTCATGCTGAACTGCACAAGACGCACATAGCGGCCGCCGTGCCGGAGCAGCGGCGACGGCTCGGCCGCAAGATCGAACAGGCCGGGCTTCTGTCCTCGGCGCTGCGCTCCCGGGCTCTCGAGACCCTCGCGGGCCTTCCGGACGGCGACGTCCTGTGCCACGGCGACTTCCACCCCGGAAACATCTTGATGACTCCGTCGGGCCCGATCGTCATCGATTGGATTGATGCCACCCGCGGCCACCCACTCGCCGACGTGGCACGCACCTTTGTCATCGGCCGATTCGGGATCCCGGCAAGCGGGTCCCTCACGCAGCGTGTTGTGCGCGCCTGCGTGAACCGACTTCTGGGAATCTACGAACGCGAGTACGGCCGCCAAACGGGCGCTTCTCACGCCGAGATCGCGCCGTGGTTGCCTGTGGTCGCCGCGGCTCGAATCGAGGAAGGTGTCGATGAAGCCGGTGCCCTCGCTGCCTACGTCGAGCAGTCGTTCGCGCCGTCTAGGAAGGCGACGCGCCGGTAGCCTCCGCGACGCCGACGTGCCATCCACGGACGTAGTGAACAGGAGGGATCACGTGGCAGAGCAAGATCTCCGCTGGCGAGGGGAATTCGAGAACGAGGAGCTGAACGCGCTGCATGCCGAGGCGTTCGGCCACCGGGTGCTGCCGATTGACTGGGTCGGCCAGGTCGGGGTGCACAGTCTTGGCTGGGTGACGGCACGCGAGGACGTAAATCTCCTCGGATTCGTAAATGTGGCCTGGGATGGCGGCGTTCATGCTTTCCTCCTCGACACGATGGTGGCAAAGACGCACAGGCGGGCAGGCCTCGGGGCGCGGCTCGTCGCAGTGGCGGAGGCCGAAGCACGAGCGGCCGGGTGCGAGTGGTTGCACGTCGACTTCGACGACGAACTTCGCTCTTTCTATTTCGGCGCCTGTGGGTTCACCCCGGCGCCGGCCGGCGTGATTGCGCTCCCAACACGCCGATAGCGGGGCCTGCTGTTCCAGTCGAAGGCTGAGTATCCGACAAGGGGGGAAAGCCGCTGACGGCTCGGGGACCGCCACGGCTCCCAAGCCCCAAGCCCTGGGACCTGCTTCCGAACGTGACGCTCTTGACTTGAGGCAGGGAAGGCGCTATAAAAATATATCCATATCATCTTATCAGGAGGCATGGCGTGCTCTACTCGCAAACGACGAAGTACTGCGTCATGGCCCTTGCAGTTCTAGCACGCCAACAGACAGATCAGGGAGTACGCATCAGGGACCTCGCTCGAGACACGTGCATTCCGGCGCCGTTCCTTGGCCAGCTCATCCCCGTCCTCGTGAGGGCAGGCTTTCTCACGTCCAAGCGTGGGAGGAATGGGGGTCTGCAGTTCGCACGACCGGCCGCGGAGATTCATCTTGCCGACGTGGCTCGAGTCGCGGAGGGCGGGATCTTCTTCGAGGATTGCCTTCTGACCCTCGAGCCGTGTGACGGCTGGCGTGGCTGTTCGTTGCACACTGTGTGGGGTCCCCTGCGGGATCACATCGTTTCCTTTCTGGAGGAGACGACGATCGAGGATGTTGCGCGGGCCGGTTTGGGTCGGCTCGCAGAGGTCGAGAAAGACCGCGCGCTGGACCGGAGAACGCCGGCCCCGCTCGCGCTCGGACGTCAGAGAAGAGGAGTCGCCCCATGAAGGGACAGAGCAAGAGAATCGGCAAATGGGTTGTGCTTTTCGGGAGCCTAGGTCTCGTCATCGCGCTGGGCATCGTCGGCTGCAACCTGTACGGTGGGGGACCCGGCGGCGGACCGGTTCTGACGAGCAGTGTCGACATCCGCAGCATGTCGTTCCAGCCTGCAAGCGTGCAGGTTAGCGTCGGCGCAACGGTCACGTGGACCAACTTTGACGGCGTCAATCACACGGTGACGAGCGATCCCGGTGCATTCGGGTCGGGGAGTCTGACCGACGGCGACACCTATAGCTACACATTCAACACTGCGGGCGCATTCCCATACCACTGCTCGATTCACCCGAGCATGCATGGGTCCGTCGTCGTGACGCCGTAGGCCTGCGGGAACCGTCCCAGGAGTCGAGGAGGAAACGATGGGAAGCGGCATGAGACCCCGGCAGTGCACGAGGATGCTAGCAGGGCTTCTGGTTACTGCGTTGGTGATGAGTATGTGGATTCCCCTTGCGCTGGGCGCTGAGACCTTCACGGTCGATCTGACGGCGCAGGGGTTCGCGTTCGACAAGGCGGTCGTAACCGTGCCTGCGGGGGCGGCGACCACGCTCCACTTCGTGAACAACGACGCAGGTGTTCCGCACAACGTGGCGATCTACGAGAGCGCGGCAGCGAAGACGACCATCTTCCAGGGGACGCGGATCACGGGGAAGAAGGCAATCGACTACACCTTCACCGCGCCGACCACGCCTGGGACGTACTTCTTCCGCTGCGACGTCCATCCGGCGATGATGACGGGGCAGTTCGTGGTCGTTCCCGCTGTGTCAGCGGATGTCACGGCGCACGGGATGGCGTTCGATGTCGGGACGATCACGGTCCCGGCGGGAGGCTTCGTGCGCATCCACTTCACGAACCAGGACGACGGGGTCCCACACAACATCGCGATCTACGATTCCGCCGCTGCGGCTAAGACGTTCTTCCAGGGCCAACAGATCATGGGCGTCCAGACGGTCGACTACACGTTTTTCGCTCCGGCGCAGCCTGGGACGTACTTCTTCCGCTGCGACGTGCATCCGGCGTCGATGAACGGAGCCTTCGTGGTCGTGCCTGCTGTCGTCGTCGACGTGACGGCGAGGCAGATGGCGTTTGACGTGAGCACGATCACCGTCCCGGCGGCAGCGTACGTGACGCTCCACTTCACGAACTCCGACAGCGGGATTCCACACAACGTCGCGGTCTACGACTCGTCGGCGGCGCAGACGGCGTTCTTCCAGGGCGCGATCATCACGGGTCCGGCGACGGTGGACTATGCGCTCTTCGCGCCGTCCCAGCCCGGGACGTACTTCTTCCGTTGCGACGTGCACCCGGCCTCGATGCATGGGGACTTCGTCGCTACGAGTCCGTAGGCTGTGGCCGCCAGAAGGCAGGGAGTTCGCAGCGTTCCCGGGGGCAGATGACGTTCGGGCAGAGGAGAGCCATGAAGATGAGAGCAGGTCTATGGATTGACCACAAGAAGGCCATCGTTGTGAAGATCAC
>CAIMCX010000075.1 GCA_903839615.1 uncultured bacterium
CGCACGACTATCCCGGGTACGTGATCTATGACCAGAGGGAGGTTCGAGCCCTCCTTCTCTCCTCGTCGCAGAGCTCGGGATAGGGGGACACGGGAGTTGTTCTCCGTCGAGGAGATCGCGCGCATCGTCGGCGGCGAGTTGGCCGGCTGCGGGACCGCTGTGCCGAAGGGATTCGCCGCCGACTCGCGGCGTGTCGCTCCGGGCCAGCTCTTCTTCGCTCTCTCCGGTGCGAGGGCGGACGGTCACGCGTTCGTCGGTGACGCTTTCTCGCGCGGCGCCAGCGCGGCTGTCGTGGCGCAGCCTTCGCAACCGCCGCCGGGTCGCGGACTCATTGTCGTCCGCGACGTTGGATCTGCACTCCAGATGCTGGCGCGCGCTTGGCGTGCGAGGTTCTGCATCCCGATCGTCGCCATCACCGGGTCGAATGGAAAGACAACCACGAAGGCGCTCGTCGCTCACTTCGCGGGCAGGACCTTCCGCACCTACGCGGCGCCGGAGAACTACAACACGGAGATCGGCCTCCCGCTGGCTCTTCTCGATATGCCGGCCGACGCGGAGCTCGGCGTGTTCGAGCTCGGCGCCGACCGGCCGGGGGACATCGCGCCGCTGGCCAAGCTGCTTCGACCGACAACGGCCATCCTGACATCGGTTGGACCGAGTCACCTCGAGCGGTTCAAGACGACGACGGCTGTCGCTGAGGAGAAGTGGAACCTCGTGCGTTCTCTTCCTCCGACTGCGCGAGCGTTCGTGAACGCGGATTCGACCGAGCTTCGCGCTCTTGCCGCCGCAAACCCCTCGGGGGTCCTCGTGACGGCCGGGCTTGCGCATGGCGCCGTGCGCGCACGTCTCCTCGCGGCCGTGCCGCGGCTCGCGCTGGCCGTCGACGAACCTCCTCTCTCTCTCAAGACGGCGCTCGTCGGGGAGCAGAACGGAACGAACCTCTTGCTCGCCGCACTGTGCGCCGCGAGCCTAGGGGTGGCGCCGGCCACTCTGGAGGAACGCGCCGGAACGTTCCGCCCGGTTGCTCATCGCATGGAGGTCCGGGCGGCGCGATTCGGCGTTCTGATCGACGATGTCTACAACGCAAATCCTGCTTCGATGAGCGCCGCCCTGCGCGCTCTCGCTCTCTTCAGCGATCGCTCGGCGAAACGGGCCGTCGTATTCGGGGACATGCTTGGGTTGGGCGAACGCGCGGAGGCGCTTCACGACGACGTCGCTCGCCTGGCGCTCGAGCTCCCGATCGGGCTCGTCTACCCCGTTGGTGAGCTCGCGCGAGCGGCGTTCGCGGCGCGGAACGACGAGCGCGTGCGCATCCTGGCTCGCGAAGACATCGCTGTCGACCTCGTCGGGCGGTGGGCGAGAGAGAGAGACGCCGCAGTCTTGGTCAAAGGCTCCCGCGGCGTGCGGCTCGAGGATCTCGTCGATGCGATCCTGCGCGCCGCGCCCGCGTCGCGCAAGGCCGGGCGCGCTGCGCCCTACGACTCGTAGAGCGGCACCCGCTCGAATCGATCGACGTCGACGAGCCCCTCGTCGGTCAGGCGCAGGTGGGGAATTACCGGCAGAGCGAGGAAGGAGAGCGTGGCGAACGGGTCTTCGAGCGTGGACCCGAGGCTGCGCGCGGCCTCCCGCAGCGCGGCCTCCGCACGGCCCACCTCGGGGGCCAAGAGCGGTGACAAGAGACCGGCGATGGGCAACGGAAGCGACGCAAGAACCTCCCCGTCCGCGACAACGGCCTGGCCTCCGCCCGCGGCGATGACCGTGCGCGCGGCCAACGCCATGTCGTCGTCGGAGATCCCTACGACGACGAGCGGGTGAGCATCATGGGCCACCGTCGTCGCGAGGGCCCCGCGTTCGAGGCCGAAGCCTGACGCAAAGCCGAGTCCGATGCGCCCCGAGCCCGTGTGGCGATCGAATACGGCCGCCTTCGCCACATCGTGCGCGGGACTTGGCTGTGCCCACCCGTCGCGGATCTCGGGCACGATCCAGAGCACGTCGGTCAGGATTTGATCCGTGACGACGCCGATCGCACGGGCCTTCGAGGACGCCATCGCCGGAGCGCGCACTCGAAGGTCGTCGGCGACGAACGGGGCGACGTGGACGGAATCCCGAAGCGCGTCGAGCGCCGCGTCGGGCGCTGCTCCGAGGAACTCGCCGTCGCGGGCCGCGAGGCGTCCGCCCGTGTAGACCGCGCAGGGAGAGAAGGCCTCGAGGTCAGGCACGAGGACGAAGTCGGCGCGGTACCCGGGCGCTACGGCGCCGAGGTCGCGAAGCCCGTAGGCGCGCGCAGCATGAAGGGTGGCTGCCGCGATGACCCTCTCGGGGGGCGCGCCGGCGGCGACCGCGGCGCGGACGATCGAGTCCATGTGCCCCTCGTGGACGAGCGTCTCAGCGCTGCGATCATCGGTGCAGAAGTGGACGAACGCCGCGCTTCGATCGGTAAGGAGGGGAAGAAGCTCGCGCAGGTTCCGCGCCGCCGAACCTTCGCGAATCAGGATGTGCATGCCGGAGGCGAGCTTCTCTTCGGCTTCGGCGAGCGTCGTCGATTCGTGATCCGTGCGTGGGCCGGCGGCGACGTAGGCCGCAAGGTCGTCGCCTAGAAGTCCCGGAGCGTGGCCATCGATGGGCCTCCCCGCGGCGCGAACGAGCTTGGCGAGGAGGTCCGGACTGCCCGAGAGTACGCCGGGCACGTTCATCACCTCGCCGAGGCCAAGCACGCCGTCCCAGGCGAGAATCTCGCCCACCTCGGCCGGCCCGAGGCACGCCGCCGCGGTGTCGAACGGCGCCGCAGGCACGCACGAGGGAGCCATGAAGAAGACGCGAAGGGCGAGCCCGCGTGATGCGTCGACGAGGGCGCGCACTCCGGCGAGGCCCGCTACGTTTGCCACCTCGTGCGGATCGGCGATCACCGCAGTCGTCCCCCGTGGGACGACCGCGCGAGCGAACTCGGCGGGAGCGAGGTGGGAGCTTTCTAGGTGCACGTGGGCGTCGATCAGTCCAGGGATGATCGAGAGACCGCAGGCGTCCACCGTCTTCTTGGCCGGACGCGCAGTGAGCGAGACGATGCAGTCGGCGACGATGGATACGTCCACTCGCCGAAACGTTCCCGAGAAGACATCCAGGACGCGGCCGCCGCGGACGCAGAGGTCGACGGTCACGGCGCCTTCTTCGGGCCGAGCGGCCGGAATCCGAGGGCCTCGAGGGTGGCCACGTCGGAGTGAGGGACGAACGCGCCGCGCACGATCTGGTACGTCTCATGGCCCTTGCCTGCGAGCAGGACGACTCCGCCGGCCGGCGTCCGAGCGACGGCTTCGGCGATCGCTTCGTTGCGATCCAGGATGCGCGTGCACTCCGCATCCGTCCTTGCGACCCCGCGTGCGATCTCCTGCGCGATCTCTTCGGGGTCCTCCTGCTTCGGGTTGTCCGTTGTGAGCACCACGAGGTCCGCCAGCCGGCCGGCGATTTCGCCCATCTCGGGCCGCTTGCCGCGATCGCTTCCGCCGGCGCAGCCGAACACCACGACGACGTGAGGGTAGAGGCGCCGGAGTGGCCCGAGGACCTGCGCGAGGCCGTCGGGCGTGTGCGCGAAGTCGACCACTGCGTCAACCTCGCCGCGCGCAAACGTCTGCCAACGGCCGAGCACCGGAGGCAGAGTCTCAAGGCGGCGGACGACGTCGGGAAAGAGGCGGCCCGCAGCCAGCGCGGCTCCGCATGCAGCGAGCGCGTTGGAGATGCCGTGGCTGCCGTGAAGGGGTAGGAACACGTGAGCGCTCTCGCCTCGCCACTCGATCTTCGCGGCGATTCCGAACCGATCCTCGGCCTCCGCCTTGGCCGTGAGATCGGCAGTCGAGTGGACTCCGTACGTCAGCACCTTCGATCGCGTGGCGCTCCGCAGCGTCCCGCTGAACGCGTCGTCCGCGTTCAGAACGCTTGTTCCCTCCGACGGGAGCCCGCGAAACAGGATGGCCTTCGCGTCGCCGTACGCATCCATCGTGTGGTGCAAGTCGAGGTGGTCGCGCGTGAGGTTGGTGAAGACGCCGATTCGGAAATCGACCTCGTCCAGTCGATGCTGTACGAGCCCGATCGACGAGGCTTCGACGACGAGGTAGCGACATCCCTGATCGACGGCTTGGCGGGCGAACTCCTGAACGACGGGACTGGATGGAGTTGTCAGCGCGCGCAGACCGCGGGAGAAGTTGGCCACGGTGCCCAGGACGGCCGCCTCCTCCTGTCCGAGAAGGTGGGCGATGAAATGGCAGACGCTCGTCTTTCCGTTGGTCCCCGTGACGCCGAATGTCAGGAGGCGGCGCGTCGGGTGCTCGTAGTAGGCGGCCGCCCACGCACCGAGAGCGGCCCGTCCGTCCGCGACGATCCACGTTGGGACGTCGGCCGCGCACGGGCGCTCGGTGACGAGAGCCGCGGCGCCGCGTGCCAGGGCCTCGGGGATGAACTCGTGCCCATCAGCGTGCACGCCACGGTGGGCGACGAACAGCGTTCCGCACTCCACGAGCCGCGAGTCATCTGTGACTCCCGTGATCTCCCGGTCGCGGTCCGGTGCGGAGAATCCGGCGGAGCGAGCGAGGGCCGCGAGGCCAGTCACGTCGCCTCTCCCATGCGGTAGACGTAGATCGGGTAGCCGTCCTTCGCTTCGCCGATGAGATCGGGCTCCCAACCCCAGATCGGATGGTAGTAGGACACAACGCGCGATCCGGGGGCAAGCTCCTTGCGCATTCGATCCTGGAGGCGGAAGTTCGACGTGGCGGACAGGAAGAGGATGACGACCGTGGCGTCAGACAGGGCGTATGTGTACATGTTGCCGTGGACGATTCGGGCTCTCGTGCGCAGGCCGGCGGAGAAGATCCACGCGCGTCCCCACAACACGCGAAGTGGATCGATCTCGACGCCCGTCGAGCGCGCCCCGAAGTCCCGGGCCGCCGCGACCACGATTCGTCCATCTCCGCAGCCCAAGTCGACCACGTGGTCGTCGCAATCGACCTCCCCCAGGAGGAGAATGCGACGGACGGTGACTCGATCTGTCGGCTGCCACAGCGCATCGAGGGTCAAGTTCCAGCCGAGCCAAATGAGGCTGGCTGGAGCGAGGACGACGACGAGGAGGATCCACGTCACTAGAATCGCACCTCGAGTCCCGCTTCATATACCGGTCCCGACGTGATGCCGTCACTCGACCAGCGAATGAGATAGCGGACCTCTCCGAACATCACAAGGCCGTCCCACGGCGCGAGGCGCACGCCGGCCGATCCCTCGACGACCAGGCCGGTTGTGAACGGCGGCGGCGTCAGTGCTACGCCCGCTCCAAGTCCGAGAAATGGATCGACGGGCTTGAACACCTGATGCGCAAGGACCGATCCCGTGATCAGCATGAGCCCGGCCAGGTCGCCGGTGGCAATCCCGACCTCGACGCGCAAGTCGAAGTCGGACGACACGGGGAGTTCGGTCAGCGCGCTGACGATAAGGATTCCGGTTGGATCGAGCCCCGCGGCGAGTCCCACACTGGTGGCGTGTGCCGCGCCGCCCACGAGGAAGAGAACCGCCAGGAAGCCTCCGATGCACCCTGCTCGCGTCACGGGCACCCCCCTCTGGAGTCTAGATGTCGAGAGCTGTGATCTTGTCGCTATTCTCCATGATGAAGTCGCGGCGGAGTGCGACATCGTCTCCCATCAGGGTCGCGAAGATGTCGTCCGCCTCCAATTCATCGCGGATCTCCACTTTCTTCAGAATCCGCTTCTCCGGATCCATGGTCGTCTCCCATAGCTCCTGCGGATTCATCTCGCCCAGTCCCTTGAAGCGCTTCACGGTGTAGCCGCTGGCGTTGGCGGCGCGGAACGCCTCGAGTTCCGCATCCGTGTGCATGTAGTGTGTCGCCTTGCCCGCTTTCACCTGATACAGCGGCGGCTTCGCGATGTAGATGTGGCCCTGCTGGATGAGCTTAGGCAGGAAGCGATAGAAGAAAGTGAGGATCAGCGTGCAGATGTGGGCGCCGTCCACGTCCGCATCGGCCATGATGATGAGGCGATGGTAGCGCAGTCGGTCGAGCGTGAACTCGTCGCGGATTCCTGTTCCGATGGCGGTGATCATCGCCTTGATCTCCGCGTTGTCGAGGAGCTTGGTGAGCGTCGCCTTCTCGACGTTCAGCACCTTGCCGCGCAGAGGCAGGATGGCCTGGAAGTCGCGGTTCCGCCCCTGCTTCGCGCTGCCTCCCGCCGAGTCTCCTTCGACGACGAACAGCTCGCACTTCACCGGGTCGCGATTCGAGCAGTCGGCGAGCTTCCCGGGAAGTGATGTCGAGGCGAGCGGGCCCTTTCGCCGCGCCATCGTGCGCGCTTTCGACGCGGCCATGCGAGCGCGGCCCGACTGAACGGACTTCTCGATGATGAGGCGCGCGGTCTTCACATCCTTCTGAAAGGCCAGATTGAGCTGCTCGACAAGGATGTTTCCAGTGATGCTCTGCACTTCCGGGTTCCCAAGCTTCGTCTTCGTCTGGCCTTCAAACTCGGGGTTCGGGATCTTCACGCTGACGATCGCGACGATGCCCTCGCGGATATCCTCGCCGCGGAGATTGGGGTCGGTCTTGGTGAGGATCTTCTTCTCGCGCCCGTAGTCGTTGAGGAACTTCGTCAGCGTGGCCTTGAACCCGACGAGATGGGATCCGCCGTCCACCGTGTTGATGTTGTTGGCGAACGTGTGGATGGCCTCGTCGTAGCTCTTCGTGAACTGCATCGCAATCTCGATCTCGATCCCTGACTCGGTCCCCTTGAGATAGATCGGGTTCGGGTGAAGCGGCTCGCGCTTCGACGCCAGCTCGGCCACGAAGGACTTGATCCCGCCTTCGTGCTGGAACTCCCGCGTGATGCCGGCCGCCTCGTTCTCGAGAACGATCCGCAGTCCCCCATTGAGATAGGAGAGCTCGCGCAGTCGGTGGGAAAGCTGGGGGAAGTTGTAATGAATCTCCCCGAAGATCTCGCGATCCGGGAAGAACGTCGTGACCGTGCCGGTGTGGTCCGTCTTGCCAACCACGGTCAGTTCCGTCGTCTTCAGTCCGCGCGAGAACTCCTGATGGTGGATCTTCCCGCCGCGATGCACTTCGACGACCATCTGCTCCGACAAGGCGTTGACGACCGACACGCCGACGCCGTGGAGCCCGCCGGAGACATGGTAGCTTTTGTTGTCGAACTTGCCGCCGGAGTGAAGCGTCGTCATGACGAGTTCAAGAGCGGGGATCCCGGTCTCGGGGTGGATGCCGACGGGCATCCCACGGCCGTTGTCCGTTACGGTGACGCGGTTGTCGGCGTGCACCGCCACCTTGATCTCAGTGCAGAATCCTGACAGGGCCTCGTCAATCGAGTTGTCGACGATCTCCTCGATCAGGTGCATTAGGCCGGACTGCCCCGTGCTCCCGATGTACATGCCGGGGCGCAGTCGGACTGGCTCGAGCCCCTCAAGAACACTAATCTGTTCAGCCTCATAGGCTTGAGGCTCTTGACGCTTCTCAGCCATGTCACCACCCAAGTGAATTGTAGCCAAACGCTCTAGGGGTTTCAACGAACGGCGTTTCAGGGGGCGGTGAGACGCCGAGGGTCCGGCTCACGAGTCGGACCTTCGGCGATCCTTCACTGATGCGGCTTCACGACGGCGACGACGTCGGGGAAGTCGATGCCGAGCTCCTTGAGCTTCGCTAAGGTCGGCACGCCGTCCCGCGTCCAGCCGCGCCGCTTGTAAACAGCATCCGTCAGCTTCTCGTATTGGTCCTCGCGATGCGCGCGCAATGCGGACACTTTCTCCTGCGTTGACATCCGCGACGGATCGAGGCCGAGCTTCTCGCGCAGTTGTTTGTCGTAGCGGTCGGCGCGGGACTCGTACTCAGAGACGGTGACCGGCCCGGCCGAGCGGTAGGGGATGCGATCGTGCTTGCGAGTGCCGAGACCCATGCGCACGCTAAACACGCGCTGGAAGTTGTACACCCGCTCGGACTGGCGAATCAGGTCGGCCGGCTTGACCTCGATCCCCGTGACGCCGGAGAACACCTCGCAGTAGTTGGCCACGTGCTCGGGTACCTTGGCTGGCTCTGCCGTCTTGGTGTTGTCTGCCGGTTCGATGTCGTTCCACGGTAGCTTGCAGTGGCCGACGAGTCCGAACCACGTCCGCCACATCGGGAAGTAGTGCAGTGCCTCGGCCTTGTCCTCGAAGGTCGGAATCTGATTGTTCACCATGTCCATGAAGATGAGCCATGCCTCGTCGTGTTGCGGTCCCTTGAGAGCGAGGCCGTAGCCGCCCTGCATCGCCAGGGACTCCTTCGTCACGTACTCCGAGTACTCGAGCCCCTTCGCCTCCATGCCGATGTCGTCGAGAAACGCGCGATCGGCGCCAAACTCGCGGACGAAGTGATCTTTCATGCGGCGGATGCCCTGTCCTACCACGACGCCAAACCCCTGGCCGCGCGCCATCTGGTGCAAGACCTCAAGGGCGGCATCGCCGTTGCCGAAGCGAAGGTCTAGTCCCCCGGTCTTTGCCAGATCGAGCACGCCGGCTTCGTAGCACTCCATCACGAAGGCGAGCCCGGTCGTGAACGAGATCGTGTCGATTCCGTACGTGTCGCAGTAGAAGTTCATCTCGAGGACGAAATCGGGGTCAAACACTCCGAGATTTGCGCTTCCGGCCGCCGTTTCGTACTCGGGCCCGTCGACGAGCACGCGCTCGCCCTTGTAGGGTCCGGTTCGCAGCGGGAAGTTGTCGACGGCGTGGGAACACGACATTGTGCAACCGATCCAGCAGCTGTCCGGCATGTTCTGGCCGAACCTCTGCCGCCACACGGTCGATGCGATCTTCGGAGAGTCCGGATGAGATCCATAGCGGTAGTTGTGGGTCGGGAGGAGGTCGTACTCATCCATGATCTCAAGGAGGTGGGCGGTGCCGACGCGGCGCATGTCACACTGCTTCTGGTCGAGCTCGAGGATCTCCTTGTTGATGCGCGCGCCCGCCGCCTGCAGCTTCTTGAGGTCGGCCGGGGCGTTCGAGTCGGGACGCACCGCCGGACTCTTCACGACGACGGCGGCGATTCCCTTGTCGCGAAACACGGAACCGATGCCACCGCGTCCCGCCTGCTTGATCCGAGCTGCTTTGCGCTTGAGGTCGAAGAAGCTGAAATTGAGGCATCCCCAGAGCGAGTGCTCGGCGCCCACTCCCGCGGTGATGGTGGAGACAGCTGTCCTGTCGCGCGGCTCGTCGGAGCCGGCGAACGCGCGCATCAGCGTCTCTGACAAGACGTGCGTGTTGGTATCCAGGTGAGGGCAGGCGAGGATCTCTACGACGCCGGCCGTGCCGTCGATCAAGACGACGACGTCCTCGTGCGCCTTCCCTTGCAGTTCGAGCGCATCCCAACCGGAGAACTTGAGATAGGGGCCGAAGTACCCACCCACGTTGGAATCGATGACGCCCCCGGTGAGAGGAGAAAGCGAGACGACGAGTGACTTCCCTGATCCAGGGTACGCGGTCGTCCCGCCGACGGGTCCGGACGAAACGACGATCTCGTTCTCGGGGTCGTTCCATTTCGTCCCAGGGGAGACGGCGTTCCACAGGCGCCAGAGTCCGAACCCTTTGCCTCCGATGAAGACGTCTTTCATCTGTTGGGTTACGGGCCGCGACTCGATCTTGCCCGATCCCACATTGACGTAGAGGGTCTGACCTGTGTAGCCGCGGTGTAGGGGCCGCAGCTCGTAGGCCATTTCCGTGATGACGCGAAACTCAGCAGGCACTCCCATGAAATCCTCCTCGAAGGACGGTCGCCGCCCTGCCACCGTCGAAGGTTGAGTGTAGGGGCGCAATCCTGTCCCCTCAAGCGGCCGGATCGTGATTGCCGGACGCGCTCGCCTCGCCTATCCTGATACGAAGGATGGAGCGGGGAAGGCGCGACATCCTCATGGCGAGGAGGATAGGGCGTGGGCAGCGCGACATCCTCACGGCGAGGAGGATGGAGCGTGGGCAGCGCGACATCCTCACGGTGAGAAGGATAGAGCGGGGGCAGCGCGACATCCTGACGCGGAAGAGGATGACTCGGGGCCGTTCGGCATCCGCTCGGGAAGGGGAGACCATGGACGAGAAGAAGATCGAGCGCGGCGTGAAGGAGATCCTTGCCGGGATTGGAGAGGATCTGGTCAACGCCGAGGTCCTTGCCAACACGCCGCGGCGAGTTGCTGCGATGTACGCGGAGTTCTTCGCCGCCGCCGCGGAAAACCCGGCCAACGCGTTGGGCGTCGTGTACCAGGAGGCGTACGAGGAGATGATCGTGATGAAGGACATCCCCTTCTTCTCGATCTGCGAGCACCATCTCCTGCCCTTCATCGGCAAGGCTGATCTTGTCTACGTTCCGAAGGATGGTCGCATTGTCGGAGCGAGTAAACTGGCCCGCGTCGTTGACATCGCGGCGGGGCGTCCGCAACTGCAGGAGCGACTGACGTCCCAGATCGCCGATGCGCTGGTCGAGAAGCTTGATCCGCACGGCGTCCTTGTTCGCATCGAAGCGTCTCATCTCTGTATGACGCTTCGGGGAGTCAGGAAGCCCGGTGCGACGATGGTCACGTCGGCGATTCGCGGCAGGTTCTACAAGGACGAAGCGTCGCGCGCTGAGGCGTTTGCGTTGATTGCTTGAGGGCGCGCCGAGCGTCGCGCGCTGAGGCGTTTGCACTCATCGCCTAGCGAAGCGCCGAGCTCCAGGAGCTTTTGGCTCAATGCGCCACCCGCGGAGGCGCGCGTCGTCTGCGTCCAGCGGCTCGGCGGAGACGACTCGACGATTCTTCCCTTCGGTTACCTGCATGTTGATCGGGGCCGCGTCCTCGTGGTCGCAGTAGCGGGCGACGACCGAGGCGGCAAGCTCCAGGTCCTCTTCGCTTGGAGCGCCTTCGACGAGGGCCGCCGGTCCCACCGTGGGAAGGGCAGGCTCGATCAACACACGGCCGGAGGCGAACCCCGCAAGCGCTTCGTTCTCTGACTGATCTCGCCCCACTACGAGTTTCGTGGCGTCCGACAAACGGAAGTGGCGGCCGATGCCGAGGATCGTGAAATCGTCCCGAGTCACGGCGTCGCGTCCCATGTGCTCGAAGGCGTCAAACACGCGTGCGCCGTAGGCTTTCTCCGTGAGAAGACATCCGCCCGCCGGCTGAGGGTACTCCTCGATCCCGAATTCGGAGGCCAGCATGACCTGGGCCTCTCTCCGGCGGCCGCGCAAGGAAAAGAGGTCGTCGCGGCGCAACCACCCTTCCTTCACGGGCAACGTGTCAGGGAGGAGGTTTGCGGACAGCGGGCGGAGCAACCGATCTCCCAGGCCGCTCTCCGCCGCCACGTCGAGCAGAGCGTCGTAGTGCTGAGACTTCGGCCGCTGACCGAGCACCTCACCGCTGACAACGAAGTCCGCGCCGTTGTCCTCCATGATGCGCTTCCCAATCCGGAGCATGAAGATGTGGCAGTCGACGCAAGGGTTGGCCGCCGACCCATAGCCGTGTTTCGGGTGGCGAACGACGCCAAGGTGCTCATTCGACGCGTCGACGATGCGCAGGGTGAGCCCCACGCGGTCCGCGGCCGCCCGGATCTTCCGGCGCGACGCCTCGCCGCCGCTCCACAGATGCTGGACATGAAGCAGAGTGACGTCGATGCCCAAGCGATGGACGAGCACGGCAGCGAGAATGCTGTCGAGTCCGCCAGAGAAGAGAGCGATCGCCTTCCTCTTCGGCGTGGCGGGACTTGTCCCATCTGCGTGCTCGGAGTTCTTCACACTCGGTTCACATCCTTGGCCGAGGATGGTAGCGGAATCTACAAACATCGACATATGAGGAGGATTTGCAATGCGCAGGATCACACTCGTAGGACTGCTTGTCATCGTCCTCGTCGGCGCTGGGCTCACGGTCGCGTGGGTTCGTTCACCCGACTCGTTCGTTCGGGCAACGGGCGTCGTTGCCGTGGCTCAGACGGCGAGCGTCGACCAAACGATCACCGACTCGGGCGCGAATGCGGTAAAGCGGGCCATCGCTGCCGTCGGCCCGGCGGTCGTACGGATCGACGTGACGGAGAACATCTCCACCTCGTCGAGTCTGTTCAGCGATCCGTTCTTCCAGCAGTACTTCGGCACACCGCAGACGCAGGAGACCCAGGGCGTTGGATCGGGGTTCATCATCAACTACGGCAGCGACAAGTACGTGCTGACCAACGCGCACGTCGTCGCGGCCGCCACCTCGATCAAGGTTGTGGACTCGACAGGGAAGTCGTGGGTCGCTGAGGTTGTGGGCGCCGACGATGTCGTCGACGCCGCCCTGCTTCGGTTGTCGGGCGACACGGCGTCGCTTCCCACCGCCACGCTCGGAGATTCCGGCACCGTAGAGACCGGAGATTGGGCGATTGCGTTTGGGAATCCGCTGGGCCTTTCGTACAGCGTCACCATGGGCATCGTAAGTGCGACGGGACGCACGTTGGCGAAGCCCGACAGCGCGGGGACGTTCTACGATCTCATTCAGACGGATGCTGCAATCAACCCCGGCAATAGCGGCGGCCCGCTCGCGAACTCGCTCGGCCAGGTCATCGGGATCAACACGATGATCACCCGGTCGACGGGCACGGGCGTGACGGTGGAAGGGATCAACTTCGCCATTGCGATCAACAGCGTGAAGGCCATTCTGACGCAGCTGGTCGAGAATGGGAAGGTCGCGCGGGGCTGGCTTGGCGTGGCGATCGGCGACGTCACCTCGGATAGTGCAGCCGCGGCGGGAATCGATCCGAACCTGAAGGGCGCCTTGGTCACGCAGGTCTTCGCGGGTGACCCGGCGGACGTGGCCGGCATCAAGGTCAAGGACGTCATCACGCGGGTTGGGACTACGGCGATCCATGAGGCGGCGGACGTCACGCAGGCCATCGGTGCACTGGCCGTAGGAGGCACGGTGGAGATCGAACTCGTGCGCAATGGGCAGACGCTGGTCGTGAATGCGATCCTCGGCGCACGGCCGAGCGAGGCGGATCTCGGCAACTACACAGGCCAGGGCACGCAGTCCGACTCGAGCACCTCGACGGCGTATGGAATGACCGTCGGCCCCATCACCGAGGTCATCGCGACTCAATTGGGTTTGAACTCCACGCAGGGCGTAGTGATAATGGACCTCACTCGAGGCGGCCGCGCCGAGCGGGCTGGACTGAACACGGGAGACGTCATTCTCGGGGTGAACCAGCGGACGGTCGATTCGATTGACGCGTGGAAGACGATCATCGGTTCTCTCGGAGCCGATGCTCAGATCACCCTGACCGTGTTCCGCGCCGGACGCCTTGGTTTCGTGACGCTATAGGAAGTAAGGGGAACCCCGGCTCCTCCGCAAGGAGGGGCCGGGATACGGAGAGTAGCGCAGTCTGGTTAGCGCGCAGCGTTCGGGACGCTGAGGCCGCCGGTTCGAATCCGGCCTCTCCGACTCGGTAGGTGCGGGAGTAGCTCAATGGTAGAGCACTGGCCTTCCAAGCCAGTGATGCGGGTTCGATCCCCGTCTCTCGCTCCCGAAGCCTGGAAGGACCTGAGCGGAG
>CAIMCX010000076.1 GCA_903839615.1 uncultured bacterium
CCCGACGCGGAAGCTCACCTGTTCTCCGCGATCCTCGATTGGGCTGACGCTCGGGCGTGGGACGCGCGGGGCACGCACCACGAGCGCGCGTCGTGGTTTGTCCACGTCTTTCGCGACCAGGCGGATCGGCTCCGGAGACTCGACGCCGCGGGATTCACGTGCCAAGCCGACGTCGGCGAGGACTCCTGGTCCCGGGTCCTCCTGCGACGCGTTGCCCCCGCACCCGAGGCGGCCGCGTCAGAGCCCGGTTATATCGTGCGGCCCCTGGCAGGTCGCGTCGAGGTTCCGGCGTACGTCGAACTCCATCGCGCCGCGTTCGAGTCCAAGAACATGACCGAGGAGTGGCGGGAGCGAACTCTCACGGCGGCGCACCACCTCTCGGACACCGATCTTGTGGCGACCCGGCCAGACGGGCGGCTCGCAGGGTTCTGCATCGGATGGCTTCGTCCCGGCGAGCGCCCCGTAGGGCAGATCGAGCCGCTCGGCGTCGAGGCAGAGCATCGCGAGTGCGGCCTCGGCCAGGCGCTCCTATCCGAGTGCGTGCGGAGACTCACAGAACACGGAGCGGAGTCCATCCTCGTCGAGACGGACACCTACCGAACGCCGGCACTCGGGCTCTACGAGAGTCTCGGGTTCGAAACCGTTCGCGACGTCCTCGTCTACCGCAGAGACGTGGCAGCAACGCATTGAGCGTTGCCGGCGACTAGGTCTCGTCGTCTTTCAGCGCCTCGTCCACAAGATCAATCACGATCGAACGAAGCTGGACGTCGAACCAAGTGAGGAAGGTCGGGAGATCGCGCACGGACGGCCAGTCCTTCTCGTTCGAGCGCCAGCCGATCAGTTCTTCTTCAAAGATGAGGTCGAAGCACTGCGGCAGGATCGACTCGAGATCCTCATCGTCCCCCAACTCGGGCAGGAGGTAGGCGATTCCGTCTTCGTTAAACTCTTCGAGCGTCATCCCCGCCGCCTCGGGGAAACGCTGGACCCAATCGTAGAACGGTTGCTTCGCCTTCACGGTAATCACGCATCGGTTCAACATGGTTCCTGTTCCTCCTTACGCTCCCACGATCGGGCCACGGCAAAGCGAACCTACGCGAGAAAGCACCTCCGACGTGGCTTGCCCATCCCGCTCTCGCCATCCTGAAGTATACGAGGAAGGTTGGCCGCCTCGCAGAGGAACCCGCCGAGATTTCGGCCAGACACGCGAAGTGCATTGGCCGCCGGCGCCTATCATGAGGAGGCTCGAGCGTGTTGCTGGAAGAAGCTCCAGATCTCCGTCGCAGCGTCGATGTCGCGGTTCTTGTTCTCTGCCGGGAACGCGCTGGGTCCGGGGGCGTTGTGGCCGCCGCCCTCGACGCGGTAGAGCAGAACATCGTTTCCTGAAGCGCCTCCGTCGAAGCGGAAGATGCGTATCGTCGAGCCGTCCGACGGGACGGTATCTGGCACGTCGGTCACGATAGGAGTGACGGGCGCGCCATTCGTCAGGACCCAGAAAGCGACCGTCGCCGCGGTCGACCGCACGCTGCCTCTCAGACAGGTGGATCCCGCCACACAGCCGCCGTCGTAGGGCATCAAGGGATCTGCGGTGCCGTTCATGATCAGGATCGGCAGCGGTTGCGCGACCAGCGGGCACTCCGACGGATCGGGCAGATTCGCCACAATGGCTGCCGCCGCAGCGAAGCGGCTGCCGAGTTGCATCGCCAAACGGTACGTCATCATTCCGCCGTTGGATGCGCCGGTTACGTAGACCCGATCCACATCGACTGCGACACGCGCTGAGATGGCATCCAGCGCGTGGTTGATGAATCCGACATCATCCTCGGTGGAGAGGGAATCGAGATTTCCTGCATCGACACGGCAATCATTCCAGTGGTGCCCGCTGGGGTCGCCTGCGTCCGGCGCGCCCTCGGGAAGAACGAGCAGGAAACCGTATCGATCGGCGAGGGCCTTCCAGGATTGGGCCAGCTCCGTCTGCCACATGTCGCTTGCGCTCGAGAACCCGCCGTGGAGAAGGAATACGACGGGCGCCGGATCGACCAGGCCAAGTGGGGAGTATGTCGCAAGGACGCGGTCGACTCCATTCCACGCGATGGTGCTGTACCGCAGCACCGGCTCGTTGTCGGAGGGAGAGCCTCCGAACGCGCAGGAGACGAGCAGAGGTAACGTCGCGGCGGCCACGAGGACGAACCGGGCTGCACCGGAGAACAGATATCGCTTTATAGGACCGACCTCCTTGGCGAGAGTCTAGCTTCGTTTCGCGAATCAAGGGAAGTACCGGTCGAAAGGTCGGCGAAGCGGCGCGAGAAGAGCCAGAACGCGGCGCCAACAGAGAGGTTGTCGGCGGGCTCGTTGTGCCTCTTCCGCATCCATCCGACGTGAGAGCCGCACCCGGCTCGACCGAGCAATCTCTATCCTTGCGAGTCTGCGGAAGGCCGAGAGTGCCTAGCAGCCTTGTTCCGAGCATCAGGATCCGCTATCACTACGCACTCAGTGGTCGACGAATCGTGGGAGGGTCCGATGTCGTGGAGGCATGAGAAGAGGCAGCGGAAGCCGGCGGTCATCGTTCGCTTGGCGCAACGTCTCGGTTGGCAGCCGGGCTCCGCAATGCGCGAAGCGCTGGAATGGGTCGAGGTCCTCGCCGTGGCCGCGGCTCTGGCCACTCTCATCATGACGTTCGTCACGGTGCGGATGCACGTCCCCACGGGATCGATGATTCCAACGATCGATCCGAAGGACTCCTTCTTTGTCGATCGGATCACGTACTACTTCCGCCACCCGAAGCCCGGAGACGTCATCGTGTTCCGTCACACTGAGCAGGTCTTCGTCGGAGATGTCGTCGACGGCTCGCGAGCTGCGCAGGCCGGGGTCCCCACCGGAGCTCGCCTGGCATCCATCAACCTGGATCCGGTCTACACCACGGCGTACATCGAAGGGCGCATCGCAACGTGGGCCGATGGGGCGACACTCACCCTGACGACGGCCGACGGCAAGCGCTACGATCTCGGGAAGAAGTCGTCCGCCACGAAAACACTCAAAGACCTCGGAATTGTTCCGCGCGAGCAGCGAATGCGGTACGTGAAGCGATTGATTGCCGTCGGCGGCCAGACGGTTCAGATCAAGGATGGCGCGATCTACGTCGACGGGAAGAAGCTCGACGGCTCGCAGTTCGCACGCTACTACTACTCGAATGACACGCGGTTTCGGTTCGGCGTAGACCCGACGGTCGTCCCCAAGGGCTTCTACTTCGTCCTCGGCGACAACTCGCGTGACTCGTTCGATTCGCGATTCTGGGGATTCGTTGATCAGAAAGACATGATCGGAGTTCCCTACCTGCGCGTCTGGCCACTCTCGCGTTTCGGGCCGATGTAGTTGCACTGCGGGAGGTGCGAGTCAGGTCAGCGCGGCACGCTGCGTGCTCGTGTCATCGAGATCCCTCGTGAAACCGCTCCTCGAGCCACGGATTGCCACGGTCGTGGTAGCCGCGTTCTTCCCAGAATCCTCGCTTGAGGTCGCGGCGGAACTCGATCGACTCGAGACGCTTCGCGCTCTTCCACGCGTAGAGCGACGGAACCACGAGTCGCAGCGGATAGCCGTGCTCCGGCGACAACGGGGCACCCGACATCCGATCCGCAAGGAGACTGTCAGGTTGTTCCAGCGCATCGAGAGGAACGCACGTCGTGTACCCGTCGCGGCAGCGGGCGAGAACCCAGTGCGCTTCGGGCCGCGGACGGACAAGCTTCAGCAATTCGATTGTAGAGACTCCCTCCCAGGCAACGGCTCGCACGCTCCACGTGGAGACGCAGTGCACGTCGCGCACGAGGCGAAGCCGGGGCAACGCGCCGAGATCCGCCCAGGTGAGTTCGCGCGGCTCGTCGACTTCGCCGGCGAGTCGCAGGCGGAAGCTCGCAACGTCGATGGGCGGGACGGAAGCGATCTCGTACACGACAAGTCGATCGATCCAGCGCTGCCCCGGGGGAAGACCTGCGTCGGCCATGCCAGAAGCATAGCGACGTCCGACGTGCTGGCCAATCCCGCCGTTGCAGAAGAGGGAATCGCGAGCGAAGCTCAACACATGATGCCGGACGTGCGACCAAAGGTTCGCGTCGTCTGCGGGACGTGCGGCGGGGCGCTTGCACCGCTGGCCCAGGCGTGCCCGCGTTGCCCGAACGCCCTTCCGCGGACGGAGTACGCCGAGACGCGGTTCTGCGTTGAGGATCGAGCCGACATCTTCCGGTACTCTGCTTGGCTTCCCGCCGCGTCTACGGTGCCGACGACCGTCGGCCCGGCCGTGTTGCGAAGCGAGCGGCTTGCCACATGCCTCGGCCTGCGCGACCTCGTGATTGCCTTCAGCGGCTACGCGCCAGAGATCGGCGCCCGTAACGTGACGGGAAGCTTCAAGGACTTCGAGGCCCTGCCCACGCTTCTCTACCTCCGCGAGCAGGGCGTCGGCGGCGTTGTCTTGGCTTCAGCAGGCAACACCGCGCGCGCGTTTGCCCACGCCGCGACGATACTCGCGTTCCCGACGACGATCGTCGTGCCGGAAGTCGTTGCGACGTCGATTCGGATCCCGATCATGCCCTCGAGTGCCGTGCGCCTGATTGCGGTCAGCGGGAGTCCGGATTACTCGGCCGCCATCCGCCTTGCTGGACTTGTCTCCGAAACGTACGACCTGCACTCCGAAGGGGGAGCGCGCAACATAGCGCGACGCGACGGGATGGGTACCGCGCTGCTCGAGTATGCGAGAACGGAGCGCAGGCTGCCGCGCCACTACGTACAGGCGGTCGGGAGCGGGACGGGGGCCATCGCGACGTGGGAGGCTGCGGCTCGCCTTCGGGCGAGTGGGGAGTTCTCCGATCCGCTGCCGTGCCTCCACGTGGCCCAGAACGTTCCGTTCACTCCGATCCACGATGCCTGGACCACGGGAAAGGAGATCGAGCCGGAGCGCGATGTCGACGGCCAACTCGACCGGATACGGCGCATTTCGGCCCTCGTCCTCGCCAATCGTACCCCTCCGTTCGCTGTCGACGGGGGAGTGCGCACAGCGCTGCGTGCCACGTCGGGCCACACCTACGCGGTCACGAACGGCGAGATCGCGGCCGCGCAACGGCTCTTCCACGACGTGGCGGGGATCGCGATAGGCCCCGAGTCGGGTGCCGCGCTGGCGGCGCTCTCCCAAGGGCTTGCTCGAGGCTGGATCCCGAAGAAGGATCCAGTGCTCCTCCACGTGACCGGCAACGGTGAGGCCCTGCTCGAGCGCGATGCCATCCTGCATCGAGTCCCTGTTTGGTTGACCGTGCCTTCGGAGCGCGAAAGCGCGTTGCCGGCGCTCGACCGCGCGCTCGCACGGTAGCCCGTAGCGCGTCCCTCCACATCTCGTTCACATCTAGCGGATACGCTTCCGCCGTCTTCCCGGGTCTCCGTCCATCGGAAGTTCTCGGACGTGAGGGCCTCGCGCGGAACTGAGATGAGGGATTGCTACCGCATGGGTACCGCTTCAGTCTCTTCGGCTATGAACAGTGCGACTCTCGGCGCCGGTCGATGGCTGGGCCGTCTCGCAACCAGACCCTGGAACTTGGCTCGCGCCCACGGGCTCAACCCATGGGTCTTCGTGGCCATGGCTGGCCTCGGTCATGCGATCCAGGCTCTCGTCTTCTTGCCTTGGTTCCACACGCACGCGTGGCAGCTCTCCTTCCTCATCCTCCTTCGACTCGTCGCGCTCGTCGTGCCCGCCTACGTCTTTCTCAAGGGCCGGGGAATCGCGGCTGCATTCAGCGTCACTGTCGCCGCGATGTTCGTGTTCAACACCGCGTGGCACGTCTGCTACTACGTCTATGCCTGAGATGCTGACCGGCTCCGACTTCATCTGGAAGGACCAGACCGACCTCCTGTGGGGCGCCCTATCGAGCGGAGGGGCGTTCCTCGTCGTCCTGGATCCCCGCGGAAGGCCCAATCCGATGACGATCGGGTGGGGACAGATCGGGATCGTGTGGAGCCGCCCGGCTTTCACAGTGCTTGTGCGCCAGAATCGGTACACGTATGAGTGTCTCCGTGCCGCAGAGAGCTTCACCGTCAGCGTCCCTGCGCCGGGGGCTCTGAAGGACGCGCTTCTCTTGTGCGGCACGAAGTCGGGCAGGGGCCTTGACAAGTTCCACGCCGCAGGGTTGACCCCCGCGCCGGCGCGCCTTGTCAAGACGCCGATCGTTGCGGAGTGCGCAGCGCACTACGAGTGCCGGGCACTTGCACATCCTCTCGTCGCGATGGACGACATTACCGCGGCGGATGTGATCGATCGGTTCTCGTACGTGGCAGGAAACACGCACGCCGTCTTCTTCGGAGAGATCCTCGCGACCTACACGACGCCCGCAGTGGCGAGGTAGTCTACTGCGCCTCTACGTCGAGCTTGCCCGAAGGATCCGCCCCTCCGTTCCGATGCGCAACGGAGACATCGCTTGGATGTACTCGGCGAGCGTGTCCGACAGAAGCCAACCGGTGTCGTACCGATCAGCTCCCTCTGCGAGCGCAGCATAGCCGTCCCCTCCGTCAGCGAGGAAGTCGTTCGTCGCAAGGATGACGTGCTCGTCCGGCGCGACGGCGCGATATGCCTGCGTCGTGGTATCCCAGAGCTCCACCTGACGAATCCGGGAGCCGGATGGCGCTGCAGGCTCAAACGTGAAGCGAAGGCCGCCAACCTGCGGGAACCGACCCGCGCCGGCTTCCACCTGACTCACCCCATTTTCCAGCGCTTCGCTCAGTGCCGCGCCGGTCAGAGTGACGACTTCGATGCGATTGCCGAACGGAAGGACTTCGAGGACCTGCCCCATCGAGATGGAACCCTGGGAGATGGAAGCGCGGATCCCGCCGCCGTTCATCAGCGCTGCGCGCGTCCCGAGGCTCCTCGTCTTCCACAGCATCGCGTCCGCGATCACATCGCCGAGATTGGTCTCTTCCGACCGCACTCGCGACCGGTCCCCGTCCAGGTCAACCTCGGTGGTTCCCTGCGTTGCGCCGACGAGCCTCTGCGCTTGCGCGACAAACGGCGCGAGCATCGCGGCGACCGTCGGATCCTCTGCGATCGTTGAGTCGAGGGGCACGACCGATCCGCTCGCGCGGACGACGCGGCCAGCGTCATCGAAGACGACGTCGAGTCGTCCCAGCGTCTGGCCCCACGCCCCGTCAGTGACCACGACCACCGGATCTCCGCTCGACGAGGTAACCCACGTTGGGTACGGCGCGTCGCGGCTGGAGACATCGAGCTTTGTGTGGCTGTGCCCTCCGACGATCACGTCGATCCCTTCCACGGACGCGGCAAGAGCAAGGTCGGCGCCATATCCGAGGTGGGTTAGGGCGATGATCTTGTTCACGCCTTGGCGCTCGAGCGATTCGACGATGGAACGCGCGCGGCGCACTACCGGTTCAAACGTGATGTCCTTCCCAGGGCTTGAGGCGGTCGCGGTCGACTCCGTGGTGAGCCCGAAGATGCCCACCACTTCGCCGTCGAAGAGGAAGACGTCAAACGGCCGGATCCGTCCGTCCAGGATGGACTGAGGAGCGGCGTCGATGTTAGCGCCGAGCACGGGAAACGTCGCTTGCGCGATGAAGCTCGCGAACGCGGCTGGGCCGAGGTCGAACTCGTGGTTACCCACCGTCATTGCATCGTACCCGAGGCGATTCATGACATCGGCAACGAGTTCCGGGCCGCCGGCCGTGAAGAGCAGAGTCCCCTGGAACTCATCTCCCGCGTCGAGAAGCAGACTGTGGGACGCGCTACGACGCGCCTCCGTAATCGCCGTGGCGAGCCGCGCGGCTCCTCCCCCGGACGCGGAAGCCTCGTAGTGGGCGTGCACGTCGTTCGTGTGAAGGATCGTGACTTCGAGTTCCGGCTTGCGGTCTCGCTGCCCGGAAACCCACAACAACGCTGCGAGCACTGCACCCAAGAGCAGGAGTTTCCAGTTCATCACCTCTCCTCTTACGAAGGCCGCCCCGCGACGCTCGTCTTCCTTCCGGGCGCTAGCCTGGGCTGGCCACAACATCCCAGTTTAGTCTAGCTGGCCCTCGCCCTCGGTCAAGCGAACTGCCACGTCCATTCAAGAGAAGAGGCAGTCGGGCGAGAAGGACGCGTTCAGATCTCAGCGAATCCAGGATAGGTGCCGGCGTCGGATCTCGGCGGCCGTCTTCCCGAGCCGCGCTTCGTCGGAGGCCAGGAGTTCGGCGACGACAAGAACGGGGTGGGCGACCCGAGGCTCCATTCCGACAGACGGACGACCGATGTCGCCGGCGAATGCCTCGCACATCTCGACGCTTCCCTCCGCCGCAGGAGTCAACTGGAAGGCGCGCTGGACCCTGCCTCGCTCATCCTCCGGAACGTAGAGTCGCATCGACCGAGCCTGTGCCGACGCCGTAAGGAGATCAGCCGCGTATTCGCCGCCGATCGTGATGTGGTCGAGGTCCATCTCGTCCTCAGCCGCTTGAATCATGGCCGCGAAGCTCGATCGACCCAGAGCGCGGTACCGACCGAGCGTGATCTTGGGCTGCAGCGTGTCGGAATAGGCACGTACCCACATGTCGAGGAGCCGGGCCCCGTGGACGATCTCGTATGTCCCGCGGCCGCGGCGGTCGAGGATCCCGTCCTTCACCCACCCCGAGACAAGCTTCGAGATCATCCCAAGCGACACTCCCGTGCTCTCCTCCACATCGCGGTACGTCGCCTCAACGAGAGGCCCGCATGCGAGGAGTTCGTACAGAACCTTGGCGCCCTGCTCGCTCATCCAGTGCGCCTTCGCCGCTCGCGGAGCGGCGGCCCGCTTGCCGATGGAGTACACGAGCAAGGCTCCGGGCACTTCGAGGTACGCGTTCCCGGCCGCATCAGCGAACCAGATCCGCCGCTTGCGCAGCTTTGCGGCAAGGGACTCGGAGACATACGACGAAGCGACAAGCACCGTCTCGCACTGCAGCTCGTCTTTCCAGCGCTCGATCTCATTCTCGACGGTAGCCAAGAGCGAGGGACGCAACGTCGGCCAAGCGGCGACGCAGAACTGCACTTCGCGGCCACCGGGTAGCGTCAGAGAGTAGGATGCGTCGGGCCCGCCGGCAGGAGGCTTTCGCTTCGCCCGCGTCAGCGGTGCGCTCTTTCCGAGCAGTCCGCGCAGGAACTGCATGCTTTCGTTCAGAAGGCTCTCGTGCCTGTCGATGTTCACCATGGGGGGCCGTTCACGTCACGTGAACAAAGTGTATCCATGAACAGACATCTTGTCAATGCCGTCCTGTACGGCGATGCGATCATCGCGACAGATCGCGTGCTAGATCCCTAGGCGAGAGCCATCGGATCGTGGCGCGGTGTGCATCTGCGCATCGATGGTGTAGCGGGCCATCTGCATGCCGAAGTAGTCGGCGAGGCGATCGAATGCCATTCCCAGTTTCTCCATGACGCGCCGCGAAGCGACGTTGTCGGGGTGCGCCAGAGCGATGATCGTCTCGAGCTTGAGGGCCCCGAATCCGAAGTCCAGACCCACTCGTGCCGCCTCCGTCGTCAAACCTTGCCCCCACAGCGAGCGGTCAATGAGATAGCCGATCTCCGTCTCGTGCGTCTCGGGAAGGAACTGGAGACCATTCCACCCGACCAACCGGCCCGACGACTTGAGTTCGACAGCCCACCAGGCGTAGCCGATGTCATTCCACTGCTCGATTTGGTGACTCACAAGGCGCTGGACCCGGTCGAGGGGAGGACCGCCCGGTCGTGGGAAGTACTTCAGCATGTCCGGCTCCGTCAGGACACGGTGGAGCTCTGTCGCATCCGCCTCGCGGAACGGCCGGAGGCGGAGTCTCGCAGTGTCGAAGGTAGGCGTCTCCATGGGTTGTCCCTTCGCTGGGGGTCTTCGTATCTTCGCCTGCGCAGCCAGACCTCGCAAGCGGATACACCGCGCACGACAGCGATGACGGCGCAATCGTGGATCCATCTCCCTGCAGCTGGAATAGTGAAGAGCACTGACGTGTTCTCATCCCGCGATGGGGCGGTGCAAGCATGACCCAAGCACTCATCGTCGAGGTTCGGATCCTGTTCCTCTCACTGGTCGGATTCTGCAGCTACCGTCTGTGGGTTGGCACAACCAGCTGGACAGCGCGTGGCGTGGGGGTATTCTTCTCGGCAGTGCTTGTCGCGCAGATCCTGGTCGGGGCACTCTGATCTCCGCGGCGGCGGGGCCGGGAGGTGGAGAGAATGAGAAGCAGGGGAACCTGTGCTCTTGCTGCGGTGCTCATGGCCGCAGTCCTTTTTGCTCTTGCGGGCTGCCATGCGCTTGAGACCGCAGGCGGACCGTTCGCGGCAACGCGGACCGAATCCGCCTCGTTCCCTGCATCGGGCATTCCTGTGATCGAAGTCACGGCATCGAACGGTACCGTGACGGTGCACGGGGTCGCCGGCCAGACGGACGTCCGCGTCGTAGCTACGCTGCAATCCCGCGGCACGTCGCATAGCGAGGCGAGTGAACATGTCTCCGCGGTAGCCGTCCACATGGAACAGCAGGGCAGCCGAGTCATCGTGGCCTATCGCGCGGCCGAACAGACGGCTAGCCTTCGATCCTACAGCGGTGCTTCGTTCGATGTGACGACGCCAGCCGTTGCCGACGTCGTGGCACAAACAAACAACGGCTCGATGACCGTGTCGGGGCTCCGTGGGCGGCTCGACCTCACCACATCGAACGGCGAAGTCACGATCCAGAGCGTTGTGGGTGAAGTGAAGGCGACCACGAGCAACGGACGGATCTCCCTGGCGCGTTGTCAAGGAGTCCTGACGCTCGCAACGTCGAACGGCGAGGTCGTGATGGATGACGTGAGTGCGGCGTTTGACGCCAAGACGTCCAACGGCCACATCGGGTTCAGCGGGACGGTCGTCGGCGATGCAAACAGCCTCTCGACGACCAACGGGCGAATCGACGTGGCGGTTTCCGCGGCAGCTGCGGTGGAATTCCACGCCACCACAACCGCGGGCTCCATCACATCGACGCTGCCTCTGGTCGGTGACACGCAAGGCAAGGAATGGTTGGCAACCCTCAACCCGCCTGCAACGGCGAAGCTGTCTCTCCAAACAACGAATGGCGGCATTTCGATCGCCGCGCGTCCCTAAGGCTATCGCTCGGACGTGATCCTGATTACAGACAGACTCAGGAGGATTGTGCAGAATGGCGCGCTGGTTAGCCTCTGAAGAAGAGGGATAGCGGCCGCGGTTTCTTGAGAACGCGGCCGCGTCGTTTTTCACCCTGTGCCTGCGTACGCTCTGGGCATGGCCGACGAGTGTGTTCTCAACAGCCCGGGTTCACGGATCAGCGTCGTCGGAACGTGCGGCTCCGGGAAGACGACGATGGCGCGAACTCTTGCAGAGCGGCTCGGCGTCCCGTACGTCGAGCTGGACGCGCTCTCGTGGGGCCCGGGCTGGACTCAGAGACCCGATGACGAGTTCCGAGCCGCCGTGACCGCGGCCGCGGCGGGCGAGCGATGGGTGATCGACGGGAACTACACCAAGTGGCGCGACCTCATCTGGGCACGCGCTGACACCGTCGTTTGGCTCGACTACTCGTTCCCGCGCGTCTTTGTCCAGCTGTTGCGGCGCACGTTCCGCCGGGCGCTTCGCCGCGAGGTACTCTGGCACGGGAATCGGGAGAGCCTCCGGACAGCCTTTCTCTCGCGCGAGTCCATCCTCTGGTGGGCCATCACGACATACGGGAGGCGGAAGCGCGACTACCCTCGGTTGCTCGCGCGTGAGGAGAACAGACGCCTACGCCTTGTCCACTTGCGATCTCCGCGCGATGCCCGGCGATGGCTTGCCGAGCTCGACCCTCGCTAAGCTCGGCAACGCCCGAACTCGTAACCGCCCGCCGGATCTCGATTCTCGGCAACTGCAATCCGTCGCCCATTGACTCTTGCTCTCCTTTCCCGCTAGGTTGGTGCAGTAAGGAGGTGGAGGAGGATGAAGAAGGTTCTCCTAGTATTCGGGTTTCTCGCCGTCCTCGGCCTAGCGACCGTGACGGCTGCAGCGGCAACCTACAAGGTGGCGTCGGACACGACATGGCCGCCATTCGAGTGGCAGGCCGGTAACGGGAATCTCATCGGATTCGACCTCGACGTGATGCGGCTTGTCGCCATCCTCGAGGGCTACGATGTCAACATCATCAGCTACAGCTGGGACATCATCTTCATCGATGTCGGCAACGGGCGCGTGGACATTGGCGCATCCGGAGCCACGATCACGGCAGAACGCGCCGCGGTGGTGGACTTCTCGGCGCCCTATTGGACGTCGAACCAAGCCGTCATCGTGAAGGCGGACTCCGGCCTGAACATCGCCACCGCTCTCAGCCCCGGGAAGAAGATCGGGGCCCAAGTCGGGACCACGGGAGCCAAGTGGGTGCAGGAGCAGCTCATCGACAAGGGAGTGAACGTTCAACTCGTCGAGTACAACCTCTATCCTCTGGCTGTGCTCGACCTTGTGAACGGCAACGTGGACGCAGTGGTCCAGGATGAGCCTGCGTCTCGCGCCAGCGTCGCGGCGGACACGCGGATCTCCATCGTTGGAGTCATCGAGACCGGCGAGCAGTTCGGGTTCTTCGTCACGAAAGGCGATCCGAACGGACTCCTGCCCAAGATCAACGACGGGATCCAGAAGCTCAAGGCGTCGACCGCGTGGGCGGATCTCATTACTGCCTACATGGGTGGCGCGGAGTTGACGAAGATCGAGGCGGCGTGGGTCGCGGCGTCTCCACACCTCGCAACGAAAGACGTCACCGGTTTCGCGCACGCTCTAGCTGCCGGCGCAACAGCGCCATAGGGTGCTTCTGACTGCAAGTCTGGAGAGGGCACGAGGCGTACGGCCTCGTGCCCTCTCCAGAGTAATTTCCCCCGGGGAGGTGTGTTGACCGCCACCCAGATCCTCTGGCAGAACGTGGTGCCGCTCTTCGGCGCGCTCCCGGTCACCCTCGAAGTTCTCGGTCTCCTACTCGTCGTAGGCCTGACGCTGGGCGTTGTCCTTGCGTTCGTCCAGGCGTATGGGCGGCGTCCGCTGCGGATTCTCTGTATCGGGTATGAGCAGTTGTTCCGAGGGATTCCTCCCCTCGTTGTCATCCTCTTCTTCTGGAACGGCGTCACGCCAGCGCTCGGGGTCCCCGTGCCAGGCATCATTGTCGCTGCGTTGGCTCTCGGGATGCGGTCGGCTGCCTACCAGTCGCAGATTTTCCGTGGCGCGATCCAGGCCGTGCCTGCTGGCCAGATGATGGCGGCACGATCGCTAGGAATGAGTAGGATCCAAGCCATTCGAAGCATCATCCTTCCTCAAGCATTCCGCCTCGCGATTCCGCCGTGGGCCAACGAGTACTCAAGCGTAGTCAAGGATACGGCGTTCGTCTGCGTCATCGGTGGACTCATCGACCTCACGCGACAGGCGCTGATGAAGCTCGCGCCTCTCTCCATGCGCCGCCCTGTCGGAACCCAACTCATCCTTCCGTACCTCGTCATCCTCGGGCTCTTCTACCTGGCGCTCACCTACAGCGGGAATGGGCTCCTTGCACTGCTCGAGCGGCGCCTACGTGTCCCGGGCTTCGAGATGAAAGGCAAGGTGGAACGCTGATGCCCAATGGCAAGGAGACCCATCTCGGCGACGTCATACTCCGCGTCGAGGACCTGCACAAACGATACGGCAAGGACGAGATCCTGAAGGGTGTGTCACTCGAACTTCGCCGCGGCGAGACGAAGGTCGTGATCGGACCTTCGGGCACCGGGAAGAGCACGCTCCTTCGCTGCATCAACCAGCTCTCCGTGCCGGACAAAGGCCGCGTTTGGCTGGAAGATGTCGAGATCACGCACGCTCGCACGAACATCAACCACATCCGCGCTCAGATCGGGTTCGTGTTCCAGGACTTCAACCTGTTCAATCATCTCACCGCGTTGCGCAACGTCAGCCTGGGACTGCTCAAGGTCAAGAAGATGACGAGTGGGGCCGCAGAAGCGCGCGCCCGCGAGGAGCTAGCACGCGTCGGCCTCGCCGCGAAGGTCAACTCGTTCCCCGCTGAGTTGTCAGGTGGTCAGAAGCAACGGGTCTCGATCGCCCGCGCCCTGGCCATGGACCCGAAGCTGATCTTGTTCGACGAGCCGACGTCGGCTCTCGACCCCGAGCTCATCGGCGAGGTGCTCGAAGTCATGATCCAGCTGGCGCGCGGCGGCATGACGATGATCGTCGTGTCGCACGAGATGGGGTTCGCTCGCGCCGTCGCCGACAGGATCATCTTCATGGAGGGCGGCGGCATTCTGGAGGAAGGGACTCCGACCGAGCTCTTCACGTGTCCGCGTTGCGAACGCACGGGCCAGTTCTTGCGCAAGATCACCGAGCTGTACGGGGAGACGGACGGGCAATGACGTTCTTTGAATTCGCCGGGACGGTGATGCCGCGCTTCCTGGCAGCCGTTGCCGTCACGCTCGAGCTGACGGCTGTTGGCGTCGGCGCGGGACTGGTTCTGGGTCTCCTGCTCGCGCTGACGCGCGTCTACGCGAACCGCGTCCTGAGTGCCATCGCCAACATCTACATCCAGTTCATGCGTGGTACGCCCCTTGTCATCCAGGTATTGGTCATCTACTTCGGTCTTCCACCGTACTTCAAGGCCGTGGGCCTCAAGCCACTGAGTTCGCTGGCGGCCGGTTGTCTCGCGATGGCTCTGAACAGCGCTGCGTACCAAGCGGAATACATTCGCGGCGCGATCCAGGCAATCAGTTCCGGGCAGATGCAGGCGGCTCGCTCGATGGGCATGACGAAGGCGCAGGCCGTTCGCCACGTAATCCTGCCGCAGGCGCTGCGGATCGTGCTCCCATCGTGGTCCAACGAGTTGATCTACACGCTTCTGTACTCGTCGACCGTCTACTTCATCGGTCTTGAGGAGCTGTCCTACGCGAGCATGAAAGTGGCCTCCAAGACCGCGCGGGTCTTCGACTCCTACATCATCGCCGCCGTCTTGTACCTCGTCATGGTGGTCTTCTTGTCACGGATCCTCTCCTACGCCGAGACAAGGTTGCGGATCCCCGGCCTCTCTGTCGAAGAGCGGGGCCGCTAGTGGTGCCGTCTCCTGCGAGGGCTGACGAAGGGGACATGTGTCCGTCACACAGCCCGTGATCGACGCCGTCCTCAAGCGGCTCGCAGCCGGAGGAATCCGCCACGTCGTGGTCGCGACCAGCACGGGAGAGACCGGGATTCGGTTCCTCGAGGCACTCGCGGGCCGAGGCGTCTCCCTCGTCTGCGTGACCCATCACGCAGGGTTCCGCACTGGGGACGATCGGGACCTTCTCTCGGAGCACGCGGCCACCCTGCGCGCCGCAGAAGTCCCGATCGTCCTTGCGACGCACGTTCTCTCCGGAATCGGCCGCTCCATCTCGTCGCAGTTCGGCGGGACGACGCCGGTTGAGTTGATCGCGCACACACTCCGCCTGTTCGGGCAGGGAATGAAGGTCTGCGTGGAGATCGCTGTCATGGCGGCCGATGCGGGGCTCATCCCAACCGATGAGGACGTGATCTCTGTTGGCGGCACCGGGCGTGGCGCCGACACGGCCGTCGTCGTTCGCCCGGCGCACGCGAACCGGTTCTTCGATCTTCGCATCCGCGAGGTCCTCAGCAAGCCTTCCGACATCTAGACCGGAAGGTCCGAGCGCGCTACAACCAGCCCAGCGCGGAGAAGGACGATGAGTGACACGTTGGCTTGGATTCGAAACGTGGTTGCATCGTTGGATAGCAGGACCGACGAGGAAACCCGGCAGCGGGTGCTCGAGCCGTGTGGCTGGCAGTGTTCCCCGACCTCGCTTGGCACGAAGGCCCGCGGCACGGAAGGAGTCCCGACACTGGGCGCGTTCCTCGACCGCCTCCACAGCGCCTTCGATGCCGTCACGTCGCTGGGCGAAGAGATCCACGTCGTCTACCCGGAGTGCCACTGCGTGCCCCTTCGCGGCATCCCCGTATCCGAGATTCCCGACGCGTACTGTCCCTGCTCGGTCGGTTGGGTGGAGGAGCTATTCGGCAGGCGACGGGCCTCGACGTCGGTGTGGATCCGCTGAGAACCATCATCCGAGGCGGCAACGAGTGCCGCTTTCGCGTCGATCCGGGCCTGCCGCTCGACGTCTCGCTGCGCTAGTTGGCCGACGACTGCGGTGCCGCCTCGTCACGGAAGCGTGCGACGACGGCGAGGAGCTCGGGGAACGACGCGATCAGAGCGTCGGCCGAAGCGAGCTCGCCGTCGCGGGCGTATCCGTAGGCCGCTCCGACCATCCGGCACCCGTTCTCCGCAGCAGCGGCGACGTCGTGGTATCGATCGCCGACGACGACCGAGAGGCGCGGTCGGAATTCTTCCACCAAGCACCCTACGCGCTCGGACTTCGATCCGCCGCCCGGCTCGAGCGTGCTCAATTCGGAGAAGAGGCCGAGGATACCGCCCCGCGCCAGGACGGCATCCACGTACCTTCGGTCGCCGTTCGTGCACAGGGTGAGGACGCAGCCGAGTCGCGTGAGTTCGCCAAGCGTTTCGGGAACGCCGTCGTAGAACTCTCCGTAGCGGCGGATCGCATCGAGCTCCACCCGGCCGATCTCTTCCTGCAGTGCAGCCCGGGACCCGCGAACCCCCTGTGCTACGAGCCAGTCAAGGAACGTATCGAACGTCTCGCCAACCATTGCGAGGACCGCGGCGTCACCGGGATGCGCAATCCCGTGGTCCGCGTAGATCTGGCGCATCGTCCGCACGAACGACGACTCCGTTCGATACAGCGTTCCATCGAGATCGAAAATGAGCAGGGGCGCGTCCGCATGGTTTGCAGCCATAGACCATAAGGTATCTCCCTCAAACGGGGGTCACAACCGATTGCCGGCGAAACGGATGCCGAGCACTGAACCTTGAGGCCGCCAGCGCAGACTCACGAGCGGAGGTGGCCGTGAGAAAAAGGATCCCGTGGCGAGCTGACCGTTGGCGCAGCAAGTTCTTCACCATGTGGAGCGGACAGCCTTCTCGCTCTTCGGAAGTCAGCTCGTCCAGTTTGCGCTCGTCTGGTGGCTCACGGAGAAGACGGGCTCCGGGCTTGTCTTGACGATGGCGACGCTGGCCGCTGTCCTGCCCCAGGTTGTTCTCGGCCCGTTCGTCGGCGCTCTCGTCGATCGCTGGGACCGGCGCTGGACGATGATCTTGGCCGACGGCGGTGTCGCAGGCGGCGCGCTCCTCGCTGCGTGGGGGGATTCCGCCGCAAGATGGCCACCTCTCTCTCCGCGATCGCCTTCATGGGCGCAACGACGCTGGCCGTAGGGCTCGCCCCATTTCCCCTCTTCGGCGTCGTTGTGGTGGCGATGGGGCTGACCGGCATCGCGCAATCGATGGCCAACGGTCCGATAGGTGCAGCGCTCCAGGCCTGCGTCCCGCCGGAGCTGCAGGCCGCGTGTTTTCACACTCGTCTCGGCTGGCGCTGCAGCGATGATGCCACTTGGGCTTGCTCTCGCCGGCCCCCTCTCGGACATCGTCGGCGCCGGAGTGTGGTTCCTCCTTGCCTGTGCTTCCTCGCTCGTGCTCGGCATCGCTGCCCCATTCGTTCCCTCGATCGTGCGCCTGCACGAACGGGCCGCCGAACGAGCAGGACTGACATCGGGGGCGAAGCGGACAGTGCGCCGACCGGCGGGTAGTTCGCAACCTGAACCTCGAGCGACGGGTCGCCCACTCATTCGTGGAACACCCGTGAAGTGGAACGGGGGGGACAAGATCTGGGAGAGGAGGAAGCATGGGGGTCTTCGGTCGAGATCCGGGAGCGGTGCGACGGGAAGAGCGGCCGGTCGAGCCGTTCGATCAGGTTCGCCTCGACGGCATTGGGCAGGTCGAAATTGCGCTGGGTGAGGCGGATCGAGTGGTGGTCGAGGCTGCCGACGACGTTCTCGAACGCGTGGTCACGCGCGTCGAGCGCGGAGTCCTCGTGCTGGAACAACGCGAGGGGCACTTCTGGAGATCCTGGAAGGGAGTCCAGATCCGGTTTGAGATCACGATGCGCTCCGTGCGTGGCTTGGCCATCGACGGCAGCGGTTCGATCCACGCCGCGCGGCTGCATTCGGACTCGTTCGCCGCGTCGATCGACGGAGCGGGTGAAATCTCCGTTGGTACAGCGGACGTAGATCGGCTTCACGTATCGATCGACGGCGCCGGCCGCGTGGCGCTCGAGTCTGCCAAGGCCCGCGAGGCCCGCGTTGTGGTGGACGGGGCAGGCACAGTGGATCTGGGACGCCTCCAAGCGGACGAGGCGGAGATCACCATCGACGGCCACGGCCGTGTCGCGGGCTCGGGGACCGTCAATCGTCTGGCAATCCGGATCGATGGGACCGGCAAGGCGGAAACACATGAGCTCGAAGCTCGCAGTGTGGATGTCCGCATTGACGGGGTCGGCAAAGTCACCACGCATGCCGTGGAGAGCCTCGACGTTCGAATCGACGGCTTCGGACGGGTCGAGTATGCCGGAAACCCGAGGATCCACCAGAGCATGGGCGGGGCCGGCCGCGTCGCGCGCTTGGTCTAGACGCGCCACGGATGAGGCTGAGCCTGGGCGCTGCCCCAGTTCCGAGCGGCGGCCGGCGTCAGCCGCCGCGTCGCCCTTCTATAATGGGATGGAGGTGGCCCATGAAGCGACGCGTCTCCTGTGTGCTGGTGATGAGTCTGATCTTCGCTACCCTGGCGGCTTCCGCAGCCGGAAGCATCGCGCTCAAGGAGATCCGGTGGAGCGCCGACCTTGCACCGAATCCGAAGACCGGCGAGCCCGCCGTCTACTTCTCGGTCGTTCTGCAGTACGACCCGCTGCCAACCCGGGTCGATCTCTCGGTGTCCTGGGTCGTCTACGCGCTCGTGGACGGCCAGGAAGTGCCCTCCGGCTCGCAGGCCTCGTCCTCAGCACAGGATGCATCGATCGGGAAGCTCTACCTCATGTCGCCTCCCGTGTCTGTCGAGCCGGGGAAGACGTACGGCGCGCACCTCGTGGTTCGGGACGCAGCGAACAACCTGACGTGTCGCCGCGACTTCCAGTACCTGGCTCCCCTCGTCGTCCCGATCGGCCTGCGACTCGAGGGGTGGGATGGATCGAGCGCGATCGGTCTCACGGGCGTCGCCGACGAAGAACTCGAAGATCTCGTTACAATCTACAACCACATCAAGTCCTACGTGCAGACGGCTTCGGCCCAAGCGCTCGATGCGTTTCTTTCTGCGCCTCTACCCCCTGCCGATGCATATCCCGCCGTGGTGCTTCTCGTCCCGACGGCGGGGCTGTCCACGAATCTGGGAGGAACGAGCGGCGTGACACTGACGGTCGGCCAGGTGTTCACGATGTACGCCGTCCCGTCCGCCGATGCCGTCTCTGCGCTGAAGGCGCAAGTCGCCGGATTCGACCAGCCCATTCTCGGGGACGTATATGTCGGGAGTGGAGATCTTGGGATCCTGACCGGAAAGCGCGTCTTCGTCGACAAGACGGCCTGGGCCGTCCTCCAAGCCGCCGCAGCTGAATGGACGAGGCGAACGAAATAGCGTTAGGCGTTCGGCGCGTTCATCGTCCCGTCACGGAAGAGCCACAGCGGTAGAAGTGGATCTCCTCCGTCGGGAATCCGCTGCCACGTCTTCTTGTCGTCGAGGACATCGCGCAGGGCGGGCGTCTCGTCGATCCGTGCGCCAGCCGCGTCGAGAAGACGAATCACGGTGTTGGCGTCGTTCCGCAAGCAGAGGCCCACGTAGTGGAAGACGTATCGCTCACCTGGACGGAGGACAAGGCTCTGCCCGGAGATCACGGCCGCGCGATCCGCGGGGTAGTTGCACGAGACAGACCAGCCGGCAAGGTCGATGGCGGCCGTCCCGACATTGAGAAGCTCGACCCACTCGGCATTGCGGTCGAATCCGTCCGGATTCAGCTCAACCTCGTTGACGACGACGGTTCGAAGGGCCGGGCTCTCGGCCGCACCGCCAACCGCGGCAATCCCCGCGAGGACGCAGACCAGAGTTGCGATGAACCTGCTGCCGCGCATAGGCCTCATCTCCCATTTCCTACTGCACAGGGTTGCGCAAGATCCCGATGCCATCGATCTCGACTTCGACCACGTCGCCCGGCGCAAGCCGGCCAACGCCGGCCGGCGTTCCTGTTGCGATGACATCGCCCGGCTCGAGGGTCATGAACGACGTGATCTCCTCGATCAACTGGGGAATGGAAAAGATGAATGCGCTCGTCCACCCGTCTTGCTTCACCTCGCCATTGAGGCGCAGGCGGACGTGCAATGGCTCTTCCACTTCGTCGGGCGTTACGAGGATCGGCCCGAGGGGAGCCGATCCATCGAACGCCTTCGCGCGCACCCAGCTCTTCTCCCACTTCTGCGCTACCCGGTCGGAGACATCGTTCAGGCATGTGTATCCAAGGATCGTGCTCTTCGCTTCGCGAGCAGGCACGTTGCGGCATCGACGTCCAATGACGACCGCCAGCTCGGCCTCGTAGTGCACCTCGTCGCTTTTGGGCAGGACGATGGGGTCGCCGTGTCCGATCACCGCCGACGGCGGCTTGAGGAAGAGGAGAGGTCTCTCCGGCACTTCGTTGCCTAGTTCAGCGGCGTGGGCCGCGTAGTTGCGCCCCACGCATACGAGCTTGGTCGGCAGGCAAGGGGCAACCAAGCGGACCTCCTCAAGCGGAACCCGCACAGCTCCCGATCGGATGACACCCTTCTCGAGGATTCCATCCCATACCTCGTCACTCCCCGGCGCTCGAAACCTGACCCGTTTCATCCGACCACCTCACTCCCACCTTACACCGTACTCGGGCGGCAGCCCTCCGTCAACGCGCGACCCTGATCCTGTCTTGACGCGTGCCACCCCCTCGGATACGCTCGCCGGACTATGCTCGCCGTTGTCTTCGCCGCGCTGGCCGGAGTCCTTCTGGCGCTCGATCGCATCTCGAAGGCGTGGGCCACGCGCACTCTCGCCCTAGGCGATCCTCACCCGCTGATCGGGGACGCGATTCGTCTCACTCGAGTGCACAACACCGGCGGGGCGTTCGGCATCCTCGCGGGGAAGCCAGGGCTGTTCATCGCCGTGTCGATCGCGATCGCCGTCGCCGCGGTCGTCGCGTTCCTCGTTCTTCGGGGCAGGCGGCCTTTGCTCCGTCTCGCCCTTGTCTTCGTGTTTGTCGGCGCTGTCGGCAATCTCATCGATCGACTGACCATCGGGTACGTCGTTGACTTCTTCGAGATTGTCGGGTTCCCGGTGTTTAATGTGGCTGACTCTTGTGTCACGCTCGGCGCCATTCTCCTCGTTCTCTACGCTCTTTTCGGAGGTGGACAGCCATCGACCTTGCGGGAAAGCTGATTGTTTTCGAGGGGCTCGACTTCACCGGGAAGTCCACCCAAGTTGCGTTGCTCGGTCGGCGCCTGCGAGAAGCGGGGTGCGCTGTGGTGCTCACGGGCGAGCCAGGGGGGACGGAGATCGGAGCCAGCATCCGCGACATCCTTCTCTCCCCGGCGCATCGGGAAGCGCTCACGCCTCTCTCCGAGCTTCTCCTATTCATGGCGAGCCGCGCCCAGCACGTCCGCGAGGTCGTTCTGCCGGAACTCGATCTCGGCAAGACCGTCGTCTCCAGTCGCTACCGCCTCTCGAGCCTCGCATATCAGGGCTACGGTCGCGGGCTCGATCTCAGCCTGATCCAGCGATTGAACGAGGAATCCACGTGCGGGCGCGAAGCGGACATCACGTTCCTCATCGACGCCCCCGCCGAATTCGTGCTCGGCCGCAGGCGCGGCGGCGGCGATCGAATCGAAGCTGAGACGCTCGAGTTCTACAAGCGCGTCCGGCAAGGATTCCTCGATCTTGTCGCTGGGGACTCCCGAGTCCTTCGCCTGGACGGGACGCTCTCCATCTCCAACATCGCCGACGCGGTCGCAAAGCGGCTCGGCCTCTGACAACGCCGCGCACCCGCCGCGCAGGTTTTGTCCCCTTCCAAACGGATGGAGTATCATGCGCGGCGGTCGTCATTCGACAAGGGAGGCCCCGGATGGACTTCGTCTGCGCGAAGAGCGATTTTGTTTTCGGAGTGAGACTCGCAAGTTACGCGTTGGGAACGCGGAGCAGCATGCCCATCCTTGCCGGACTCAAGATGGAGATCGGCGGGACACACCTGTCGCTGCAGGCGACCGATCTCGAGCGTGCCGTCCGCTGTGAGATTCCGATCGAGAATCGGGGCGGCACGGAGACGGCTGTTCTGAACGGCGCGATCCTGAACCAGATTGCTTCGCACCTTCCCGCCGACGAGAAGATCACGTTCCGCACCGACGAAGGCTCACGGACGACGGTGGCACTGCGGTGCGGAGAGACATCGTTTGACCTTCCCACTCTGCCCGCGGAGGATTACCCCGAGATCGCGGCTCTCCCATCCGCCAAGATTGCGTCCATTCGCGTTGGCGATTTCCACCACGGCCTCGAGCATACGGCGTTCGCCGCTCTCAAGGCGGGCGAGACGACGCGGATGAGCCTGACGGGCGTCGATCTCGTTCTCAAGGCAAACCAGCTCCGGATGGTCGCGACCAACGGGTACCGCCTTGCGGTAAAGACGATCGACGTTGCCGAGTGCGAGGAGGAGGGTGAGTACTTGATCGAGGCAAGCGTCCTCACGGACCTCGATCGAGTCCTCGCGCAGATCGACTCCGATACGCTCGACCTCCGGCGCGGCGAGGGGCAGCTCTTTTTCCACGCCGGCGCGGTGACGTTCATGGCGCGCACGATCGGCGAGGAGTTTCCTGACTTCGAGCGTGTCATCCCGCGCGACAATCCGATCGCCCTGACGTTCGAGCGCCGCACGCTCCTCGAAGCGCTGCAACGCATTCAGATCACGGCGGCCGAAGACTCCGGGGCAATCACGATTCGTGGGGCAGCGGACGAGACCGCAGTTAGGATCCACTCCTCGTCGAAGGACAAGGGAGAGGCCGAGGAGCGCGTTCGGCTGAAGAAAGCCCCTATCAAGCCGGTCGAGATCTCGTTCCGCGCCGAGTACGTCATCGACGTGCTGAAGCGGCTGGCTTCCGACACGGTCACGATCTGGCTCGCCGAAGCTCGCAAAGCAGGCCTCGTCGAACCCGCCGACCCGATCGCGGCTGCGGATCAGGGTTTCCTCTACGTCTGCATGCCGGTCCTCTTGTCGTCGTAATGCGCGGGGCCGGCGATGGATCGGCGCCGCTCCGGGCCTGCCCTAGACGACGGCCTGCAAAGCCTGAGTTGCTAGACGACGCCCCTCCGCAAGCGCGTCGTCCGCTCGCGCGGCGTCCGGGCCGCCACCCTGGGCGAACGCGCGGCTTCCGCCGCCTCCGCCGCCCAGCGTCTTGGACATCGCGCGCACAATCGCTCCCGCATCGACGCCACTCACGCCTTTCGACGTCTTGCACACGGCCGTCGCACGGCCGCCGGCGACTCCGACAAGGACGACGACGGCGGGCTGTGCCCGACCCTCGAGGTCATCGGCCAGGGACTTGATCGCGTCGGCTGCGAGATCGGCCCGCGCCGCGACGAGACGGACCCCGCCAATCGCTTCCGCATTCAAGAGCAGCGACTCGCCGTGCGCCGCGACCTCGCGTGCCGTCAGCGACTCGATCTCGTTCTCCAGAGCCGACACTCGCTGTCGCAGCTTCTCCACTCCGGCTTCCGGGTCGTCGCCGAGCGTCGCGCGAAGCTGTTCGATGCGCGCGCGCTCGTCGCGCAGCACTGCGAGGGACGCGTCGCCCGTCACCCCCCGAATGCGGCGCACACCGGATGCGACGCTCTCCTCCGATACGATGCGGATGAGGCCGATCTCGCCCGTTCGACGCACATGCGTTCCGCCGCACAACTCACGGCTCACCTCGTCGACCTGCACAAGTCGCACCTTGTCGTGGCCACGGTACTCGTCTTCGAACAGCCCCATGGCGCCTCGCTCGCGCGCTTCGTCGCGCGTAATGAGCTCGGTGGTCACGACGTGGTCGGCGAGCGTCGCCGCGTTGGCGAAGTCCTCTACCCGCACGATCTCCTCCCCCGTCATCTTGGCGAAGTGCGAGAAGTCAAAGCGCAGCTCAGAGTCGGTTACTTCCGATCCCGCCTGCTGCGCGTGCGGCCCGAGCACGCTCCGCAGCCCCGCGTGGAGGAGGTGCGTCGCGGTGTGATTCCGCTCGATCCGGCGCCGCCGCTCGACGTCCACGGTCAGGCGACAGCGGTCGCCGGGCTGGAAGTCTCCCTCGAGGATTCTGCAGGTGTGGACGAATGCACCCACATCGGATCGCGACACGCTGACCACAGAGGCCCGACCCTGGCGCGTGAGGTTGGTGACGTCGCCTGTGTCGGCAGCTTGACCGCCAGACTGCGCATAGAACGGGCTCTTGTCAAAACCGAGGTCGATCGAGTTGCTCCCCTCCCCGCCCGCGTGGACAGCGCGAACTGTCGCTTCAATGCTCAAGTCAGCGTAGCCCACGAATTCCGTGGGCAGGTTCTCACCTTCGCGAGTGAGGATCACGTCGGCTGTTATGGATACGGTCTTCCGAGACCGTGTGCGCTGTGCCTCCATTGCGCGATCATACGCAGCGTGATCGAGCGTCAGCCCTTGCTCGGCAAGGATCTCCACGAGCATCTCGAGCGGGAATCCGTACGTGTCCGTCAGTTCGAACGCGAGCTCTCCTGGCAAGATCTTGTCTCCGGCCGTCACCAGTTCGGTCGTGACCTTGTCGAGTCG
>CAIMCX010000077.1 GCA_903839615.1 uncultured bacterium
CAGGTCGGCCTCGAACCCGAGCCGCTCGTTGGCCTCAACCGTGTCGAGACCCTGATCCTGCAGCTGGTAGGCGCAGACCTTGCTTTTGAGACCGATGCCGCGTCCCTCCTGCCGCATGTACAACAGGACGCCGAGGCCCTCTTCGTCGATCATTCGAAGCGCGCGCTCGAGCTGCGCACCACAATCGCAACGATACGAGCCGAAGACGTCGCCGGTGAGGCACTCTGAGTGCACTCTAACCAGCACGTTCTCTTTGCCTGCCACGTCGCCTCGGACGAGCGCGACGTGCTCTTCGTTCTCCATCGGGCTCGTGTAGCTCACGATGCGGAAGTTGCCGAACTTCGTGGGAAGCTCGGCCGTCGCCGCGCGGCGGACGAGGCGCTCCGTGCGCTTGCGGTAGGCGATCAGGTCAGCGATGTTCACGATGGGAAGGTCATGTTGGGCGGAGAATGCCTCCAGTTCGGGCAGTCGCGCCATCGTTCCATCGAGGTTCAGAATCTCGCACAAGACGGCGGCCTCCTTCAGGCCAGCCAGACGGGCGAGATCGACCGTCGCCTCGGTGTGACCGGCTCGCCGCAGGACGCCGCCGTCGCGCGCAATCAGGGGAAAGACGTGGCCCGGGCGTGCAAGGTCGAGAGGCCGAGTCTCCGGCTCCACGAGCAGGCGAATCGTGCGCGCGCGGTCGAACGCGGAAATGCCGGTCGAGATTCCCGCGTGCGCGTCGACCGAAACGGTGAAGTGCGTCCCATGAACGGCGGTGTTGTCGGCGCACATCGGCGACAACCCGAGCTCCCTCGCGCGGTCCTCGGTGATCGGTGCGCACACGAGGCCGCGTCCGAAGGTCACCATGAAGTTGATCTTCTCCGGCGTCACGAACTCGGCCGCCATCACCAGGTCGCCCTCGTTCTCTCGGTTCTCGTCATCGACGAGGATGAGCAACTCCCCGCGGGCGTAGCGCTGGATTGCCTCTTCAATCGACACGAACATAGCGCATCATCCTCTCGACGTACTTGGCCAGGATGTCGTACTCCAGATTCACCGGATCGCCCGGTCTACGCTCCCGCAGGCAGGTCCTCTCATAGGTCTCGGGAATGACGGCGCAGCGGAGCGTGTCTTCGCGCACATCGAACGGCGTCAAGCTGATCCCATCCACGGCAATCGCGCCCTTGTCTACGATGTACCGATGCGCGGAGGGCGGGAACGAGACGACGAGTGACCAGGCGTCCCGCTCGCGGGCCAACAGACGGACGTGCCCCATGGCATCAACGTGCCCCAGAACCCAGTGGCCGTCGAGGCCATTGCCGAGGGAGAGAGGCAACTCGAGGTTGACGCCGGCTCCGACGCGAAGAGACCCAAACGTCGTGCGAGACCACGTCTCGGAAGACAGATCGGCGGAGAAGGAGCGGCCTCCGACCTCGCGCGTGGTCAGACACACGCCGTTGACTGCCACGCTTCCGCCGACGAGAAGGCGGTCCCGCCATGAGTCCGGGAGCCCGATCTCGATCGAAGACGGCGAGAGTCGCAGGGTGGAGCTAGTGGCTTGCACGATTCCCGTGAACATGAGCGGGATCGAGTGTAGTGCATCCGAATGCCCTGTTCAACGGAGTTGCGCGCTTCGAGGGCCCGCGATACTCTATCGCCGGGAGGTCACTGTGGCAAAGCGTCGAATCGTTTGGGGATTGTGTTGTCTCGTTCTGGCGCTCGCATCCTGCACCGCGCTCGCGGCGCAGCGTTCCATCACATTCGAGACGATCCAGCACGAGAAGACAGAGGCGCGCGAGGCATACAGCGACATCGAGGTCACGACGCCTCTCGCTCGCATCATCCTCTCGGAGCAGGGCGGGGTGATGAAATCCGTCTTCCTGTCGTTTGCTCCCTACGGGTCGAACGTTGCGGAATTGGTCGCCGGGACGACGACCAACATCAAGACGTTCGAGCGCACCTACCTCGCCAACACGATCTTCCCCTTCGCCGTCTCGGTGAATGGCGAGACCGAAGGCCTATACCAGCTGGTCGAGAAGAACGTCGATCCGACGACGGGCGTATTCAACGCCGTCTTCCGCGGCACCGTGGCGGGGATGACGGTGGAGAAGCGCTACACGATCTCCCCCGATGCCATCTACACAATCGGGTTCGCGCTTTCGGTCAAGAACCCGACGGCCACGGCGGCTCAGGTGCAGATGACCGTCGGCGACTACGTCCAGAAGGCCGGAGGGTTGGACGTCACGTACTTGCTCAACGGACAGCCGGCCACTCAACTCCTCGCTCGAGAGTCAATCAAGACGTTTGGCGGGGTCGGTCTGATGAACAAGCAGACCGTCTTCTTCCTCTCGCCGACGAGCGGCGTCTCGATGGATCCGACGTTCGAACGCACCGCGTCTGGATCGCAGCACTTCGGCTTCTCGTTCATCGCGCAGCCACAGACCGAGGAGACGACGGCAAAGAGCACGCTCTATGCCGGCCGAAGGCGGTTCCTGCTGATGCAGGAAGCGGGGATCCAAGCTCTCGACCACCCGGGCGTCGGCGCGCGGATGATGATTCCAGTCATTCAGTTCGTCGACCTCCTGGCCCGTGCAACCGGCAACTACGGCTGGGCCATCATCCTGTTCACGATCCTGACCCGGCTCCTTCTCTGGCCTCTGATGAACAAGCAGATGCACTCGATGGCCAGGCTGCAGCGGCTGCAGCCGAAGATGAAGCGGATCCAGGAGCGGTTCAAGGACGACAAGGCGCTCCTGCAGCAGCGGTTGATGGAGCTCTACAAGAAAGAGGGCATCAACCCCATGAGCGGGTGCCTGCCGATGGTCATCCAGCTGCCGATCATCTTCGTCATCTGGCGAGCCATCCTTTACGCGGGAGAGCGCATCCACCTTTCGCCTGGGTTCCTGTGGATGCCCGACCTCAGCCTCTACGACCCGTATTTCATTCTCGTCGTTCTGACGACGGCTATCATGATCTTCCAGCAGTGGAAGCTCACCCCGCAGCCGGACTCCGAGGGCGCGGCCGGGACGAAGTACTTCGGCTACGTCTTCCCCGTCCTCATGGCCATCCTGCTGTGGAAGTTCCCCGCCGGCCTCTGGCTGTACTACCTCCTGACAACGGCGGCGCAGGCGGGACAGCAGGCCGTCGTCAACGAGCAGCTGGCTCGTGCCGATCGACTTGCGGCGGCGACCTCCGTGGGCGATCTCGATTTGGGGGATGGCGATGAAGACGGACGAAGTACGCCGGGAGGCTGAAGCTTTCCTTCGTTCTGTGTTCAGCCTTCTCGAGGAGGATGTCGTCCTCGAACTGGAGCCAGAAGGGGACGACGTCCTGTACGTCAACCTGGTCGGCAATGTCTTCGCCTTGCCTGAGGAGCGCCCTGTCCTCGCGGCGCTTGAGCTTCTCCTGCGAGGTGCTCTCCATCGCAAGACAGGCGAAGACATCGAGATCATCCTCGACGCGAACGGGGCCGTGAAGCGGAGGCGCGCCGAGCTAATCGGGTTCGCGCTGTCGAAGGCCGAGGAGGTCGTCCGGGAGCGGAAGCGGATCCGCCTGAATCCGCTGCCGGCGCACGAGCGGCGGATGGTTCACATGACGCTCGCCAACTACCCCGGAGTGCGCACCTACAGCATCGGCGCCGGCGACCACCGCCGAGTGGTCATGGAGCCGGAGTCGGGCGTTGAGCCGGGCGAGAGTCCCGAGACGAGCGAGGACTAGTGCTGGGCGACACGATTGCCGCCATCTCGACGCCGATGGGCGAAGGCGGAATAGGCATCGTGCGCCTGAGTGGTTCTGACGCCATCGGCGTCGCGGATCGCCTGTTCCGCTCTCCGCGCGGAGTCTCGCTCTCGTCCAGGAAGAGTCACACGATTCACTACGGGCACGTCGTCGCCGCGGGGAGCGTTGTCGAC
>CAIMCX010000078.1 GCA_903839615.1 uncultured bacterium
CCGGCCAGCTCGGCGTAGAGCACGTACATGTTCTCGTCAACGAATCGCGTCCGGCATCGCGCCACGCTCTCGAATGCCGCCGGGAGATCGTTAAGAAGAGCCTGCGCTGTACTTAGATAGAAGTAGGCTTCATGGGGAGCGAAATCGAGCCGGATGCTTTGTTCAAGAGTCGTCTGCGCCTGCGCCGTTTGCCCGAGCTGCAGTTCTTGGATTCCTCGATTCAGTAGGATGTTCGAGTCGAGATCTCGCACAGCGACCACGGAGACGACTGCGCCGATGAGCGCCAGCGCGACCACAGTCGCTTTCAGGCCCCAACCGCGGAGCGCGAAGACCCGGGTCGCCTTCTCGCCGTAGGCCGGCGATAACGCAATCCCGCAGACAAGGATCGCGGCGAGACTCGATGCCGGCAGATGCGCTGGGAAACTCACAAGCGCGTGGACGGCGACGGCGGCCAATCCTGCGGCACAGAGAAGGAGATCGAGGCGATCGTCTTCGTTCTTGTTCTGGGCCAAACGATAAAGGACGGATCCGGCAAGCGTCAGAAGGAACCCAACGACAGCGAGTGCGCCGAGCAACCCTACCTCGGCAAGCGTTTGAACGTACTCATTGTGAGCTTGTGCGGCGCGAGCAATGTAGAAGTCATACGCGGCCCCGCGGGGCGTTGCGAGGAACTGAGCCTTGAACGGGAGGAAGTCGAGCTTGTAGTTGCCCAGACCGACTCCGACCCAGGGACTCGACTTCCACATCTCAAACCCGATCCACCAGTCCCACGCTCGCGTCGCGCCGGAATTCTGCGTCCATAGCTGCGCGATCCACGATGGGTCGTCGGCCGAGAGTCCGACCACGGAGTTCAGGGGACCCGACGGGGCTTCGACGAGGTACGCAAACGCCACGGCGAGGAGGAGAGCGAGGACCCAACGGCGTGCGCGGCGAAGCGGCTCGATGGGGCGAAAGATGACCCATCCGACGAGGAGGACCACAGAACTTCCTACGAGCGCCAAGTTGGCTCCCGCTTGCTGGAACAGCATGAGAGAGCCGAAGTCGAATGCCACAAGAAGGACCACGGCCGCTCGCGCCAACGCCGAGCGAACCCGGAAGAGGAGGATCATGGCGGGGAAGAACACGTAGGCGAGAACTCCCGCCACGTACTCCTTATTCCCGAGCGTGGAAATCACTTGTTCGAGGCCCTTCCCTTCGCTTGGGCCTCGCATGACACCGGCGTACTGAAGCAGTCCGTAGAGGGCGACAAGCGTCGTCGAAACGAGGAATGACCCGAGGAGAAGGACGACGTCACGTTTCTCTCGCGCCGCATTCGCGACAAGGAGAAGCAGCACAAAGAAGTAGACGAGCAAGACGAGGCTCTGGACCACGAATCGTCCGTTGGTTGCATGAAGAAGCGAGAAGAGGCTCGCTGCGACAAGCCCGAGGAACGGCCATGTGATCCATGGAATCCGGAGACTCCACGTGCCTTTGAGCCAGCCGCACATGCCCCACACCACAACGAGGACGGAGACAACGACCAACGCAAGAATGGTCTTCGTGTACCCGTATTCGGTTGCGCTGGGGAGGATGAAGAGTGGCAGAATGAACAACGCCACGGCCAAAGCATAGACGAGGGCTCGGTCGAAGCGGACGCCGCGGCGCGGTGCCTCCGTCTTCCTCACGGCTTTTCCCCTCTTCATGGGAGGATTATAGGCACTCATCGCGGGATCCGGCAACGCCGCCCTCCGCCCCCAGTCTTCTGCGGACGAGGTCCCAGGCAGTGAAGAGCGTCCCCCAGAGACGAGGGTGGCTCACGAGAGGAGGGACCATGTGCCGGAGATGGTCGATGTCGATGCGCTCGCTGACCACGGCAAGAAGATCACTTCGATTGAGGAGGGAGAACAATCTGTCCCAGTCCGCGTCATCGAGGGCATCGCGCGCCGAGCGGGCGGCGAGTCCAAATCGAGTCTCCGGGCCGAGAAGCTCGTGGCATGCCGTTTCGTAGCGTTCAAGATGGGTCTCGCAATCTCTCGCCTCGCGGGCTGCACGCGAGGCGGCGCGGCCTGCGAGGCGGGCGCAGAGCCCCCCGAAATAGAGGCCTCCACCGGACAGAGGTTTGACTTGAGCTGCCGCGTCGCCTACGAGGAGAGCGCCGCCTCCCGCGATGCGTCCGTCCGCAGGGAGAGGGACGGGGATCGTGCCTTCGACACGTGCCACAACCCGACGGTCCGGGAATCGGCTCTCCAAGAGGCGGTCGAGAAACGGAGCAGGAGGGACGCCGCTGCTCACGGCCAGGCCCACCCGGAGGCGTCCTGTCTGCGCAGGGATCGACCAAGCGAAGAAACCGGGTGCAACGTGCCGCCCGACAAAGACATCGACTCGATCTCCTTCGGGCGCCGACTCCACCTCGGCCTGCGCCGCGCTCAGGCCGAGGGCGAAGGAGCGAAGGCCGCACCATAGGGCGACGCGGCTCTCCGGTCCATCGGCACCGACAAGAACCGCCGCCGCCGCGGTCTCCTTCCCGTCGGGCGCCGCCATCTCTAGGGCGCCGCCCGTCCACGCTGTTGCCGAGACTCCCAGGCGAACCTCGACGCCGGCATCACGGGCCCGGGCGAGGAGCTCGCGCTCGAGAGTGGAGCGATCTACGACGAGGGCGCGGTCCGACGTAGCGTGGACCGAGAGAACGGTTCCTCCCGGCGCATGGAACGTAGCGTCGCGCAGCCGGCGCACGACGCAGGCTTCGGATGCTCCGAGGACGGAGAGAGTCCTCGGACTCACGAGACCGGCGCACGCCGAGGGCTCTTCGATTTGGGATCTCCGCTCCAGAAGAAGAACCGTTGCTCCGGCCTTTGCCGCCACACGGGCCGTGACAGCTCCCGCCGGTCCGCCGCCCACGACGATGACGTCGAACTTCCGCATGGGCGCCTAGTGGCTCTCTGCCTTCGGCTCTCGCGTCATGATCTCGTCGACGAGCGACAACGCGTCCGCGGTTCCGTCCAGCATCCGGTCGACCGCCTCGGTGATCGGCATCTCGATCCCGCGTGCTCGCGCCATGTCTCGCACGATGCGGGTCGCAAACACGCCCTCCGCCACCATGACCATGTCGTCCAGAATCACGTCAAGGCGCTCGCCGCGCCCGAGGCGATACCCGACGGCCCGGTTTCGACTGTGCACGCTTGTGCACGTTGCGACGAGATCTCCAAGACCCGAGAGCCCGAAGTAGGTCGAGTCATGGACTCCGAGTGACCGTCCGAAGCGGACCATCTCCGCCAAGCCGCGCGTAATGAGGGCGCCGCGGCTGTTATCTCCGTAGCCCAGCCCGTCGGAGATGCCGGTCGCAAGAGCAATGACGTTCTTCACCGCGGCGCAGATCTCCACCCCGTGAAGATCGTCCGACCAGTACACGCGGAATCGACTCGTTCCAATCGCGCGCTGGAGTCGGCGGCCGAGGTCCTGATCCTTGCCGGCGAGGACGACGGCCGTAGGCATGTCGCGGCCGACTTCCTCGGCGTGGCTCGGTCCCGACATGGCGAATACGGTCGAGTCGTGCACCATGGAGTGGAGGACGTCAGACATGGTCTGGCCGGTCGCTCGGTCGAGCCCTTTGGCCAAGCTCACGAGGGCGGGCTGCCGCCGCAGATGCGGCGCAACCCGCTCGCAGGTCTCAGCCATCGCAAACGACGGCACAGCCAGGAAGATGGCGGCAGCGCTCCCTGCGTCCTCGATGCGCGAGGTGATGTCCAGGCGGGCGGTTGGAAGATTCACTCCCGGGAGGTATTTCACGTTCTCTCGCGCCTTGGAGATGGCTTCTGCTTGCGCCGGGTCGCGAGCCCACAGGATCGTCTCGTGCCCGGCGTTCGCAAGTAGACGGGAGAACGCCGTTCCCCATCCTCCCGCCCCGAGGACGGCCAGCTTCATGGCGTGGGCGTTGGAGGCGTCCCGAGGTCCATCGGCATCAACGTGCCGACGTGGTCCTGGATCCACTGCACGGCGACCGCGATGGGGTCTCCGTCTTCCGGGACCGCAATGTCGGGAGCCAGTCCGATGTTGTTGACGGTGCGGCCGGCGGGAGTGAAGTACTCCCCTACCGTCACCTTCAGCGCCGAACCGTCAGGGAAGTCGATCACCTGCTGGAAGACGCCCTTGCCGTAGGACGTCTCGCCGACCAGGATGCCCATGTTGTTGTCGCGGATCGCGCCGGCTGTGATCTCCGACGCACTTGCGCTTCCGCGATTGATCAAGATCGCGAGGGGTAGATTCGGCACGCGATTCCCCTTCGACCAGTAGAGCTTCTCCCCCGCAAGCCGGTCCTCCGTTCGCAGTACGATGCCCTCATCGACGAAACGGCTTGCGGCGGAGATTGCTGCCTGCATCAACCCACCCGGATCGTTCCGCAGGTCGAGGATGAGCCCGGTCATGGAATTCAGATCAAATGAGGCGAGTGCCGAATCGAGCATCGCGACGGTGTCGGAGTCGAATCGGAGGATGCGAATGTAGCCGATCTTCCCATCGGCCAGCGTGTTGCTGGTCACGGAGTCGATCGTGATGTCAGCGCGGACGATCGAAATATCGACAATCGTCCCGCCCTCGTGGCGGACAGTCAGGGTAACGCTCGTCCCGGTATCGCCGCGGATCTTGACTCCAGCTTCCGACAGCGTCATCCCCTCGGTCGACTTGCCGTTGATAGCGAGGATCTGGTCGCCGGCGACAATGCCAGCAGCCTCCGCCGGGGTCCCGACGAGCGGTGCAATGACGGTCAGGACGTCGTTCTTGATTGAGATCTCGATTCCGACTCCGCTGAACTGCCCTTCGAGGCTCCCGTTGAAGTTCTTAAACTCGGTGGGGTCGAGGAATTCGCTGTAGGGATCCCCGAGCTGCTGGACGACGCCCTTCATCGCACCGTACAGCGCTTGCTGATCGTTGACCAAGTCAGGCTTGTAGAAATAGCTCTGGAGGTACTGGTAGATTTGGTAGACGGGGTCGAACAGGTTGGTTGACGTCTGCTGCTGCGAGCCGCCCGTACTGAATGCACACACGACCAGGAGCGTCGGGACCAGAATCATCGCGGCTCGTCGTACGAAGGTTCGCATCATCTGCCTCACCCCACTTCCACCGGATTGTACTCGCGCGCGCGTCCCTTCGGTAGATGTCGCGATACCCACCGGGTCCGGCGATCACGCGGCGTCGGGAGACATGTAGGCGCGTTGAGCCTCGGTCCACGTGTCGATCGAGGCACCTCTTGCTTCGAGGGCGCGCCGCGCGACATCCAGATCCACCTCTTCCGGAACGCTGTACAAGCCAGGGGGGAGCGCAGGGTGACTGGCGATGTGTTGCAGGGTGAGCGCCTGGAGTGCGAACGAGATGTCCATGATCTCGACAGGATGACCGTCGCCAAGCACGAGGTTGACCAGGCGGCCTTCGCCAAGGAGATAGACCCGGCGCCCGTCCGTCAGGGTGTGCTCAACGATTCCGGGGCGAACGGCTCGGGTCGTCTGCGTCCAGCGGGAGAGGTGATCGAGGTTGATCTCGACATTGAAGTGCCCGGCGTTCGCGAGGAGGGCCCCGTCCTTTGCGACCGCGATGTCGTCGCCGGACACGACGTCGATGCACCCGGTGGCGGTGACGACGAAGTCGGCGCTCTGGATCGCCTCGCGCATCGGGGCGACGAGAAAGCCATCCATCATCGCTTCGAGGGATTTCACGGGGTCGACCTCGGTCACCGTGACGTGCGCGCCAAGACCCCGCGCGCGGAGCGCGATGCCGCGGCCGCACCAGCCGTAACCGGCTATGACGACGCTCTTCCCGGCGACGAGCAGATTCGTCGATCGAAGGACCGCGTCCCAAACGGACTGGCCGGTGCCGAAGCGGTTGTCGAACAGGCACTTCATTCGCGCGTCGTTGACGGCAAACATCGGAAACGCCAACTCGCCACGGTGAGCGCGTCTTCGCAGGCGGGCGACGCCCGTCGTTGTCTCCTCGCAGCCGCCGAGGATGCCGTGCATGCTGTCGAGATGGAGAACGTCGACCAAGTCCCCGCCGTCGTCGAGGACAAGGTCCGGGCGAATCGCGAGCGCTTCCCGAAGGTGCCCTGTGTACTCCTCAGGCGAAGCGCCCCGACGGGCGTAGACCTCTATACCGTTCTCTACTGCCAGTGCCCTCGCTACGTCATCCTGCGTGGACAGCGGGTTGCTTCCCGTGACGGCGACGCGCGCTCCGCCGTCCCGCAGGAGCAAAGCAAGACAAGCTGTCTTGGCTTCGAGATGAATGCTCATGGCAATTCGCCGTCCCCGGAAAGGCTGTTCGCGCCCGAACTCGCGGCGCAATCCCGCGAGGAGGGGCATGTGGCTAGCCGCCCATTCGATCTTCGCCCGTCCTTGCTCCACCGGGAACCTCCTTACCGCGCAAGCTCACGTAGATGCCGACGAGGATGATGGCCGCTCCCAACGCCCGTTGCCACGTGAGCGTCTCTCCGAAGACGAGGTAAGCGAGGAGAGCGGCTCCGACCGGCTCTCCGAGGATCAGGATCGACACCTTCGCCGCGGGGAGATGGCCGAGCGCCCAATTGAACGTCGAATGGCCGATGAGCTGGGGGCCGAGAGCCAGGAGTCCTAGCCAGACGTAGGTCTGCGAGGGGAACCCACTCAAGGGGATCCGAAGCGCGAGGCACGCTGCGAGGCAGAGAGCGGCCGCAGTGCCGTACGTCACGGCGGTGTAGTCGACGAGGGACACGTGGGAACGAAGCCGGCGCCCGAGAAGGAAGTAGACGGCGGCGAAGAAGCCGCCTCCCAGCGCGAGCAGGTCGCCGATCCAGGCGCCGAAGGAGAGATCACTCCAGCCTACGAGGACTCCGCCGGTCAAGGTGATAGCCATTCCCAGTGCGACCGTTCGGCCGACGCGCTCGCCGAGGAACAGCGCGGCGCCGAGGATCACGAAGAGCGGGTGTGTGCTGACGAAGAGGACTGAGCTTGCGACCGATGTCTGTCCGAGCGATGAGATCCAGAGGGCGAAGTGGGCTGCGAGAGCTGCGCCGCTCACGATTCCGAGCGCGAGATCGCGGCGACGGATCGTGCGCAACGTGCTCTGAATCACCGCGATGGGGACGAGGACGACCGATGCAAGGACAAGCCGCCACGCCGCGACCGCGAGCGGCGATGCGCCGACGGCAAGTCGAACCAGCACGCCTCCCGACGATACGGCGGCGACTCCCAGCGCGATTCTGGCGTAGAACGACGCGCCCTTCTTCATGGGCGCTGCTCAATCGACGGATGCGATGGCACGGCGCAACGCAGGGAGAGCCCGTCGGGCGGCCTCCGCGCCTGCTTCGATTCCACAGCCAACGCGGCTGTAGGATGGCGGATCGGCCGAGAAGTCGGGCCTCACGCGCACATGAGGCGGCGATGCGGCGAGCGCTACGTCGCACAGCCTCCTCTGAAACACGGTCGACATCTGGAACAAGACGGCGAAGACGCTCGGGTGATACTTGCGCGCGGTCGCCTCGTCCACGTGTGGCGTCTTCGCGATCTCCAGCCGGCGCTCTTTCGTCCCAAGGTACGGAAGACCCGACATGTGCACTTCGCCCGGATCGACCAAGACGTCGACTGCGATGACCACATCAGCGCCCATGCCCTGCACGACATCGATTGGCAGAGGGTCCGTGACGCCGCCGTCGATGAGCAGTCGATCGTTGAACCAAACCGGCGTGAACA
>CAIMCX010000079.1 GCA_903839615.1 uncultured bacterium
CGACGAGGAAGACCTTCTTGGGGCAGGTCGAGATGTGGCCGCAGGAGTCGGTCGCGCTGAACGTCACCGCGGTGCCCGTCGTGGCCGTGCACTCCTTGACGAGCCCGAGAGAACCGAAGGCCGGGTGCGAGACCGAGAGCGTGCCTTGGCAGCTGTCGGTTGCGGTGGCCGTGTTGGCCCAGGCAGCGTAGAAGCTTGCGTTGTTCGCATTGCCGCGCTCGAGGACGAGGTCGCTCGACGGGCAAGTGATCACAGGGGCCGTGGTGTCGACGAGGAAGACCTTCTTCGTGCACGTGCTTGTGTTCCCGCAGGAATCGGTCGCCGTGAAGGTGACCGTCTTGCCAGATGCAGACGCGAGGCTGCACTCCTTGACGACACCGAGCGAGGCGAGGGCCGGGTAGGTGAACGAAGCGAGAGGTCCGCACGAGTCTGAAGCCGTCGCGGTCGTTGCCCAGGCGTCATAGAGGCTCTGGTTGTTCGGGTTGCCGCACTCGAGGACGAGATCGCTTGACGGGCAATTCACAACAGGGGGCGTTCCGTCCGTGATCGTCGTCGTCACGGTGGCTGTGTTGTTGCCGGAGTTCGAGTCACCTGTCGCCGCCGTTACCGTCGCGGTGTTCTGGATCGTGTCCGGGCAGGATGCCGGACAGAGGGCTGCGGTCGTGATGGTCAGCGAAACGCTGCCTCCGGCCGCCAGAGCGCCGATACTCCAAATCCCCGTTGACGGGTTATAGCCACCGCCCGAGGAGTCGGACACGTAGGCGACCTTGCTCGTCGGCAGGACGTCCGTGACCTGTACGCCAGAGGCGTCGCTGGGCCCGGCGTTGGTGACCCCGATCGTGTAGGTGAGAGTCTGCCCCGCCGCTACTGCGGGCGGATTTCCCGTCTTCGTCAGACTCACATCGGCGAGCGCTGTCACGGTCGTCGTGGCTGTTGAGCAGTTGTTGGCCAGATTCGGATCGGCCTCGTTCCCCGTCGCACATGCCGTGTTCACGAGAGAGCCGGTTGCTCCCGGCGCCACGCTGACCACGAGGGACAGTGTGGCCGACCCCGCGATTGACAGAGAGCCGACGGACCAGACTCCCCCGGCGTACGTTCCCTGGCTCGTCGTGTGCGAGATGACCGATACACCGGCCGGAAGCGTGTCGGACACGACGACACCCGTCGCGGTGTTGGCGCCGTCGTTCCAGATCTGGATGGAGTAGGTCATCGACTGCCCGGCGACGACCGTCGCAGGCGCCGTCTTGGCCACCCGAAGGTCGGCCTGAGCCGCGACGCCGTAGTAGTGGGCAAGATCGCTTGCTGTGTAGGTTGTCCCGCCGTACGAGGTCGTCGCGGTCCCCGTATTCTCGTACTGGCCGGCCACGGCAGTCCCCGTCTTCGTCAGAGTCTGGGATAGCCCCGGGCCAAGCGAGGCAATCGTTCCGATTGCCCCCAGCTTGTCGTCGGTGACCGAGATGCTCGAGAACGCGACATTCCCGGTGTTGGTCACCTGATACGTCCAGGTAACTGAGCTGCCGGCGTCGATCGAGGGACCGGGAGCCGTGTCGGCGTCCTCGCCGTTGACGCGCTTCTCGATGGTGATTCCAGGCGTTGCGCACCGGGGTCCGGTCGTCGCCTTGCTACAGCTTGTGGCCCCGCCAGTGACCGAGGACGCCACGTCTGCCTCGGCCCACTCGCCGGTGACCCAGATGTAGAAGTCCATCGATGTGCCCTTGGTGACGGTGTTGTTCCACTTCACGCCGTAGAGGCCGGTGATTGGGTCTGTTCCGACGGTGTAGCCCGCAGGGCTCCCGCTGGAGATCATGCCGCTCGTGACGCACGCGGGAAGCCCAAGAACCCAACTGCTCACCGCGTACGGCGCGCTCGGGTCCACGGTCACGCGGTAGCGGAACTGCGTGTTGCCGCCGGACACGGTTCGCCCGGTGTAGCTCACCGCGTATCCCGAACAGCCGGGAACCAGCACGGTGATCCGGCCAACGAGGTAGGCGACGTTGTCCTTCTTCTCCTCCGTCACGAACTCGAGCATCGGGAACGGGCTCGAGAGCGAGCTGCAGAAGCCAATGATCTCAAGCTGATACTGGGTGTCGCCGACCCAGAACGTATTGGATCCGGTCGTCGCGGGGAAGACGACGCGGTCGTCGCACGGAGTTGAACTCACCTGCCACGACGGGCAATCGCCCAGTCGAGACCCGTTTGTTGTCTCCTGGAACGTAATGGGGAACGAAAGAACGGGGTCCGTGATGCTCGGGCTGGCAAAGTGCAGCGTGACCCTCAACGTCATCGCTGTCGGCAGGTTCGAGCCCGTGATTGGCTTGTTGTGATGCGTGAAGGTGCCGACGACGAAGTACTCGTTGAGGTTAAATGACGCGCCCGTCGAGTTCGTGAACTGGAACCCGCTTTGTCCGTACCCGGTCGACGTGCCCCACCAAAGGGCGTTGGTGTTCAGTCCGGTGTACGAACCGTTGCAGCTTGTCCAGATCCCCGTCGAAGAGCCTAGCTGAAAATCCGAGGCATCGGCCAGAACGCCCATGACGCAGAGCAAGACCGAGACCAGCAACACTGTGGCGAAGGCAGACTGACCCGGTAGGAGGCTTCGCCCTACTCTGACACCACGTCTCTCTCTTCCTGCGACGGCGTCCTTTCTCAGTAGCGAAGCTCGCAGCCCTATTGACGTCATTCCGCCTTCACCCCCAATCGAAACACAGTCTCTGCGGCGCACATTCCTGCGTCCGTTTGTCCGTTCGTCCATGTGCGTCGCCCCCTGCTCTCTAGTACGTGATGAGCTCCACAGGGAGCTCGACGTTCAAGATGTCCACCACGTTCATCGTCCCATCCACGACTGTGAAGAACATGTAGTGCACCTCGGCGGGCAGCCAAGACATGCAGACAACCAACTCGTACCGCCCAGGCGCAAGCTGAAGGACAATGGGATTCCCGGGCGTCGGATACACAGTGCTTGGGAACTGTGCGACGGGTTCCGCTGTGAGGCGGACGTTCTCGACCGGGTCGATGCTGTAGACGCGCACTTGCGTGCACGACGCTAGGAAGCCCGTCGCCTCATCGGTGATGACTACGTTGTACTGATCCACTGGCTGTGCCTGCGCGAGTGCGGGCACAGCGACCGTCCAGAGCAACGGAATGAGGAGCAAGGCGCGCCCCAAGCGCACCGCCGCGGCTCGCCTTCGCGTCGGCGCTTCTACGGGGACTGGGAGCTGACGACCCGCCTGAGTGTCTGTGCCGCCACATTGCTGCTGTGCTGCCTGCATGACTACTGCCTCCTGTTGAGGCTGGCAGCCCAGCTTCCTGCGTGAGGTCTGTGGCTTTGCGTCCTGCCCTCGCGAGCAGTTTGCCCTTCTCAGCCGATCTTGCGCGCTACGCGGACATTGCCTCCGTCTTGCGTCCACGGGCCTGAATCAGGAGCGCGCGCTCCACGGCCTCAGGGGAGACCATCTCTTCCTCCAGAAGAATATCCCCCAGAAGCTTCTCGGTAAACCTCGTCTGCTGCAGGTGGAGACCCTTAGCCAAGTCGTTGTGCGTCATGACGCCGAGATCGATCAAGATCTCGCCGAGCCTCTTTTCGCACTCGAAGTGCTGCTCGAGGATGGAGAGGATGACGCCCGATCGGCTCTTCCGCTCTCGCTTCCCTTTCATGTCCACCTGTTTGATGAGGTAGGCATCGTCCTCGCTGTAGTAGATGGTCGTCTGCATCCTTCTTCTCCTCCCGCCGATCGGCAAACGAAAAACCGGGTCCCAGTCTCCTGGTAACCCGGCGACCTCGTCTGCACTGCACACCGCGAGGCCCGTGGCTTTGCGTCCCCGTCTCGCGACGGGTTTGCCCTTTTCAGGCTGCTATCCAACTGCAGATGCACTATATCTGACGTATATCCAGATGTCAAGAGAGTGATGTATCGTCGACCCCCCGTGCTTTTGCGGCTTCCCCGGTCTGCATCTATACTGCACGTCATGCCGGACGATGCGCCCGCCTCCCCGATGATGAAGCAGTACCTGCGACTCAAGGCAGAGCACGCCGACGCGATCCTTCTCTTTCATCTAGGGGATTTCTACGAGGCCTTCTTCGAGGATGCGGAGATCGTTGCGCGCGAGCTCGACATCGTCCTCACATCGCGCAACGGACATCCTATGGCTGGCGTGCCGATTCGCCGCGGCGAGGCGTACATTGCCCAGCTTCTACGGAAGGGGCACAAGGTCGCCGTCTGCCAACAGATGGAGGACCCGAAGAAGGCGCAAGGACTTGTGAAGCGTGACGTAGTTCGCGTCGTCACGCCGGGCACGGCCATGGACGAAGCGGTGCTCGAACCCGGAGCCAACAACTACCTCGCGGGGTTGTTCGGAGGCTTGGCGGAGGGGCGGTTTGGGCTCGCCTTTCTGGACTTGTCAACGGGCGAATTCGAGTGCGTGTCTGTGGCCGGCTTGCCGACGTTGCGCGGCGAGCTCAATCGTCGCGATCCAAGCGAGATCCTGATCCCGGATGAGGAATCGTCTCCTCTCGAGTCCGTGTTGGCCGGGCGGGTCGTGACGCGCGTCCCATCGGCGACCTTCTCCGCGGCGGGCGTGCAGACCATCGACGCGGCGAACGAAGATGTGCTACGAGCTGCGGGCGCGATCCTCCGCTACGTCGAAGCCACCCAGCAACTGTCGCCGCTCCACATCCGCCCGGTCCGTGAGTACGTCATCGGCGAGCGCGTTGTGCTGGATCCGTTCACCGTGTCGAGTCTCGAGCTCGTGAAGCCGATGAGGGCCGGGCAGGAGCACGGAACGCTTCTCCACGTCTTGGACCGGACGACGACGGCGATGGGGCGGCGCCTGTTGCGTCGTTGGATCCTCTCGCCGTTGGCTCGGCGTGAAGAGATCGACGAGCGCCTTGATGCCGTGGGCCGGCTTGTCGATCGCAGTCTGGTGAGAGACGAGTTGCGCGGTATCCTCGAGGGCGTCCACGACCTCGAGCGCCTGGTCGGGAAGCTCGGCACCGATCGCCTCCGCCCGTTCGATCTTTTGCGCTTATTGCGCTCTCTCGACGCCGCACCGCGCATCCAGGGCTTGCTCACATGGCGAGCCGATGCGGCGACGGGGCTCCTCTCTCGCATCGCGGAGAAGCTTGCGGCACCGGAGATCGGCGTTCTCGCGGCGCGGTTCTCGCACTTCATCGTTGACCAACCGCCTGCGGACGTCCGTGACGGGGGCCTGATTCAGCCCGGCTACAGCGAGGACCTTGATCAACTGCGTGACGAGGTCCGTCTCCTGCGCGACAGGTTGTCGAACCTGGAGACGAGCGAACGGACCCGCACCGGGATTCCCTCGCTCAAAGTAGGATACAACCGTGTCTTTGGCTACTACTTCGAGGTGACTCGGCCGCACCTCGATAGGGTTCCCCCCGAGTACGTGAGGCGCCAGACTCTGGCGAACGCGGAGCGCTTCATTACGGACGAGCTGCGTGGGTGCGAGGAACGGATCGCCGGGATGGAGGAGCGCGCCAGGGCGCTCGAAGCGAGCCTGTTTGATGCCGCCCTCGATGCACTGCGCGCCGCGATTCCCGCGCTCCAGACCGTGACGGACGGGCTGTCCGGGCTCGACGCACTGCAGTCGCTCGCTGACGTGGCTCATCGTTCTCGCTACGTTCGCCCGTCGTTCACCGATCGTCACGCGATCGAGATCCGCGCCGGGCGCCATCCGGTCGTCGAGCGGGTCGAGGAATTCGTGCCGAACGACCTCGTTCTTCCGGAAGGAAAGGACGTGGTCATTCTGACGGGGCCGAACATGGCGGGGAAATCCGTCTACCTGCGACAAGCGGCCCTCGTGTCGATCATGGCTCAGGTGGGGTCCTTCATTCCGGCGGATCGAGCCGTGCTTCCCATCGTCGATCGCGTCTTCGCCCGCGTCGGAGCAAGCGACATGCTTGTCGCCGGAGTCAGCACGTTCATGATGGAGATGCTTGAGGTGGCGGCGATTCTCGAGGGCGCGACCGCCCGCAGCCTCATCATCCTTGACGAAATGGGCCGGGGAACGAGCACGTTCGACGGCGTGTCGATTGCTTGGGCGGTCGCCGAAGAGCTGGCGCGTAAGGTTCGGGCGAAGACCTTGTTTGCCACTCACTATCAGGAGCTCACCCGGCTGGCGGAGGAGATTCCGAATGTGCTGAATCTGCACGTTGCGGTGAAGGAGCTCGGAAAGGACGTTGTCTTCCTCCACCGTGTCGAGCCCGGCACGTCCTCGGGGAGCTACGGCGTCCACGTAGCGCGACTCGCCGGCTTGCCGTCGCGTGTGACCGAAGCAGCCGACCGCATCCTTGCTGACCTGCTCTCGGAAGCTCCCTTGTCTCGCCTCGCGCACGGCGACAAGACGGCCGAGACGCCGCCCCTGTTCGGGGCGGATGAGCATCCGATCCTCAAGGCGCTACGCAAGATCAACCTCGACAGCACCACGCCGCTCGAGGCGCTCGAGGCGCTGGCGCGCTGGAAGCAGGAACTGGGCCGATGACTGCCTACGTCCCGACGAGTCCGGAGCACGTTCCCGTCCTCTGCGACGAGGTTGTGCGGCTTCTCTCGACCGGGCGGGGAGGGCTCCTTGTAGACGGTACCGTCGGGCTCGGCGGCCACGCCGAGGCCCTGCTGCGTGCGGACCCTGACGTGAGTCTGATTGGCCTCGACCGCGACCCCCATGCGCTCGAGCGCGCCCGCGAACGGCTTCACCCGTTTCGCGATCGCGTGACGCTCGTTCACGGCACCTTCGCCCATCTGGGCGAGCACCTTGCCCGACTCAGCGCCCCGCCTGCCAGCGGCACTCTCCTCGACCTTGGCGTCTCGTCGATGCAACTCGACGACGCGCAACGAGGCTTCAGCTTCCGAGCCGACGGGCCGCTGGACATGCGCATGGACCCAACGTCCGGCGTGACGGCGGCAGAGTGGCTGGCAGTCGTCGACGTTCGCGAACTCGAGCGAGTTCTCACAAGCTACGGGGAGGAACGCTACGCGCGCCGCATCGCTCGAGCCATCGATGCAGCGCGCGCACGTGGCCCCATCGAAACGACAAGAGGATTGGTCGACGTGATCCACCGCGCGGTCCCCGGCGTCTACTTCGCTGAGAAGATCGACCCGGCGACGCGCACGTTCCAGGCGCTGCGGATTGCCGTGAACGGCGAGCTTCTGGAGCTCGAACGCGGACTCGAACAGGCGTTCGCGGCGCTTGCCGTCGGCGGCGTGCTCGTGGTGATCAGCTTCCATTCGCTCGAGGATCGAATGGTGAAAACCTTCCTGCGCGAACGGGCGGCGTCTTGCACGTGCCCGCCCGAGCTTCCGGAGTGTCGGTGCGGGAAGCGAGTGGAAGCGGACATCCTCACGCGAAAGCCGGTCATCGCATCTCCGAACGAGGTTGCAGCCAATCTCCGCGCCCGCAGTGCCAAGCTTCGCGCCGCGCGGCGGGTCACATAGGCAGAGGCACGGCACAGCAGGTTGACACACCCGGAGGCGACAGGTGTCCCCGCCGCGGGTGCGGGCGTCGCCTACTCTATGGAGCGATGGCCTACTCATCTCGGTTTCCCAAGTACGAGACCCGCGAACGTCGCCAACTGCACCGCTCCCGACGGAGGGGCGATTCTTGGCATGGCTCCCGCCCGAAAGGATCTCGTCGGTTCTCGCTTGCCCTGCCGCCGGACGTCACTCTGTTCCTCGTCATAGGGCTCTTCGTCGGAGGCCTTCTGTTTGTCTACATCCGGCAGGGGACCTTCCTTCAACACCTGACCGCGGAACGAGAGTCGGCCCAAGAGGACTTGACGCAGCTCGAGGAGATCAACCACTCGCTCGAGATCCAGGTCGAGGAAGGATTCTCTCTCGGACGCCTGTCGCGGTACGCGACAGAGCAGTTGGGAATGGTGGCTCCAACACAGGTTCGCTATGTACACGTCCCGAAGGCTTAGCTCCGCTAGCTCCGGCGAGCGCGGGCGGGCGCGCTCACTGCGGATCATCCTCGCGATTGCCGCGGTCGTCATCTTCGTCCGCCTGGTCCAGGTTCAGATCATCGAGCACGGGAGCTGGGCCCGCGCGGCTGCCGCAGTCCAGGAGCGCGAAGTCGAGATGAGTCCACGGCGGGGCGCGATCTACGATCGGAACGCGACGCTCCTCGCCTACGATGTGAAGGCCATGGCGATTGCCATCGACAGCTACGATATGACCCGGCCGCTCGAGCTGACGAAGATCCTTACGGAAGAGCTGAGATTGCCGGCGGCCGAGGTGACGAAGCTCGTCTATCGCCCGAGCTATTTCACGTGGATTGACAGAACGGTCGATCTCGAAACCGCGAAGCGCGTCGAAGACCGGGCATCCAAGGCAGGTGCCTACGGCCTGATCTTCCTCGACGCCTGGAAGCGCTACTACCCACAAGGAAACCTCGCCTCGAACATGATCGGTTTCGTCGGAGCCGACGGCGCGGGGCTCGAAGGCCTCGAACTCCAGTACGACAAGCTCCTGCGCGGCGTCCCGATGATCCTCCACGTTGTCCAAGGGGCCGACGGCCGCACGTACCAATCCCGCATCGTCGAGCAGGGAGAGCCCGGACAGGACTTGCACTTGACTCTCGACGCGGGGCTGCAGCTCCTGTGCGAGAAGAGAGTGGCGCAATGCGCGAGCCAATACAGCGCGCTCTCCGGCATGATGATCGC
>CAIMCX010000080.1 GCA_903839615.1 uncultured bacterium
CCAAGATCACTCTGTCGTCCACTACCCATACTCCACCCCCGGTGAACGATCTACCTCTTGACCTACTCTAGCCTGTCTCCGGCGACGCGGGCCAATGCCTCGGGGCGCGTGGGGCGGAGCGGCCGGCGGCTGCCTGCACCGTGTTCCGTCACAGCCCAACATCGGGACCCGCAAACTCCTCGGAGAGACAAGCCTCGACGGTCACGGCGTCGAGTTAGGTGGGAGTTCGAGGTCCGCCACCGCGGAGAGCCAGCAACGGAGCGCGCGTAGCATGCAGTGCAGCAGACTACGCGGTACCCGTCAGGGGAGAGGCGTGTTCCGGGTCGCCCGCTGCAATACCAACTCTCGCGCTCATGCTGTGAGAGAGAAACCCGGTTCACGTACTCCGCCCATCAAGCCCGAGACGACGTAGGCGAGAAGGAGAACTGGCCCGACTCGAACAGAGTCAGACAAGCGTCTGCGATCTGCTGGTCGTAGCGCGTCCCGCTCCCGGCGCGAATCTCGGTGAGCGCGTCATCTATGCCCAAAGCCGCGCGATACGGACGGTGCGAGGCCATGGCCTCAACGACGTCAGCGACGGCGAGGATCCGTGCCTCGCGGAGGATCTGCTCCCCCGCCAGCCCGCGAGGATACCCACTCCCGTCCAGACGCTCGTGGTGTTGGAGGACAATCTCCGCCACCGGGCCGGGAAACGCCACATCCGTGAGGATGTCGTACGCTGTCTGGGGATGCTCGCGGATGAGGGCGAACTCGATCGCGGATAGTTGGCCCGGCTTGGAAAGGATCTCCGCTGGGATGCGCAGCTTCCCAATGTCGTGGAGCAGCCCTGCGACGCGCAATGCGCCGCATTCGTCGTCGGAGAACCCCAGCCCGCGGGCAAGGGCGGTGGCGAGTTCGGTCACCCGCCGTTGGTGCCCGGCCGTGTACGGGTCGCGCAGCTCCGCGGTGTGGCTGAGGACGCTGAGCGTAGCCTCGAGGCTGCGGTTCAGTGCCTCCTCCGCTCCCTTGCGCCGAGTGATGTCGGAGAGCACACCGCGTATGCCAACCGGGCGACCGCTCTCAACGATGGGACGGCTCGACGTTCTCGCCCAGCGGATCTCTCCAACCTTGGTGCGGAAGCGGAACTCCCACGGCGCGATGTGGTTCTCGAGAATCTCCCGGAAGCGCTGGTTCAGCCCCGGGAGGTCGTCCGGGTGGATGATCTCGCGGAACGAGCGCCCGACGAGCTCGTCGGGTGCATACCCGATGATCTGGCGCGTCGGCGGGCTAACGTACGTGAGGGTTCCCTGGAGATCCACGGTGAAGATCACGTCGTTGAGGTTCTCCACGAGATCGCGGTACTTCGCCTCGTTCTGCCGCAGCGCTGCCTCCGTCTCCCGTCTCTTCCGATGCTCCTTGGCTTCAGCCAAGGCCCGCAACACGGCGGGGACGAGGCGGTAGAGGTTCTGCTTGAGTACATAATCGGTCGCGCCGCGGATCATGCAGTCCACCGCCCGCTCCTCCCCCAACGTGCCGGAAATCAGGATGACAGGGACATCGGGCTGCTTTTCATGAGCCAAGGCCAGGGCGGCCATGCCGTCGTAGCCCGGCAGGGCATAATCCGTGAGGATCAGGTCAAAACGGGTCTCGGCCAGCGCGGCCTCGTACTCCGCGCGATTGCCTGCAACCCTCAGCTCGCAGGCCAAACTGGGGGTCTGCTGCAGTTTGTCCCGTACCAGTTCCGCGTCGCGCGGGTTGTCTTCGAGATAGAGAATCAGCGCCGAATCATCCATCGCAGTCTCCTCGCCGACATCAGGGTGTCTTGCCCCGTCCCGAACTCACGCTGCCCGGCGGCGGCTCGTTGACCACGGCCCAGAACGCGCCAAGGAGCTTCACCGCTTCGACGAAGTCCTCGAACTTGACCGGCTTGACGATGTAGGCGTTGACACCCAGTTGGTAACTCTTGACCACGTCCTGCTCCTCGCGCGATGAGGTCAACACCACCACCGGGATCATCTTGAGCAACGGGTCGCTCTTGATCTGCCGCAGCACCTCGGTGCCGTCCACCTTGGGCATCTTCAGGTCCAGCAGTACGACGGCGGGTTGGTCGTCGGTTCGATCGGCGAACGGGCCGCGCCGATAGAGGTAGTCGAGCGCCTCGGCGCCGTCGCGGAGGGTGACGACCTCGTTGGCCAGGTGGTGTTCAGCCAAGGCGGTGAGTGTCAGTTCGGTGTCGCGGGGACTGTCCTCCACCAGCAGGATGCGTCTCACTTCGGTGTTCATGATCGTTCCTCCGCTCTTCCTCTATCAGCCTTCAGCGTGAAGTAGAACGTCGCCCCCTTGTCCACGGCGCCCTCCGCCCACGTGCGCCCCGCGTGCCGGGCGATGGCGCGTCGCACGATGGCCAGGCCGATGCCGGTGCCCTCAAACTCGTCCGCCCGATGCAATCGCTGGAAGACCCCGAAGAGCTTGTGGGCATACTGCGGGTCGAACCCGACGCCGTTGTCGCGCACGAAGAAGATGAGGCGGCCGTCTTCTGTGCCGTCACAACCAAGTTCGATCTCCGCCGGGTCGCGCGGGCCACTGTACTTGATGGCATTGTCCAACAGGTTGGTGAGGACTTGCCTGAGCATCGCGGGGTCGCCCTGCACCGCGGGCAACTGCGGGATAATCCAGACGATGTTTCGGCCGCGCGTGGCTGTCTCGAGGCTCTGAATGCTCTCCTGCGCCAAGCCACTGAGAGACACGGTCGTCTCAGCCATCGGCGCCCGGCCCGTGCGGGCGAACGCCAGCAGATCGTCAATCAGCACCCCCATCTCCCGGCTGGCGTCCGCAATGGTCTGCATGTAACGTCGGCCGTTCTCCGAAAGCTGGCCTCCGACCTCGCGCTCGAGCAGGTCCACGTAGCCCTGCACATGCCGCAACGGCGCGCGCAGGTCGTGCGAGACGGAGTAACTGAAGGCTTCGAGTTCCTTGTTGGCGGCATCCAGTTGCGCCGTGCGGTCCAGAACACGTTGCTCCAACTCGGCGTTCATCTTGCGAACCTCATCCTCCGCGCGCCTGCGCTCGGTGATGTCGCGTGCGGCAGCGAAGACGCCCTGGACCTCGCCAGCCTCGTCCCGGTAAATGGCCGCGTTGTATAGGACGTCCATCGTCCTGCCGGAGGCGTGCCGGATCGTCAGCGGGAAGTCGCGCACCAGGCCATGCGCCAGGACCTGCCGGTAGCCTGATCTGGCCAGTTCCGGCTCGGTGAAGTAGGTCGCGAAGTCATCGCCAATGAGTCGCTCGCGCCCTACGCCGGTTACCTTCACGGTCGCCTGGTTCACGTCCATGATCTTGCCGTCAGGGCTGATGGTAACGAGCGGATCGAGACTGGCCTCGATCAGGCTGCGTGCATAGAGCGACGCCGAGCGGGACTCCTCCTCTGCAAGCCTGCGTTCGGTGGTGTCGCGTTCGGTGGAGGCGATGCCAATCGGCTTTCCGGCCTCGTCCACCAGTTTCGTGACGGTCATCCAGACATCGAGAGTGCGGCCGTCTTTGGAAATCCGTTGGGTCTCAAACGAGGTGACCGCCTCGCCCGCCACCAGGCGGCGGACAAGATCCCTTTGCTCGTCCACCTTGCCGGGGGCCGTGAGGCGCTCGATGTTCATCGCCAGCGCCTCGACGTCGCTGTAGCCGTACATCAGTTCAGCGCCGTGGTTCCAGGCGGTGATCCGTCCCTCGAAGTCCTGAATCGTGATCGCGTCGTTCGAGTCTCTGACCACGGTGGCAAGGCGTCGGAGGGTCTCCTCTTCCCGCTTGCGGGCAGTCGAGGACAAAGACGCGCTCAAGAGTGCCTTCTCCTTGCGGCCTGGTCTCATGCTGTCCGCCCTCCGGGCAGGGTTCGATGCCATCCACTCAGCTCTAATACAGCCACATTAGCCATTGTGCCCAAGGGTTTTCAACAACCGTAGATGTGGACCTTCGGAGCAGCGGCCGCTCTGACGTAGACTGCGGAGTGCCGCCGGCCCGCGAGCGGTGGATCGGCGGCGGCGCGCTCGGTATCCTCCGTCGCGGTTTCGATCAAACGGATCCCTCATGCCGAAAGACCATTTTCCCGCCCCAAGAAGGGTCCTGGAGCCGTCGCACGCGCGGCGGTTCCTGCTGGCGCACCAGCGCCTGCTTCCGCCTCGACGTCTCGAGGGGGCGGACGGTGTCCTGGATCTCTTCCGCCATCTCGGCTGTGTCCAATTCGACCCGATCGACATCGTCGGGCGGAACCCGGATCTCGTTCTGCAATCGCGCGTCGCAGGTTATCGGCCTGCAGTCCTCGAGGAGCTGATGTACGGCGAGCGACGCCTGTACGTCGGATGGGACAAGATGGCAGCCATCGCGCTGAGCGAAGACTGGCCGTGTTTTGCCCGGCATCGCGCCCTGATGGTGAAGCAGCACGGGAAGCCGGAGACTGCGGAGATGAAGCTCGCGCCGTTCGTGCTCGACGAGATCCGGGAGCGCGGCCCGCTCTCGTCGCGCGATATCGAGCACGACGCCACGGTCGATTGGTGGTGGGGGCGGAAGAAACGACTCGTCGGAGCCTCGCTCGAGATCCTGTCTGCCATGGGCATCCTCCTCGTGCACCATCGCGTTCGCAGCATCCGTTACTTCGACCTGGTCGAGAGGATCCTGCCGCCGGAAACGCTCAACGCCTCCGACCCGCATCTCGAGGATGAGGCCTACCAGGACTGGCACGTGCTGCGGCGCGTCGGCAGCCTCGGACTGTCCCCGGCAACGGGGGCTCCCGAGTACTGGTGGGGCATGATAGGCGTGAAAGGAACGGCAGCGCGCGCGGTTGTGCTGTCTCGGCTCGCTGAGCGCGGAGACGTCGTTCCTATCGCCGTGGACGGCGTCCCGAAGCGGTTGTTCTTCGTTCGAGCGATGGACCTCGCGACCCTCGAAGCCGCCGGCGAGCCCTCGCAGGCGCCGGCCTCGGCCACCTTCATCGCGCCGCTCGACAACGTCACCTGGGACCGCGAGTTGTTGCGGCAGGTGTTCAACTTCGACTACTGCTGGGAGATCTACAAGCCGAAGGAGACGCGCACGTATGGCTATTACGTGCTGCCTGTTCTCTATGGCGATCGTTTCGTAGCGCGTGTCGAGCCCGTGTTCGAGAAGAAGACGAAGCTTCTTCGCATCGAAGGCTGGTGGTGGGAGAAGGGCGTTCGCCCGAACGCGGCGATGCGCGATGCCCTACGAACCTGCGTCGCCGAGTTCGGTGCCTACCTTGGGGCCGTCCGCGTGAGCCTGGGCGAGAAGCCGGCGTCCGTTCGCGGCCTCAAGACGACGCTTGGGATCGGTTCGCGACGCGCACGGAGCGCCGGCGCCTAGACCTGACGCGCCGACCGTAGGCGCTTCGCTATGCGCCGACGCAGGGCTTCCTGTTTGGGCGGCGGGCCGAACCGCACGGCCTTCCCATCGATGAACAAGCCGTCGGCCATGCCCCACTCCTCAAACGTCGCTCGATCCGACGTGTCGATTACCGTGAAGTCCACGCCCTCTCCACACGCGGCGGCGGCACGCTTGGCGCGCTCGCAGGCGATGTTCTGGGCCGGGCACCAGCCGTTGACGAGCGAGATGACCGTGACCTTGCCTGGCATCGGAGGCGGGGACTTGCGCGGGCGCACCCAGCGGGGCGCTTCGGCGTCGGGGACAAACGACTTCCAGAGGAGGTGTCGCATCCCGTCGCGATCGGCGACGCGATACCCGTGCTTGCGGAACCAAGAGGCTCTCATCCAAAAGGGAAGAGCGATGCCCCACGCCGCGACTCCTTTGCCTCCGAGGGCGCGCGCATCGTCTTCGGCCGCCGCGAGGAGGGCCTTGCCCATTCCCTGCTTGCGGAAGTTGCCTCGGCCCTGCTTGTAGCC
>CAIMCX010000081.1 GCA_903839615.1 uncultured bacterium
AGCATCGAGGGACCGTCGGCCAGCGGCTTCCTGCGCTTGACGACGCCGTCGCTCAGCTTCCTCAGTTCGTTCCCCTCGACTCTGGGGGGGTTCAAGATCCAGAACGGGACGACGTTCACCGATACGACCCAAAACGAGGTTGTCATCGGCGCGCGCAGTGCCACGACCCTCGGCGTGGGCGTCGGCGACACCATGACGATTGATGGAAACCAGTTCACGGTCGTCGGAATCCTCGCTGCCTCGAAGTCGACGACCGCGGCAGCAACGAGTTCGTCCACCACACGAAACCAGACCGGTACGACGAGTGAGGTCGCTCAGGTTGCGGAAGGCATCGGCAGCGGCGCGTCGTACTTGACGCGTGGAATGACGAACACCGACGACTCGCTGTTCGTCCTCCAGGAGCGTGCCTCCACGCTGTGGCCTTCGGCGAACTCGAATACGACGACGATTGTGCGCATGGCGACGGGAGTGAAAGTCAGCGAAGTGATGACCAACATCTCGACCGAGCTCACGAAGCAAGGAGTCCGAGGAACTCCCGTGTCGGTCCAGCAGATTGCGGGGAGCATCCAGGGGACGTTGGGAATGATCGAGACGGTGCTCGCCAGCATCGCCGCCGTGGCCCTGATCGTCGGCGGCGTCGGACTGATGAACACGATGTACACGTCCGTGCTCGAGCGAACGCGCGAGATCGGCATCCTGAAAGCGGTCGGCGCGCGCGACGGCCAGGTGATGGCCCTCTTCCTCGTCGACTCGGGTCTGATGGGCCTGATCGGCGGAATCCTCGGGCTCGTTGTCGGCGCCGTCTTGAGCTTCTTCGGTACCCGCCTGCTCGGACCGGCGCTTGGCGTCGGCTCGTTCCAGCCGGTATTCGGAGCCAGTCTGATCATCGGCGTCCTCGTCGCGTCGTTCGTCATCGGCGCCTTATCAGGGGCGTGGCCTGCTTGGCGCGCATCACGCCTCAACCCGGTGGAAGCCCTGGCCGCAGAGTGACAGGCTCTGCGGTTGACGGCGCGAGCCGCAGAGTGACGGGCTCATGCGGTTGACGGCGCGGGCCGCCGAGTGACACGCCTCGCGACCGCCGTCGGACACGGCGAGGCGCAGGCTCATGCGGTTTGACGGCGGGAAGCATCGAAGGGATGGAATCACAGCGCCATCTCTGCAGGGGCCCTGTGTCTTCGGACACGGGGCCTCATCTTGGGTGCGAGACGGCGGCATGACGCCGGACGGGGAAGACGACGCCGAGAGAAAGCAGGGGCCGGAGAGGCTTCATCAAGCACTTGAACTTGGCCGCTCGCTCGCCCGATGGTGCCCGCCCGATCTCAAAGCGCGCTGCCCGCTCGAGGAGTGCCGCATGCCGTTGGCAGACGAGAACGCGTTGGCCCTGCACCTCGTCATGGCCGCGGGAGACAACCACTTGGCGTGGAAGCGCCGCAACCTCTCGGCTGTGCATCGTCTCGATAGCACGAAGGCACTCGTGCGCGAGGCGCTCGCCATCGTCCAGGCGGAGCAAGGCCGCTAGTTCCAGGGCGCAGACGGTTCCGGCGCAGCGCCGTTCCCACTCCTTGACAAGCGTCAGGATCGCGCTATCCTCGTTGGCGTCGGCGATCCGTCGCCGATGAAGGGGGCGTTTTTCATGGGTTGTGGATGCGGTAAGAAAACTCCAGCAGCACCGGCCAAGAAGCCGAACAAGCCTTCGGACAAGAAGTAAGAGAGACTCAGGAAGCGCGGGGGACGCGTGTGTCCCCCGCGCCATTTTCGCGCTGCCGCCCCTCGAATCGTGCCATGCCAACCGTCCTCCTTCTCTTTGTGTCGAACATCTTCATGACCATCGCGTGGTATGGGCACCTCCGGTTCAAAAGCTCTCCCCTCTGGATGGCCATTCTCGTCAGTTGGGGCATCGCGTTCATCGAGTACTGCTTCCAGGTGCCGGCCAACCGCCTCGGCTACGGACAGTTCTCGGCCGCCCAACTGAAGACGATTCAGGAAATCATTTCCCTCGTCGTGTTCAGCGGCTTCTCCGTGACGTACTTGAAGGAGCCGCTGCGCTGGAACTATCTCGTTGGGTTCGGATTCCTCGTCGTCGCCGCGTTCTTCCTGTTCAAGAAGTGGTAACCAAGGCTCTCGGATAGGATAGGAGCACGACGCTAGCAGAGAGGAGGGCCATGCCAGAACGCACGGCATCGAATGCAGACGATCCCGTCGAGCTTCTGCAAGTGCTCCTTCGCTTCGACACATCGAACCCTCCAGGAAACGAGGGCCCGTGCATCGACTTCCTGGATGGGCTGCTTCGCGAGGCCGGTTGCGTCACGGAGCGTCCAACCAAGGTGGCGGGGCGTCCGAACCTTGTCACGCGCCTGCCGGGCAGCGGCCGCGCGCCCGCGGTGCTCTTCTACGGCCACATCGACGTCGTGCCGGCTGATGCAGCGGCCTGGACCCACCCCCCGTTCTCCGGGGCGATTGCCGACGGCTGCGTCTGGGGGCGCGGCGCACTCGACATGAAGGGTGGCGTGGCGATGATGGTGAGCGCCGTCACGCGAGCTGCTCGAGAGGGCGTCGTCCCCGCGGGCGATCTCGTTCTGGCCTTGGTGGTGGATGAAGAGTCGGGCGGCGACTGCGGCGCCCGCTTTCTGGTGGAGGAGCGGCCCGACCTCTGGCGGGGCGTTCGCTACGCGATTGGGGAGTTTGGCGGGTTCCCGTTTCGCGTTCGCGGGCGAACGTTCTCGATGATCCAGGTCGCGGAGAAGCTGCCTGTGGTCGTCGACGTCGTCGTCCGCGGCCCTGCGGGACACGGCTCCCGCCCCCTGCGCGGGGGAGCCATGGCGAGACTCGGGCGGATTCTCGGCCGGCTCGAGGCACACCCGTTGCCTATTCACATCACGCCGGTGGCGCGAGAGATGATCGAAGCCTTCGCCCGAGGTCTGCCCCGGCCGAGCCGAGTTCTCCTGCGCCAGCTCCTTCGTCCGGCGTGGACCGACCGGATCCTCGGCGCTCTCGGAGAAACGGGGCGCACGTTCGAGCCGTTGCTCCGCAATACGGTATCTCCGACGATCGTCCGCGGCGGTGACCGCCTCAACGTCATTCCGAGCGAGATCCACCTAGGGCTCGATGCGCGACTCCTGCCGGGATACTCGACAGACGACCTCCTCCGTGAACTACGTCCCATTCTGAGAGACGACGGCGAGGCACACGTTGCGTCCGAGGCGTACAACGCGCCGGAACCCGATCTCTCGCTTCTCCCGCTCCTGGGACGGCTCCTTCAGGAGCGCGCTCCCGAGGCGTTGCCGGTCCCGTACCTCCTTCCCGCAAGCAGCGACGGCCGGCACTTCGCGAAGCTGGGCATCCAAACCTATGGCTACACGCCGATGCTTCTCCCTCCCGATGTCACGTTCTTCTCGTCCATTCACTCGAACGATGAACGCATCCCGCTCGGCGCCGTGGAGTTCGGCGCCGACGTCTTGTTCGACTTCATCCGCTCGTACGCGATGTAGCATCGCTTCGCACCTTCCATCCGGTTCCGCCATCTTCTATACTTGGCAAGTCTCCATTTCTGTTGACAGGATCCCGAAGGGAGAGCGCCATGAAGGGTCGTTCTTGGAAGCTTGTCGGCGTCATTGTTGGGGTCGCGGTCCTGGCCGTCTTGCTCGGGCTGACCGTGCATCTCGTGCGTTCGACCAGCGTGGCGAACCGCGATCTGGCTGCGCTCCGGAATGAGGTGGCACAGCAACAACGCGAGAGCGCCGCGAAGCAGACCGCCTTGGTGGCCCCGATCGCCGCTCGAATCGACGATTTGTCGAACAAGGTGAAGCAGCAGGCCGACACGATTGCGGACGTGAGCGACCTCGGGGACCGCGTCTCGAAACTCGAGGAGGAGGCACAGGATGCGGCGCGCCCTCCGGCCGTCACTCCATCACCGGCGACGCCGTCCGCTGTCTCTCCGGCTGCAGAGGCAGTGCCTCAGAAGCCGGTCGAATCCTCTCCCGCGGCGACCCAGCCCCCTGTCGCGCCCGTAGCTTCGGTAGCGGAACCCGCGCAGCCCGCTGCTCTCGTGCCCGCGGAGGCCGCCGTGCAAACGCCGCCGGCCGTCGCTCTCCGGCCGGAGGAGCCCGCGGTGCCGGCAGAAGTCACACCGCAAGGCGAGCCGATCGAGACAGGACGCTTCGTCATCCTGCAGGCAGGAGTCCAAATCGGAGTCGAGGATTTCGAGCTGGCCGACACGGACACGGGATACGTGCTGTCGTCCACTCTGAGGGAGAGCGACGGACTCGATGGCACCCAGCTCGCGCAGACGGCCATGTTGGACAAGGGGTTCCTCCCTACGCGGTACGAGATCCGCGGAACGAAGGACGGGATAGGGAGAAACGTTGCCGCCGAGGTTGTCGACGGGCAGGCCATTGCGACGTCACTCGGCGGGCGCATTCTTCAGACGCAAGTCCAGTCCGCCTCCCTCGTCGCCGCTGTGGATCCCGCATTCCCGTCGTGCTGCGTCGTGATCCAGCGCTCGCTCGCCGCCTCGCTCGGCGGCCAACCCGGTGAGTGGTCGGTGTTCTCGGGAGAGGCGACCGCGTTCGTTCCTCTTCGCCTCGCGCCGGCGGCGCAGGTCACCGTATCCGACACGACGAACGAGGACGTTGGCTACGCCTACGAGATGACGTTCTCCGGCGAAACGATCCAGTACTACGTCCACGGCGACCGCGTGGTCGGGTTCTCCATCCCGTCCCGAGAGTTGTTCGCGTACCGATCCGACATGTACCCGAAGGGGTTGCGCGTCTTTCCGCGGACCGTGATGGAACTGGGCATGCCCACAGGGGTGCGAGAGCAGGACTTCACCCTCGGCAACCAAGGATTCAAGCTGATCGGCACGTTCGCGGCCCCATCGTCCGCCAGCGCGAAGATGCCGGCCCTCTTGCTCCTTCCTGACATCGGTCTGTACGACCGGGGTGGCGGTAAGGTCGGATTGGAGGCGCAGACCCTGCGCGACATCGCGCGGCGCTTTGCTCAGCAGGGAATTGCCAGCTACCGCTTCGACCCCCGCGGCATCGGAGCAAGCGAAGGGAACTACGCGTCCGTTTCGCTGGCCAACGTGGAGAGTGATGCCCTCATTGCGCTTGTGTGGCTGCGCGCGAATCCGATGATCGATCCGGACAAGATCTACGTCGTGGGCTATGGATACGGCGGCATTGTTGCTTTGCATCTCGCTGCAAGCGGAATGGCACACGGTGTCGCCACGCTCGCGATGCCGGCCAGCTCCTTCGGAGTGAACGCAATGGAAGTCCTGCGTAACCGCGCCGGGGCCGACGGATTGAGCGGAGCTGAGATGGATGCTCTTGCTGATCGCGAGCGGTCGTTCTTCGAGTACGTCCGCGGGACGACGGGAACCTGGACCGACAGCGACTTGGCGAAGGTGCAAGCGTCGCTCCCGTGGATGGACGAGGTCGAGTACGCGAAACGAACGAGCGAGGTTCCGCTCCCCCTCCTGCGCAGTCTCGTAGACTTGAACCCTCTCGATGCGGTGCGAGCCGCGAAGGGAAGGCTGTTCGTCCTCGAGGGCACGAAGGACTTCGACGTCCCGGCATCCGATGCGGATCTACTGGCGCAAGCCGCAAAGGACGGCGGTAACCAGGACGTGACGACCGCCGTCGTCCAAGACGTGAACCACCTTCTCCGGGCGCATCTCGAGGACGCTGCCTCACTCGATCGTCATGTCGACGAGGAGGTGTCTTGGAACGTGCTCCAGCCTCTCCTCAACTGGATGGGCGGCCCGGTCATCCCGGCCGGTGGCTCGGGAGGCCCAGCGCCGGCTTCCTAGGAGAGAGTCCATCCGTGGCATCTCAGGAGCGCCTCGACCGTTCGGATGAAGCGGCCGAGGCGCTTCACCTGACACGAGGACTACGCTGATCTACGAGAGGGCGACGGGAGCAGATTGCGACGCGTTCTTTGCCCTCTTGCGCGCAGACGCGGGCTCCCTTCTCGCTCCCGAGATCGGGCGCCACATCCGGCCCTCCGCTGCGGCCTGAAGACCCGCCGCACGATCGCGCGGTGTGCCGACGGCCGTGCGACCTCGACGAAGCCGCACGCGAGGAACGCCGAGAGAAGACCCGGATAGGCAAACGCGGCCGGGTATCCCTTGTCGTCTGGAGCCACTGGGTATGCCTCGACCATGCGGCCGCCCCTCTGCCGAGCGACATCGCAAGCCGCTTCGATGAGCTCGCGCGTCACCCCGCGGCGGCGGAAGGACCGCGCGACGAAGAAGCACGTGATCGACCAGACTGGTTCGTCGTCGATCGGCCGGAGACTGCGCGACCGCGCGAGGCGGACGTACTCCGAGCGAGGCGCTAGAGCGCACCAGCCGACCGGCTCTCCATCGGCGTAGGCAAGGATTCCGGGCTCCGCGCCGGTCTCGACCAGCGCCCGCAGCGCCGTGCGGTTCTCCTCGCCCATGCTCGCAGAAAACTCCTTCGCTGTCCGCCGCCACCACATGCACCAGCACCCGCCCGCCGCCCCGTGAGGACCGAAGAGGGATTCAAGGTCGGCGAAGCGATCCGGCGTAAGGGGGTGGAACGTCAGTTGGAGTCCGGCCTCTTCGCGAGCGGGCATGGTCACATCCTACGCTCGTACTGCGTCGCCATCGTCGCCGTCGTCGCCGGCCGACCGGGCGTCCGCAAGTCGCTGCCGTAATGCCTTCGCGATGCGGGTGGACGTCTCTCTGGAGAGAGTGCGGTTCGTGCGCGCTTCCGTCGCGAGGCGCGCAAGCGACTCCAGAAATCGCAACGTGACGAACGCACGTACGACGTCTTCCATGGAGTGCGGAAGCTCACGCTCCGCTCGATATCCCCCAAGCAAGTCCGCCTGCAGCGAAGGTCCTGTGTCACGGCCGCAGAACTCATTCCAGAGAACCGATAGGTCATCGAGGTAGGTGCCGATGCGGCACTCGTCGAATCCGAATGCGCCGACGGAACCTTGGTCGTGGCGCATCTTTCGCAGTCGAAGGTCTCCGTGGACGATGCCGACGGCCTCCGGGCCGTCGCCGAGACCCTCGGTGGCCTCTGCGATGGCCGACGCCGCATCGCAGAGGAGGGCGCGATCATCGGACGATGTGAGAACGCCGCGAAGCGTGTCCGCCGCAGCCAAGACACGGCTCGCGGGTTCCTGGTACTCAAGCGCGAGTTCCTCCGGCCACCGAAATCCCTCCGCATGCCGATGGAGTGTGGCGACGAACCGCCCCATCGCAGCCGCCTCGTCCGACGACAGCTCGGCCTCGCGGCGCTCGCCGTCAATCCAGCGCAGGATCATGCAGGCTCGCGTGCCCGGCACGCCTTCCATGGAAATGCTCCGAAAGAGGTCTCCTGTCAACGTGAGGACGGGTTCCGGCACCGCAAGCGCCGTATCGCGTGCGAGAGCGGCAAGCCAGAGGAGCTCTCTGCGAAGCGTTGCATGGTCATAGCCCGGGGCGCAGATGCGGACGGCGTGCGAGACGCCGCCGGCGCGCAGGCGAAACACGGTGTTCGCACCTTGCGCAACGAAGCCGAGTTCGCCACTCAGTCCGAAGGCGGCAAGCGCCTTCTGCGCCAGCCGCAGAAGCTTTTCGGTCTTCTCGCTGTCGGAGAGCTCGTCGAATCGCCGCATGGAAGGAGTATCGCCACCCGGCGCCCTGCGGGCCACCGCCTACTTCCCCGCGTCGACGAGCGGGAAGCCCCCGTGGAAGTAGTCGCTGCGATAGACGATGAGGGGCTTGTCCGCGGTCCCTGCCGTCAGGGCGAGGAACTCCATCCCTTTGGCGTAGAGGGTGCTGTCTCCGTACGGACTTCGAATCCGGAATCTGTCGACGGGGATCGAAAGACCATCGACCGGCAGGTTCACGCTGCCGGCGCGCTCGACAACTACGCCAGGAAGGGAGCCGGCGTCCGTCTTCCCGCCTCCGGGCGGTCCGCCGAAGACGAGCGCGTCGAACGACGCGACGCCGTCCGTTTCTCGCTCGGCGAACAGGAGCGGCACGAGCGCATACGTGCTGAACATGCCGAGGACGATCATGCGCGCTGGGTCGACGGGGACCGCGGCTTCCACCCCATTCCGGCGAACGACGTATTGTCCCCCGTCAAGCCGCCCCGCAATCTCTTGCCCTAGCCCCAGCGGGGCATCGAGGTGGAGCGAGTACGTAGTCGGGCGCAGATCGGCTGCGCCTTCCCATCGCTGCTGGAACGCAATGTGGATCGTCGTGAGTATGACTTTGAACCAGAACCGACCCGTTGACGAAAGCGACACGCCGGCGGGCGAGACGTCGAGCTGGTAGGTCTCGTCTCCGAACGGCCGGCCGTCGGCGCTGAGCGAGAGCGATCCGGTCGATGACCATGCAGCACTCCCGGCCATCGGCTCGGAAGGCTTGGCTTCGGCTGTCCAGCCCGTGGGGATCTGCTTCTCCGGCACTTCGACGGAGACAGCATCCGGGGCAGGCGACGTGAAGTGAATGACCAGCACGAGAGTGAGTGCAACAAGGGCTGCGCCCACGACGACTCCGAGCACGATTCGACCCACAACCCCTCGTCGCCGCACAATCATCATTCAGCTCCCTTTGAGGCGCCTGGCAACACTAGACTGGCCCAGTGGAGACGCGGTGTGCAATTCGTCGCGCCGCGGTGTTCGTTGCCACAGCCGAACGGCGCCCCTAGAATCCACGAGCCGAGGGCGCGAGGGGCGCAGCGTAGCGCAAGGACGGTGACATGGAGGCAAATCCCGTAGACAGGGCCCGTCCTCCGCGCGTCATTGACCCTGCGACCTGGAGTCGCCGAGAGGCGTTTGATCTCTTCAAGGGATTCGGATTCCCGTACCTCTCCGTGACGGCCGACGTGGATGTGACGGGGCTCCGCAAGGCTCACCGAAAGGGCGGCTTCTCGTTCACGGTGGGCCTTGTGTACGCGCTTGCCCGAGCAGCTAACGAAGTCCCCGCACTGCGGCAGCGGCTTCGCGACGGCGAGGCCGTCGAACACAGCGCCGTTCATCCGTCGATCACCGTCCTCGCGCAGGACAACGTCTTTCGCTTCGCAACACTTCACTACGAGTCCGAGTTCCGCCGCTTCGCTGCCGCTGCATCCGAGCGCATCGAACGCGCCCGTCGTCCCGGAGCGCTGTGGTCCGAGCCGGATCGCGACGATCTCCTGTACCTGACGACGTTGCCGTGGGTGTCGTTCACCGCCGTCGTGCACCCTGTACCGCTCGATCCTCCCGACTCGGTCCCGCGCATCGCGTGGGGACGGTTCCGAGAGGAAAGGCGGCACACTCTCTTGCCGCTCAACGTGCAGGCGCACCACGCCCTCGTGGACGGGATCGACATCGGCCGGTTCTACGCGAGGGTAGAAGAGATTGCCTCGAACCGGACCTTGTTCGCCTAGCGAACGACGGTCGCGGTCAGATCGAGCTCCGAGGACCCCGTGATGCGCGCCCGGACGAATTGCCCCGGCGCGTGGCGCCCGCGCAGGCAGGTGACGGGATCGACGTCGGGCGCCTGCGTCGCCGTGCGCCCGATGGTCACGCCTGGGGTGTCGTCGGACCCGTCGACCAACACGTCCACCACGTCGCCGATACGCGAGCGGTTCTTCTCGAGGACGACGTCTGTCTGGAGAGCGAGAAGCCGGTCGAGCCGTTCGGCGACAACCTCGGGAGCGACGCGGCCCGGCATGTCGGCGGCCGCCGTCCCCGGTTCGGGCGAGTAGGCAAACGCACCCATGTGATCGAAGCGGATCTCCTCGACCGCGCGGACGAGCTCGTCGAACTCCGCGTCCGTCTCGCCCGGGAAGCCGACGATGAACGTCGTGCGCAGGGCGATGCCCGGGACCGACTCGCGCAGTCTCGCGAGGAGGGCATCGATCGCCGCGCGGTCGACGCGGCGGCCCATCGCCGCAAGGATCCTGTCTGAGACGTGCTGGAGGGGAAGATCGACATAGGGAACGAGCTTCGTGAGTCGCGTGTAGGCGCGGATGAGATCGTCCCCAAGTCGAGCCGGGTGGGCGTACAGGAGTCGAATCCAGCGCACGCCGTCGATCGCGTCGAGGTCGGCGAGGAGTGCGGCGATACTCGGGCTCCCCGGCAGGTCCTTTCCGTACGCGGTCGTGTCTTGCCCGATGAGATTGAGCTCGCGAACGCCGAGCGAGGCGAGCGACCGCGCCTCCGCGAGGATCTCGTCGGCGGGCCGGCTGTGGAACGGCCCGCGAATCGACGGGATCGTGCAGTAGCTGCACCGATTGTCGCAGCCGTCGGCGATGCGCAGATAGGCGGTGTGCGGAGGCGTGAGAAGAAGGCGCGTGTCGCCCGTCTCCTCGCCCGCGAGACCGCAGGCGCGGACGATGGCCATGCCCTCATCGATTCCGAAGAATCCGTCGACCTCGGGGAAGTTCCGCTCGAGGGCGGCGCGGTCATGAACGACGAGACAGCCGAGAACGAAGACCTTGAGGTCCGGCCTCTTCTCCTTCAGCTGGACGTAGTCGTCGATGACGGCAAGAGACTCGCGCCGCGCCGGGTCGATGAATCCGCAGGTGTTGACGAGCACGACGTCGGCCTCATCCGCTGGAGCTCCCACGAGAGCGCCGGCTGTCGCGAGGCGTGCAAGGAGTCGCTCGGAATCGACGAGGTTCTTCGCGCATCCGAGGCTCGCGAGGTGGACGCGCAACGGAAGAGAGGAGCGCCCGCGGGAGGGTGTCATGGTGTCCATCATATCGCTCTCTTTCTCGCCCTGCCTCATCGCAGGCGAGTCGTTGCAGGCTGGCCTTCGGCGCGAACGCGCGGTAGACTATTCCATCATGGAATACCGTGGCGTACGAGGCTTTCCGACCGACTACGGGGTTCTCGGCCTCCTCTTGGATGGGCCGGCCCACGGCTACGACCTGCAACAGCGCCTCCATGCCGGACTGGGTCCCGTGTGGCGCGTCGCGTGGAGCCAGTTGTATAGCGTCCTGCACAGTCTCGAAGAGAAGGGGTGGGTCAACGCCGCGACGAAGGAGTCACCGAGCGGCCCACCACGCCATATGTATGCCATCACAACGAGAGGTCGGCGAGCGTTCTTCGAATGGGCCGTTGCCCCCGTCTCGCGGCTGCGTGACGTGAGGGTCGAGTTCCTCGCCAAGCTCTACTTCCTCCGCCGGCACCAGCCGGAGGAGCTCGGACCTCTCTTGGAGCGGCAATCCGCATCGCTCGAGCGGGCCATGGAGGAACTCGGCGCGCTGGGAGGCGATCCGTGGATCGCATCGATTGCTCTGTCGTTCCGGCGTCACCAGACGGAGAGCGCACTCGCATGGATCGGTGAGGTGCGACGCTCTGTTGAAGAAGCAGGAAGGGAGAAGGGATGAGGACGAAAGGGGCACTCTGGGCCGTTGTCGCGTTCGTGGTTGCGCTGTCGATCGTTGCGAGCGCCGAGACGGTGACCGTCGTGGATGGAACGGGACGGCCGGTCGGCGTGCCGCAGCCGGTCGATCACATCGCAAGCGCCTACGGAATTGGAACCTACTACATCTACGCCCTCGGCGCCGGGCCGCGGCTTGTCGCCGCATGGTATGTCGGGGTCAAGTCCGCCGCGCAAGCTCCTGCTTCGTTGCGTGAGATCGAGCCTCGCCTCGACGCGCTTCTCTCCGCTGGCGACCCGAATGTGGAGGAGCTGGCGGCCCGCGGCGTGGATTTCGTCCTCGCGGACGCTTCCAAGCACGCCGCGTTCGCCGCGCAAATGGCGGCCATTGGAGTGCCCACGCTCTTGTTCGCTCCGGAGACGACTCAGGGAGTCGTCGACATGACGCTCGCGTTGGGCCAAGCGCTCGGAACCGAGGCGGCCGGACGCGCGGCGCGTCTCGTCGCCGACTTCTGGCGCGTCTTCGCACAGGCCAAGGGAGCAGTGCGGGACGTCCCCGCCCCCGAGCGCCCGCGGGTCCTCTTTCTCGGTTCGAGCTCTTCTCAGGTCGCAAGCGGCGCCATGTACCAGACGCAGCTCATCGAGGCAGCCGGCGGCGTTTCCGTATCGGCCGATCTCGTGGGCTCGTGGAACACCGTGAACTTGGAGCAAATCCTTGCCTGGAACCCCGATGTCATCATCATTCCGCCGTACGGCAACGTGACCGTGGCCAGCATCCTAAGCAACGCCGACTGGCAGTCGGTGCGCGCTGTGCAATTGGGACACGTCTTCAAGATGCCGCGCGTGTTTGGCACGATGGATACTCCGCTGCCGGAGTCTCTGCTCGGCGTCGAGTGGCTGTCCTGCGCCTTCTACCCGGAACGCGGGATCTTCGACGTCCGCGCCGAGGCAGTGGACTTCTACGAGACCTACTACGGCTACACGCTGAGCGCGCGGGAGGCTGACGCATTCCTGATTCCATGATGCCCCCCTCGCGCCGCAGGTCGAGCGTCGTACTCTACGCGCTGCCCGTCGTGTTGGCCTTCGCCGCCCTCTTCTTCGGGCGGTACGGCGGCAGCGTCAGCGAAGCCTTTCGTTCGCTCTTCTCTTCGGGAGGAAGCGATCTCCTGCGTTCGCTCATCTTTCACGTGCGGCTGCCACGGACACTGGCCGCCCTCGTCGTGGGAGCGGATCTCGGCGCCGCCGGAGCCGTCCTCCAGGGACTCTTTCGCAATCCCCTCGTCGACTCGCGCATTCTCGGCGTCAGCTCAGGCGCATCGTTCGGCGCGTGTCTCGCGATCCTCGTCTCGGGGGGCGCACTGGCCGTTCAGACGAGCGCCTTCGTCTTCGCGTTGATTGCCGTGGCCGTTGTCCTGGCGGTCGGCTGGCGGCTCGGCGCGACGCCGCTTGCGCTTCTTCTCGTCGGCGTGGCCGTCAGCGCGTTCTTCGATGCCCTTCTGGGGTTGGTCAAGTACGTGGCCGATCCGCTCAGCAAGCTTCCCGCGATCACCTACTGGCTGCTCGGCGGGCTGAGCGGCACGCAGGAGTCGAACCTCGCGCCACTCCTGATCCTCTCGGGCATCGGACTGGCGTTTCTCGTACTGGTCCGCTGGCGCCTCAACGTTCTCACACTAGGCGACGAGGAAGCAGCCTCGCTCGGCGTACGCGTTCGCCCGTTGCGCGTGGCCGTCGTTCTGGCCGCGTCGCTCCTCGTCGCCACGTCGGTGTCTCAGGCGGGGATGATCGGCTGGATCGGCCTTGTCGTGCCGCACGTCGCCCGAGCGTGGGTCGGCTCCGACCACGTCCACCTGATTCCGGCGTCGGCCGCTCTCGGCGGAGCGATCCTCGTCGTGCTTGACACCATCGCGCGCACGGTTCTGCCCTCAGAGATCCCGCTCGGAATCCTCACCGGCCTCCTGGGAGTGCCCGCGTTCCTCGTCCTCCTCGTGGTGTACGTCCGAACCCAAGGAGGCACCCGATGAGGCTCGAGGCCAATTGCCTTTCGTACGCCTATCCGAGGAGGCCGCCTTGCATTCGGAGGGTATCGATCGCCGTGGAAGGAGGCGAAATTGCCTTTGTTCTCGGTGCCAATGGCTCGGGAAAGACCACACTCCTCGCCTGCTTCGCAGGGGCTCGCCGTCCGACGGCAGGCACCGTGCTCCTGGACGGACGTCCGTTGCGCGCCTTCTCGCCGCGCGAGCGCGCAAAGCGGATCGGCGTCGTTCCTCAGTTCCACGACGCCGCTTTTTCATTCAGTGTTGAGGATGCGGTTGGCCTCGGCCGAGCGCCCTACGTCGGTCTCTTTTCCCGCCCAGGTCGCGAGGATCGACTTGCCGTGGAGCGAGCTCTCGCCGCCGTTGGACTTGCCTCGCTGCGCCGGCGATCGATGTCGCACGTGAGCGGAGGAGAGCGTCAGCTCGCCTGGATCGCGCGCGGCCTCGCGCAAGGCGCACAGTGCCTGCTCTTGGACGAGCCGACGGCACATCTCGATCCCCAGCATGAGCACACCGTGTTCGCCGTGGTGCGGAAGTTGGCTGGGGAGGGCGCCGCATTCCTTGTCGCGTCCCATCATCCGGAGACGGCGCTTCTTTATGCGGCAAACGTGACGTTCCTCCAGCACGGGCAAGTCCTTGCCTCCGGTCCCCCGCTCGAGACGATCACCTCGGACATCCTCTCCAGGGCATACAGCATGGAGTTCCGCATCGTCACGGGTTCCGACGGAGAACGCGCCGTCGTGCCACGGATCCGCCGTGACGAGACACGCACCGCAGAGGCGTAGAAACCACGCCTCTACCGCAAGGCGGAGAGGAGAAGCGGCAGCGTCACGAGGCTCCCTACCGTGGAGAAGACAAGCGTTGCCGCGACCAAGGACGGTCTCGCGCCGAATTGGCGCGCAAACACGACGCCGTTCACTGCAGTCGGCATGCTCGCCTCGAGGACGAGCACGGCCCGCGGCACTCCGCTCCACCCAAAGAGAATCGCTAGGCCCAGGGCGAGAGCTGGAGGCACGAGGAGCTTGACGAGCGCAAGGGGAATCGCTTCGGACGCGCCGCGGAACGATTGGATCGCCGCGAATTCCACCCCGAGAAGAAGAATGAGGAGAGGGATCCACGTCTGCCCCAGGAGATCGAGCGTCGAGTCAATCGGCGCCGGAAGCGCCGGAACCAGGACGCGCAGCCCCAGGGCAAGGCCCACGGCGTAGAGGTAGGGAATGGCGAGAATGCGGCGCGCGCCGTCGCGCCACCCGCGGCTCGGATCCCATCCGGCGTAGGTCCCGCCAAGCGCCACGTGGACGATGATGTGAATCGAAACGAAGGCCGTCGCAATGGCGAGCCCTTCTGCGCCGAACGCGATCGCGACAATCGGCAAGCCGTAGTTGGCGCAATTCATCGAGGCGAGACTCAGCGCCGCGGCACGTGTCTTATCTCGATCCCATCCTGCAATTCGGCCGATGGCGACGGCGAGGAGAAGAAGCGCAGCGTAGGTTGCGACAGCGAACCCCGCAATTCGCCCGAAGTCGGCCGCGTCGAGCGACGCCAGGAAGACTGTACGGAAGACGAGTGCCGGCCCAGCGATCCAGTAGGCAAATACGTGGACCGCCCGGAAGTCGAGTCGGGTAGCGCGCGCCAGAATCGCGCCCGCCGCGGCGATCAGGAGGACCGGAACCAGCGCCGCAACGAGAGTCGCTGCCAAAGCGTCTTCCTCTCTGGAGCCGATGCGAGATCGTAGACGGGAACAAGATCGGGAGCAGGAGCAGGAGCGGGGGCGGGCTCGGCGGGACTCCGTTCCGCGGGTTCCTCTGCGCCCTCAGGATCC
>CAIMCX010000082.1 GCA_903839615.1 uncultured bacterium
ACGAAGTACGCTTGGCGCAGAATCGAGCTGTAGCAGTCGTCGACGTACTTGGCCAAGAGGTAGCGGCGCAACGCCGGATCGCGGTCGGAATCGAGCAGAACGTGCAGGAGAAGCATCTGAGCAAAGTTCGACGCCGTCTCGGCCAGCGGCAGCGAGGAGTGCGCCGTGAGGACCGAGTGCTTGGACGCAAGCAGAGCATGGACCGCGTGGCCGAGCTCGTGCGCGAGCGTGCTCACGTTCTCGATCCGCTCGTTGTAGTTCACGAGAACCCACGGCGTCTTGTCCGGCACGACCCCGTAGCAGAACGCGCCTGTGTCCTTTCCGGCGCGCGGCTGGGAATCCACGTGGTCCGCGTCGAACACCCGCTCGGCGAGCTTCGTGAGCGCCGGATCGAGACGATCGAACGACTGGCGGACGAGCTCGATGGCATCCGCATACGAGTAGGTGCGGGTCACCGATTGGAGCGGGGCGTAAATGTCGCAGCGGCGCAGATTCTGCATCCCGATCCACGTCGCCTTGAGGCGGAAGAAGCGCTGGTAGATGGGCGCGTTCTTGCGGCACACCTCAAGCAGCGTGCTGACCACGTCGTCGGGAACGTCGTTCGCGAGGTTCCGCACCGAGAGGGGCGACGCCATGCCGCGGAGCTTCACATTCTCCTGGTGCCAATCTCCCGCCGTGTACTTGTAGAGCTGCGCCAGGACGTCCTTGTTCGTCACGAACACCTTGAGCAGCGCGTCGTAGGCCGCCGCGCGTTTCGCCGGCTCCGGATCGCGCGCGTAGACCATAAGTTCGCTCCGAGTCAGCGTCTTCGTCACGCCGTCGATCGTCATCTCGTACGTGAACGCGCTCGACATCATGTCGTAGATCGTCGTGATGCCTCGGATCCCGTTGACGTCTTTGAGGTTGATCGCCTGCTCGACCGGCTCGGCCAGCGTGTAGGGCGCAAACCGCCGCAGGCTTTCGAGGTAGTACGCGACGTCGCCGGAGGCTGGAAGAAGCCGCTGCGCGTTCGCGTCGTCGAGCGACTTCCACCAAAGCTCAACGAACAGCATGCGGTTCTGTGCCTCGGCAAGGCAGGAGTCGATCCGCTGGTGGAACGAGAGGGCGTTTGCGTCGCCCGTCTGCTCGGAGAACCAGAGGTTCGCGTAGCCCCGTAGCGTCGCTGCGACGTAGGCTACCGCCTCAAGATCGCGAATGAGCGAAGCGAACGTCTCCTTTGGCATCGTCGACTCCAGACGTCCGCGCCACGACTCAACCGTCCGCACACGCTCTTCGAGACTCGCAAAGACCCTCTCCATTTCCGGCCCCGAATTCGCCGGAATGAGATCGGCGAGCGTCCATCGTCCCACCTCACGCGTTGGATGCGCCACCGTTTCCTCCTTGTCCGCTCATGGATCCATCCAGGCCAAGCGTCGCGGCCGCTTCCGTCATCCCGGCAATGACCTCTGCCATCAGGTCGTCGAGGCTCATCCCCAGCATTTCCGCGCCGCGCGCGATGACCTCACGGTTCGCGCCGGCGGCGAACCCCTTGTCCTTCCACTTCTTCTTCAGCGACGACACGGAGAGGTCGGCCAGGTTCTTCGATGGGCGGACGAGGACGGCCGCGGTGACAAGTCCCGTGAGTTCGTCGATCGCGAAGAGAGCCTTCTCCATCGGATGTGTCGGCTCGACGTCGCTCACGATGCCCCAGGCGTGGGCCAGGACGGCGTGAACGGCCTCTTCAGGCCATCCCCGCTCTCGCAGGATGCGCGCTCCTTCGTGCGGATGACACTCGGGAAACCGTTCGTAATCGAGGTCGTGGACCAGGCCCACGGCCCCCCAGAACTCCGGGTCCTCGCCGCGCGCGCGCGCCATGGCGCGCATCGTGGCCTCCACAGCCAGCGCATGTTTGATCAGGCTCTCATTCGCGTTCCACTCGCGGACGAGCGCGAGCGCCTCTTCGCGGGTCGGCATGGACATCGCGAATCCCTCCCTCAGGTCGGTCACCGACTCTAGCCCGGATGGCGCGGAGCGTCCACTCCCATGAGGCCGCAACGTCCTTCGCGTATAGTCTCGAAGCCATGACGTTCGATCCCACGATCTCCGTCCTGTTGGGCGTGGCCGGCCTCGGCATCGGCACCCTTTCGAGTCTCCTCGGAGTGGGAGGCGGCATCTTCATCGTCCCCCTGCTCACGCTCAGCGGCCTCGTCGGCCCGATGCAGGAGGCCACCGGCACAAGCAACGCGGTGATCGTCTTCACGAGCCTATCCGCGACGATCGCGTACGCGCGGCGGCGAGCGATCGATGTTCGTATTGGGCTCTCCCTCATGCCGATGAGCGTGCTCGGCGCGTGGGCGGGCGCTCGGCTCACGTCAGTCATCGACTCGCGTTGGCTCGCCATTGGGTTCGCCGTGATCCTCCTCTATCCCATCGTCATGATGCTGCGGGGAAAGACGACGAGCGACGTGCACGAGAGCGGGAAGGGCCAGATGAAGGGTCCCGAGGCCTATGCGATCGGTGCGACGATCGGCCTCGTCGCAGGATTGGCGTCAGGACTCCTCGGGATCGGGAGCGGAACGATCATGGTCCCCTCGCTCGCCCTCTTCCTTGGGCTCGACATCCGGACCGCCGTCGCGACGAGCTTGTTCGTCATGATCCCGGCCTCGGTGACCAGCGCCGTCACGCAATACACCCAAGGGAACCTGCACATCGACTTGGCTCTCCCGCTCATTGCCGGGACCGTGATCGGCGCCCAGCTCGGGCCCTTTCTCGGCGAGCGCATTCCTCGCCGGCGACTGCGCCAGCTGTTCGGCCTTCTCCTCCTCTACGCCGCTGTGAACATGATCCTGAAAGCGCTTCGATAGACCCCCAGCTCTCGCACTTGACTTCCCGGGGGAGACTGTCTACACTCGATTAGCAATCATATCGTGAGACTGCTAATTGCCGAGGTGAGGGATGATCCGATTTGACAAGATGACCGAGGGAGCGCAGGAGGTCTTCCGCGAAGCGCAGGATCTCCTCTCGCGCTATAAGCACAACCAGCTCGACGTCGAGCACATTGCCTACGTGCTTGTGAGCAAAGAGGGCGTGGGGCGAGAGCTGCTTCAGACGATGGGCGTCAAGCCGGAGGCGTTGGCCAAAGACCTCGACGTTCTGCTCAAGTCGAAGCCGTCGATCACCGGTCCGGTGGGCGGGCAAGTGTACATCACTCCCCGTCTTGACAGCGTCGTGACCGACGCGCAGATGGAGGCCGATCGCTTGCACGACGAGTTCATCGGCACCGACCATCTCTTGTTGGCGATCAGTCGGACGACCGATCCCCAACTGCGTCGCGTCCTCGGACGACATCAGATCACCCCGGAGGCGATCTATACGTCGCTGCGCGACGTACGCGGAGAACAGCGGGTCACGGACCAAGCCGCGGAGGAGCGCTACCAGATCCTGAAGAAGTACTCGACGAACCTCACCGAGATGGCGAAGCGCGGGGAACTGGACCCGGTTATCGGGCGCGGCGAGGAGATCCTACGGATGGAGCAGATCCTTTCGAGGCGCCGCAAGAACAATCCGGTGCTCATCGGCGAGCCGGGCGTCGGAAAGACCGCGGTCGTCGAAGGACTCGCCCAGCGCATGGCGACAGGCGATGTTCCCCAGACACTCAGGAACAAGGAGATCGTCTCGCTCGACATCGCGTCGATGGTCGCTGGTTCCAAGTTCCGCGGCGAGTTCGAGGACCGACTCAAGTCCGTGATCCGCGAGATCGAGGCCCGCGCCGGAGAGACGATCCTGTTCGTCGACGAACTCCACATGCTTGTCGGAGCAGGAGCGGCCGAGGGCGCCATCGACGCGTCGAACATGCTGAAGGAACCGCTGTCGCGCGGGAAGTTCCAGCTGATCGGAGCGACGACGCTCGACGAGTATCGCGAGCACATTGAGAAGGACTCCGCGTTCGAGCGCCGGTTCCAGAAGGTCTTCGTCCCCGAGCCGAGCGCCGAAGAGACGATCCAAATCCTGGAAGGACTTCGCGAGACGCTCGAGAAACACCACCAGGTCAAGATCACCGATGCAGCGATTCACGCCGCCGTCGCCCTGTCCGGGCGCTACATCGCCGAGCGGTTCCTGCCCGACAAGGCGATCGATCTCGTCGACGAGGCCGCCAGCCGCATCCGCGTGAACGGCACCGGAGACACGGTGAACGAGAGCGACATTGCCGCTCTCGTCTCGCAGTGGACGGGCATCCCGGCCGAGCGCATGTTGGAAGAAGAGCGATCGCGTCTCACCTCGATGGAGGACGCGCTTCACGCGCGCCTCGTCGACCAAGAAGAGGGCGTGCGAGCCGTGGCCGAGGCGGTCCGCCATTCGCGCGCCGGCCTGTCCGACCCGCGCCGTCCGATCGGAACGTTCCTCTTCCTCGGACCGACCGGAGTGGGGAAGACCGAGTTGGCGAAGGCGCTCGCCGCGTTTCTGTTCGGCAGCGACCAAGCGCTCCTGCGGATCGACATGTCCGAGTACATGGAGCAGCACGCCGTGGCGCGCCTCATCGGATCGCCTCCGGGATACATCGGCTATGAGGAAGGAGGCCAGCTCACCGAGGCCGTGCGGCGGCGGCCGTACCAAGTCATCCTGTTCGATGAGCTCGAAAAGGCTCATCCGCAGGTGATGAACATCCTCCTGCAACTGCTCGATGAAGGGCGTCTCACCGACGGCCACGGGCGCACGGTCGACTTCCGGCACACGATCCTGATCATGACGTCGAACGTCGGAAGCGAGTTCTTCCAGACGGAGGCGAGCGAAGCTCACGTCCGCCAGGAGATCGAAGCCCAGCTCAAACGGACGTTCCGTCCCGAGTTCCTGAACCGCATCGACGAGACGATCATCTTCCATCCGCTGTCCGAAGAGGCGATCGAGAAGATCGTCGACCTCAAGATCGCCGATCTGAACCATCGACTCGCCGATCAGGACGTGCGGGTCTCGGTCACGGCGGAGGCAAGGCGCATCCTGACGAAGGAAGGGTTCGATCCTCACTACGGCGCCCGGCCGCTCGCTCGCGCGCTCAAGCGCCTGGTCGAGAACCCCCTCGCGTCGAAGATCGTCGCGGGAGAGATCGAGCCCGGCGCAACCGTTGTCGTCGATGCCGCAGCGATGTCGAACGCACTCGTCCTGCGGCTGCAGAAGAGAGCAGCAGGCTCTGCGAGCAAGGGCTAGCGACGGCCTGTCGGCTACGACAGGAGCAAGGCGAGGAGCGCCATTCGGATCGGTACGCCGTTCGCCGATTG
>CAIMCX010000083.1 GCA_903839615.1 uncultured bacterium
CATCAAGTCCGCTCGAGAGCGGTGCTCAACCTGGCCGTACCCTCGGGCGGGGATGTGGTATCGCACGGCGCTTCTCTTGGGCGCTGCGGCCGATTGCTTGTGGATTGTGGAGCAGGGGTTGGTCGACGTTCGCGACTCCCGCTAGTGGCCGTGCAGGACGCTCTGGAGAGTCCCGGCTGGGTTCGAGATCCCGGCCGGGGCTGGGCGGTCTCACGCCTTGACTCCCTTACGGGAATTGACGACGTACGGACCTCAGATTCCCTTCGGGACTGCCGTTCTGAGGCTCACGAATGGCTGCTACTCAACTTGCGGACGGGCGAGGTTGCCTATCCTCGATGCAAGGCTACGAACAGGTGTTCGTATTGCCGCGAGCTTGGAGCGCGCGAGACCGCAGAGATGGTCCTGTTAGCCGCCGACGAGGCTCCACCTGAGGTCTATGTCGTCCTGACTTGCCGCGAGCACGTCACTCGCCAGCAGCTTCGACGCGACCTGTGCCAGCTACGCCGCGTTGCTCGACGCTATTGGTCCGGTTTCGAGTATTTCTGCGCGCTCGAGTGGCAACGCCGCGGGGCGATTCACGTCAATCTGCTAGTGCGCGGCGTCGCGCGTGGTGCCGCCGACCTCTTGCTGCGCGTCCTGTTTCGCGTCTGGCGGCGTAGACATACGGCCGTCCTGCCAGCGCAGCACGCCTCGCCGATAGCCAGCGAGCGGCATTGTGCTCGGTACGTGCTCAAGCTGGCTCGCTACATAGCAAAGCCAGACCAATCGGCACCTGCGGGCTGGGGAGGGCATCGCTCTAGCCAGACTAGGGGATTCCTCCCCCGTTCCGCTGCCGAGATGCGCTCTGAGGCCCGCGAGTCTCTCGCCTACAAAGCGGCCGCCGCCCGCTATCGCTCAGCGGGGCTGAGCGTCGTAGAGGCCGCGTGGAAGGCGGCCGAGGATCTCGAGATGGCGCGTAGCGACGAATGGGTGCTCTATGCGCCGATGGAATCGGCGCGTTCCGGGTCTTCTATGGAACGCCGACCGGTGCCGACGTCGGTCGCCGGCGACCGTCGCTTAGGGCGCGCTGAGTTCGTAGCCGCTCACGAACATATCGATGTCTCCGCCGTTGTTCGTGGTCAACGTCTCGCCCGGATTGAGGACGATCCTGCACTCCAGATGGTCATACCCGCCATTGGTCGGGCTGGCGCTGAAGAGGTTGGACGCCTGGTAGACGGTGGCTCCGCTCGGGTGGTGCACGAGTGCGGCTGTCTCGGGAAGGATCGCGTTCGGGTTGAAAGCTGCGATGTCCCGCACAACGATGATCGATCCCGCTGGCGCTGTGATGGTGCCCGCTGCTCCGGCGTGAACCGCAAGCAGTTGGCGGCTGTAGAGCGCTGCCATGTTTGGACTCCCCTTCTGTTGTGAGTGTCCGGCGCGGGCCGACTCGCGCCGGACACTGTGAAGACTAGGCGTCTTTGTTGCGGCGGCGCTGCGACGCGACTACCTCCCGGACGGAATAGCTCACGATCGGGTCCGGAGGGATGATCGGCTGGGCTCCGATCGAGCCGCGAACGATCGGCGTCCGTCGATACTTCGTGGGGATGCCGTAAGGCACGTTCGTGAATCCGTCGAAGTAGCTAATGCTGACTTCGCCTCCGACCACGCACGTTCCTGATGTGAATCCAAGCATTCCCGCCACGATCTCTTCCCAAGCTGCGAGCACGGCGTCGGTTAGCGCGCTGTTCCACAGCTTCGAGAAGACGAGATCGGTCGATGTGCCCGCGGGTAGATACGTGCGCGGCTTCCCGCCGCGGTACCTCCGGGCGATCTTTTTGTTGATCAGCACGCACGTGCTTGCGGGCAAGATTCCGCCAGCTCGAGATCCCCCGTAGGGTGCGGCTGTGGACGTGCCCGCAGCGCCGGCGAGGGATGCCATATCGGTAGTGATCACCGTGTTGGCTCCGGTGTCAACGTCCTGCAACGGCGCGACCTGCGCCGTGAGCAGGCCCATCAGGTGATTTCCGATGGCTACGGCGTCGATTGCCGCTGGCGGGCCGCCTGAGTACGCCCAGTGGACGTTTGAGATTGCCTTCTGATCCCCGCCACAAAACCAGTCAATCCGGGTTCTGAGCATGTTCGGCGTGGGCGGTAGTGGTGCTCCCATTCTGCGCCGTCCCCTCTTAGGTTGATCCTCGACATTGCGATACACACACTGGCTCTACAAAGCAGTGTGTTGGTCTTAACCTTAGCTCAACAATCGCGGTAGTACGCACTCAACCTGCGCGCGTCAGAGTGGGTTCCATGAAGATTCCTCAGGAACCCGCGCAGGTCGATGGCGCCGAGCAGCTCCAGGTGCTTATCGAGATGTTCGTTCGCGTCGAAGAGACCATCAAGTCCGCTCGAGAGCGGTGCTCAACCTGGCCGTACCCTCGGGCGGGGATGTGGTATCGCACGGCGCTTCTCTTGGGCGCTGCGGCCGATTGCTTGTGGATTGTGGAGCAGGGGTTGGTCGACGTTCGCGACTCCCG
>CAIMCX010000084.1 GCA_903839615.1 uncultured bacterium
CCTTCTCCAGGGCATCGTAGAGCGCCATGAACACGGAGGCCGATCCTGCATACCCGAACCGGTCGGCCACCCAGTGCGTCTTCTCCATTGAGAGCCCCAGCGCCTCGAGCGTCGCCCGCACGGTTCCCAACTCGACCTGGTTCATGAGGACCAAGTCGAGGTCAGACGGCTTCAGTCCCACAGCTTCCGTGGTCTTCTGGAGGAGGGTCGGCCAGCGCGTCACGTTGAAGTCCCCCGGCACGCGATGGGCGTTCTCGTGGAAGCGGAGGTAGTGCTGCTTCTTCGCCACCATCTCCGGCGTGAGCGGACGCCCCGTTCCGAGATAGATGCCGTAGGTGTCCCAGCAACTCCCATCGCTCAGCATCTTGCTCGAGAGGTATCCCGCCTTGTCGGACGGAGAGAGCACCACGGCTCCCGCTCCGTCGCTGAACAGCATCGCCAGCACCTTGGAGGCGGATTGGCTGTAGGGGCTCCAGTCAAGCCACTTCGTCATTCCGTACGCTCCGACGACGACGACGTGGTTGATCGCCGGGTCGAGGGCGATGTAGTGCGCGCCGATTGCGAGAGCGATCGTCTCATCGGTGCACGCGGCGTTGATGTCGAACGCGCCAGCGTTCCGTGCGCCCAGCTTGTGCTGAATGATGGCCGAGGTTGGGGGGCTGATGAAGTCGGGCGTGTCCGTCGCGAGGATGATCAGGTCGACGTCGTCCGGCGTGAGGCCTGCTCGGTCCAGAGCTTGGCGAGTGGCCTGAACCGCCATGTCGGACGACGACTCATCGGGCTTGGCGCGGAAACGGACTCCGATGCCCTTTTCGGCGAGGTAGGACTCCACGTCGTAGTCCATCATCCTTCCCAGCTCCGCGTTAGTAATGCGCTCCTCTGGGATGTACATGCCGACTCCCGCAATCCGTGCTTCTCTCATCCTCTTCTCCATCGTGCCTCAGCCCTCCGCCTTCACGAGGACCACGGTGGCTCGGCCATCGGGCAGGACTTCCGGGCGAGGTGCGAGCCGCATCCCAACCCGTAGCGAGTCCGCCTTGAGGCCGAGGACCCAGCCCATCACGCGGAGCCCGTCCTCCATTTCGACGATGCCTACGGGCGCCGGCTGGTATCCGTAGGCCGAGAAGGGCGCGGTCCTCGACAGGTCGGGGGTGAAGTGGTCCGGCGTGACGAAGACCGACGTGAACGAGACCAGCTTCCCGACGCCGTGCACCGGCACCCACTCGAACTCCGTGCCGAAGCAGTGGGGACAGTCGCTCTGCGGCGGGTACTGGACCTTCCCGCAGGACGTGCATTTCGACGCAAGTAGCTCGCCGCGTTCGAGCCCGTCAGCAAAGCCGTGTACCTTGGTATCTCGGACCAAGAGGCTGAAGTTGCGGAATTCCATTCCCTACTCCTTGTCCTGGGAGAAGACGTGAACTACGGCGTGCTGGCCGTTGCCTCCGACGTTGTGGGAGAGCCCGACCTCGGCCTTCGGAACCTGACGCCCTTCATCGGCTTCGCCGCGGAGTTGCTTCGTGATCTCGACAGCCATGGAGACTCCAGTGGTCCCGATCGGGTGTCCCTTCGACTTCAGTCCGCCATCCACGTTCACCGGTATCGTGCCGCCGATGTAGGTTTCGCGGTCCTCGACCAGGCGCCCGCCTTCGCCTTTCGGACAGAAGCCTAGGTCTTCGTACGCAACGATCTCTGCGATGGTGAAGCAGTCATGGACGACGGCCACGTCGATGTCCTTCGGACCGACGCCGGCCATCTCGTACGCCTGGCGTGCCGCCTCGACGGTGGCGCCGAGGGTGGTCAAGTCCTCGCGATGGGCCAGCGAGAGGCTTCCCGTCCCGAGTCCTAGGCCGCGAATCCAGATCGGCTTCTTGGAGATGCGTTTCGCCAACTTCTCGGACGCGAGCAGGATCGCCGCCGCGCCGTCGGAGATGAGGCAGCAGTCGTAGAGCTTGAGGGGCGCCGCGACCACGAAGGAGTTCATGGCTTTCTCGAGCGTGATCTCCTTGCGCATGTGCGCGTACGGGTTCAGCGCACCGTAGTGGTGATTCTTGACGGCCACCGCGGCGAGCTGCGCTTCCGTCGTCCCATATTTCGCCATGTGCGCCTGTGCAATCAGCGCGTAGTACCCAGGAAACGTCATCCCGAAGGGATACTCCCACAGGAAGTCACCGGCGCGACCGAGCACTTCTGTGGCTCGTGCGGTTGGAGCCTCGGTCATCTTCTCCGCCCCGACGACAAGAACGAGGTCGGCGAGTCCTGAGGCGATGTTCATCCACCCGGTGCGGACGGCCATGCTTCCCGAGGCGCAGGCGCCTTCCACGCGAAAGCTTGGCCTGGGATGGAATCCGATGTAGTCGACGACTTGGGCCGAGGGCTGAAGCGCGCAGCTCAGCTCATCCGATGCGACGCTGACCACCATCGATTGGACATCGGCAAGGGGGACGTGGGCATCTTCGAGGCACGCTTTCACGGCCTCGAACGCCAATTCCCGCAGAGACGCGTCCGAGCGGATGCCGAAGTGGCTCTGCCCGACGCCAACAACCGCAACGTTCCCCATGCTGCCTCCCTCGTGACCCCTCCGAATCGACACGCCTGTGGCAGAGCCAGCAGATAGGACTCGTGAGCCCTGACTCAGGTCTCACGATAGCATGGGATCAAGCGTGCGTCAATCGTGAAGGAGGCGGATCGCGGCGAAGTCGCGAGAAGGTTCGTCTCTCCGGACCCCGCGCCGTGCCGAACGCGCACGAAAAGCGAAGGTGGCGGTTAGTCGGCTGGGGAAACGATGCCGCGTTCGAGCGCGTCGAGAAGACTCGCCACTCTGTCCTCCGGCACGTAGGCCCTCTCTCCGCCTGCTTGGGCCGCCAAGGCCACTGCATGACCGATCCCAAGGAGCGCATAGGCCAGTGGCTCGGGGGCGAGCTCGCGCAACTCGCCCCGCGCGATTCCGTCGCCCAAGCCGCGGACGTAGCCCTTCGCGAGTCTCTCGTAGTACCAGCGTCCGATCTCAGGATTGACGAGCTCGGCCTCGCGTAGAACCCTGAAGGCCAGCGGGCGACCACCAATGAAGCCAAAGAAGGCGCGGAAGCCGGCGCGCTCGATCTGCCTCCTGTCTTCGAGCCCCGCGATGGCCTTGCGCTGGGAGGCGACTAGCTGGCTATTGACGTCACGCACAAGTTCGACGAAGACAGCAACCTTGCTCGGGAAGTGGACGTAGAATGTCCCCTGTGCGACTCCGGCCGCCGACGTGATCGCGGAGATCGATGTCGCGAAGAAGCCCGCCTCTCCAAACAGGCGCTCCGCTTGGGCCAGCAGCGCCCGCCGCGTGACCTTTCCCCCGCTCTCGGGAGAATCCTGCACTATGCGGCCTGCAGCGCGGCGATCCTTTGCCGCATCCGCGACCGGAGCTACCGGCTTGCCGGAGTCGAAGCCGTGCAGGATGAAGTCGTCAAGCGCCTGAAGAACGTCGGTCGTGAGAGCTCCCGGCTCCCAGAACACGTACCGCAGCATGGCGAACTCGATGATCCCGAGAAGGGCTTGGGCCGCCGTCGGCGGGTCGACCGGCCGGAGTCTCCCAGCGCGGATGCCGGCGACGAGAATCTCGCTCAAGACGTCCGCCTCATCCATCCGGAACAACCGCTCAATTCCCATTCTCAGGATCTCGGCGCTTCGCCCGACACGGCAGAGGTCGGGCTCCTCTTCCGCGTAGGCAAGAACGCTTCGGTAGGCGCGGAGAATCGCCTTGCTGGGGTCGCGCTCCTCTGTGGCCGCCCGCTCGACTCGCGCGTGCAGGACCCGCTTGAGACGCTCCACGAGGGCGGTGAAGATCTCCTCCTTGTTCTCGAAGTGGCAGTAGAACGTGCCATTGGCAAGCCCGGCCTGCCGACAGATCTCCGACACGGAGGCGGTGGGATAGCCACGTTGACTGAATAGCGTCTGGGCTGCGAGCAAGAGCGACTCCCTCGTCCCGTTGGACCCCTTCATCTCCCTCCAGTTTGGCATCAACAAAGCAGGATTCCTGGAGACCACGCGGTCAGCCCCCCGGAGAGCTTGGACTCACCAGACGCAGCTCGATGGTACGCATCCTTCGACCTCCTGGACAACCGCACCTCGTCCTGCCAGATCAGGAGTCGACATGCAACCGGCCGGCGGGTTTCTAGACCAAGATCGGGAAGTCTCCCTCGTTACGTATTGGCACGCCACGTGACTCCCCGCCGGTGTAGAGTGACTTCCGTCGATCGGGGGAGAAGTCGCAATCGCGAGGGGCGGAGAGAGGGAGAACAAATGGGAAAGAAGAATGCACAGACGAGGATCGCTGAGAGTGCCGACGCGCGGCAGGACTACGACGCGACCCATGGACGATCCGTCGGCGCGCCGGAGGAATTCTGGGGGCACGAGGCCGAACGCCTTCACTGGTTCCGGAAGTGGGATCGCGTGCTCGATGATTCAAAGAGCCCATTCTTCCGGTGGTTTCCAGGGGGGCAGACGAACCTCTGCTACAACGCGGTGGATCGCCACGTCCTCGCGGGGCGCGGATCCCATCCGGCCATCATCTGGGAGAGCCCGGAAACGGGCGAGAGCCGGACGATGACCTTCGGGGAGCTCCTACGCGCCGTGCAGGAGTTCGCAGCCGTCCTGCGTCGCCAGACGGTGTCGAAGGGCGACCGCGTGCTGATCTACCTGCCGATGGTTCCTGAGGCTCTTGTCGCAACGCTGGCCTGCGCGCGCATCGGAGCCGTGCATTCCATCGTGTTTGCTGGCTTCTCCGGCGAGTCGCTCGCCCACCGGATCGAGGACTCGCAATCAGAGGTCATCGTGTGTGCCGACGGGAGCCAACGCAAGGGAAAGGCGATCGACCTCAAGGCGATCGTCGACCACGCAGTCCAGGCAGCGTCGACGCGCGTGCGCCGAGTCATCGTGCTCGACCGCGGCATCGCGCCATGGACCCCCGTCGTGGGCCGTGACGTACGCTGGAGCGATGAGATGGCGGCCGTCGCCGGCGCCTCGGTGCCGGCAGAGCCGCTCGAGTCCACGCATCCAAGCTACATCCTGTATACGTCGGGCACGACCGGGAAGCCGAAGGGCGTCGTCCGCGATACTGGCGGGTACATGGTCGCCCTGCACTCTTCGATGGACTACATCTACGGGTGCGGCCAGGACGACGTCTACTGGTCCACGTCGGACATCGGCTGGGTTGTGGGGCACAGCTACATCATCTACGGCCCCCTGCTCGCGGGCATCCCGACCGTGGTCTACGAGGGCACGCCCGACAACCCGAATCCCGGGGTTTGGTGGGACGTCGTCGACAAGCATAAGGTGACCGTGATGTTCTCTGCGCCCACCGCAATGCGGATGCTTAGGAAGTTCCCAACGGAGTGGATCCAGTCACACAGCCTCGCATCTCTCCGGTACCTCTTCCTCGCCGGCGAGCCGCTGGACGAGCCGACATATCGCTGGGCGAACGAGACCCTCAAGAAGCCGATAGTGGACCATTACTGGCAGACCGAGAGCGGCTGGCCCATGATTACGAACCATATGGGGCTCATCCCCCTTGAGACCAAGCCGGGCTCGCCGACGCGCGAGGCCATCGGCTGGCGTCTCGACGTCGTGAACGAAGACGGATCGGAGACTCCGGCAGGCGACCGCGGGTTCCTGGTGGCACATCCGCCGCTTCCCCCAGGCGCGTTGCAGACGCTCTGGGGCGATGATGAGCGATACGTGTCGAGCTACTGGCGCATGTTCGAACGCTACGGGAGGTCGTTCTACTTCTCCGGCGACTACGCCATCAAGGACAAGGACGGCTATTTCTGGCTCCTTGGGCGGGCAGACGAGGTCATCAACGTGGCGGGCCACCGTATGGGGACACGCGAAGTGGAGGAGGTCATCTCTGGCCATCCGCAGGTCGCGGAAGCGTCCGCGATCGGAATCGACGACGAGATCAAGGGCCAAGCGATTGCTGCCTTCGTCGTCCTGAAGAAGGGCGTGGCGGAATCCGAAGCTCTTCTGCAGGAGATCATCCAGCGCATCCGCGACGACATCGGACCGATCGCGACGCCGAAAGTTCTGCGCGTGGTGCCGCGGCTTCCGAAGACGCGGTCCGGCAAGGTCATGCGCCGCGTGCTGCGTGCGCTTTGCGAGGACAAGGCCATGGGGGATCTCTCGACGATCGAGGATGGAGCGAGCGTAGACGAGATCCGAAAGGCTCTCGAGGAACTTGGCGGCGCAACTCCACGGTAGTGGTCCCCCGAACCAACGCCGGGGCGAGGAGAGGGACATGACAAGCGAGCGAGTGTTCGGCCTGAAGCCCGAAGCGGGACGTTGGGGATTCGTCGTCCTGGGCCTCGTGATCAACGTCTGCCTTGGCGCGGTCTACGCGTTCAGCGTGTTCAAGAAGCCCCTGATTGCCGAGTGGGGCATCACGACGACCCAGAGCGGATTCCCGTTCATGATCTTTCTCGCGATGTTCGCCGTGGCCATGGCCGTGGGCGGCCCCCTTATCACGCGCTGGGGCCCGCGGAAAACGAGCCTCCTCGGCGGGGTCCTCGTGGGTGCCGGCTGGATTCTTGCGGGATTCGCGCCAAACATCCTCGCCCTGACGCTTTTCTACGGCGGCATCGCGGGCGCCGGGGTGGGAATCCTCTACGGCTGTCCAATCGCCACAGCCAGCCGCTGGTTTCCCGATCGGCGCGGGCTCGCGGTGGGCCTGACTGTCCTCGGATTCGGGGTGTCCGCGCTCATCACGGCGCCCATCATCACCGCATTGATTGATCGCGCAGGCGTCCTGCCTGCCTTCACCTGGCTCGGAGTCGCCTTTCTGTTCCTGCTTCTCCTTCTGTCTCTCCCGTTCCGGTTCCCGGCGGAGGGATGGCGGCCCGCCGGCTGGGCGCCGACCGCGGCGCAGCGTGCGAGAGCTGTGGCTGATCTCGACCGTTCCCAGATGATCCGGCGCGGGAGTTTCTATGCCCTTTGGGCCACTTTCACCATTGGGTCGCTGGCCGGACTCATGGCCATCGGCTTCTCCAAGGATTTCGGGCTCGACGTGGCCGGACTCAGCGGCCAGGCGGCCACGCTTGCCGTGTCGTTCTTCGCCATCTTCAACGGGATCGGACGGCCTCTGGTCGGCTGGCTGAACGACCGCTTCAGCCCGCGATTCGCGGCCTCCCTCTCGTTCGTGCTGATCCTTGCGGCGTCGGCTCTGCTCCGCACGTGGGGACAGGGGAAC
>CAIMCX010000085.1 GCA_903839615.1 uncultured bacterium
GCCTAGAGGAGGAACGATGCGTGACGAACGATGGGAGAGACTGACTGTGGCAACGGAGGCCGTTCGCGCGCGGCTCGCGGAGACCCCGGTAGTCGCCATCATGCTTGGGTCGGGGCTTTCCGACGCCTTCGGAGTCCCCGATGGGGGGATGCGGATTCCTTGCTCGGAGATCCCAGGGTTCCCCACCCCCACGGTGCCTGGGCACGCGGGCGAGCTCTGGATAGGGCGAATCGGGCGCATGCCTATTCTTCTTCAGCGAGGGCGCACGCACTACTACGAGGGCGGGTCGATGGACGACGTGGTCTTCGCGACGCGCCTCTACGCAAGGCTCGGAGTCAAGACGCTCATCGTGACGAACGCGTCGGGAGCCATTCGTCCCGATCTCCGCGCCGGCGATCTCGTTCTTCTCACGGATCACATCAACATGCTCGGCGCGAACCCGCTTCGTGGCCCGAACTTGGAAGAGCTCGGCCCGCGCTTCCCGGACATGTCGGCGGCCTACACGCCGCGGCTGCGAGCCATCGCTCGCGAGGCAGCTGCGGCGGAGAAGGTAGAGCTGAAGGAAGGCGTGTACGTGGCGACCCTCGGCCCGTCGTATGAGACTCCGGCCGAGATTCGTGCCTTCCGCGCGATGGGCGCCGACCTGGTCGGGATGTCGACCGCGCCCGAAGTCATCGCTGCAGCGCACGCGGGAATGGAGGTTCTTGGGATCTCTATTGCCACCAATCTCGCCGCGGGAGTGGACCCGAACGCAGCACTGACCCACGACGAAGTCATGGAGACGACGCGGCGCAAAGGAGCCGAGCTGCGTCGACTGATCATGGCGGTGCTCGTTCGTCTCAAAATGTGAGAATCGCCTCGTCTCGCATTCTTGCGATGTGCGACGGCCTCTGTATAATCACCGCACCGTTCGCTCCGGAAGGCGAGTGCGCCTCTGTCGAATGACACATCGGAGAGAGAAAGCAGGAGGTCTGTCACATGGCGAATTCCCCCACGTTGAACCCGTTTGAGATCTCTCAGCGGCAGCTCGACATGGCGGCCAAGAAACTCGGCCTGGATCCGCAGGTCCACGCAATGCTGCGTGAGCCGATGCGAATCCTGCAGGTCCACTTTCCCGTGCACATGGATAACGGCACGGTGAAGACCTTCACGGGGTTCCGTGTTCAGTACAACGACGCACGAGGGCCGACGAAGGGCGGCATTCGCTTCCACCCGGACGAAACCATTGACACAGTGAAGGCTCTCGCGGCGTGGATGACGTGGAAGTGCGCCGTCGTGGACATCCCGTACGGAGGAGGCAAGGGCGGCGTCATCTGCAACCCGAAGGAACTCTCCGCTACCGAGCTGGAGCGCATCTCGCGCGGATTCATCCGGGCCATCGGGCGGTTCATCGGCCCCGAGCGGGACATCCCGGCGCCCGACGTCTACACCACGCCGCAAATCATGGCGTGGATGATGGACGAGTACTCGACGATCGTCGGCGTCAATACACCGGGCGTCATCACCGGAAAGCCCCTTGCGTTGGGCGGATCGCTCGGCCGCGGTGACGCGACGGCCCGCGGCACCGTTCATTGCATCGTCGAAGCGGCGAAAGAACTCAAGATCAACCTCAAGGGCGCGACGGTGGCCGTCCAGGGATACGGAAACGCCGGGTACTACGCGGCCAAGCTGATGAAGGAATTGGCCGGCAGCAAGATCGTCGCCGTGACCGACTCCCGTGCCGGCGTCTACGACCCAAACGGGATCGACCCGGACGCCGCGAACGAGCACAAGCAGAAGACCGGCTCGGTCAGCGGCTACAAGGGCCTCAAGGCCATCACGAACGAGGAGATCCTTGAGCTCGACGTCGATATCCTGATTCCTGCGGCGATCGAGAACGTGATCACCGACAAGAACGCGGCCAAGGTCAAGGCGAAGATCATCGCCGAGGCAGCCAACGGCCCGACGACGCCGGAAGCGGATGCGATCCTGTACAAGAACGGGAAGTACGTCATTCCGGACTTCCTCTGCAACTCCGGTGGTGTGACGGTCTCCTACTTCGAGTGGGTTCAGAACATCGGCGGCTACTACTGGACGATCGACGAAGTCTACAGCCGGCTCGAAGAGAAGATGGTCCGCGCGTTCCACGACGTGCATGAGATGGCCAAGAAGCACAACGTCGACAACCGCATCGGAGCCTACATGGTTTCGATCGCGCGCGTCGCGGAGGCCATGAAGTTGCGAGGTTGGGTCTAAGAGGCAGCCATTCCTGAAGGGCGATGGGGGCCGCGACAACGCGGCCCCCTTTCACTTGTCTGGTGTGGGGCACGGCCTCCCAGAGAGTGTGCGTCGTCAGGAGAAGCCCACCTGGTGCGACGCGGCCTATTGTGCTACAAAGCAGCCCCGCGACTCGGGAAAGGACAACAACATGACAGCATCGGATCAGTCCCGCGTGCGAACGGTGTACGACAATGTGGCGACGCAGTTTGACAAGGCCGCCGACCTCATGCGGCTGGATCCCTCCATCCGCAAGATCTTGGCGACGACGACCAACGAGATCGTCGTCCATTTCCCGGTGAAGATGGACGACGGCCGGATCGAGATGTTCACGGGATACCGGGTGCAGCACAACAACGTGCTGGGGCCATTCAAGGGCGGCCTTCGTTACCACCCGGCGGTCGACATCGACGAGGTGCGCGCGCTGGCGACGTGGATGACGTGGAAGTCCGCCATCGCCGACATTCCGTTCGGCGGAGCGAAGGGCGGCATCCAGTGCGATCCGTCCAAGTACTCGCGCAGCGAACTGGAGCGCATGACTCGCCGGTTCGCCTTCGCTCTTGGAAGCAACATCGGGCCGGAGTACGACATCCCGGCTCCCGACGTGAACACGAACGCGCAGACGATGGCTTGGATCCTCGACACGTACCTGTCGATGATGGCCCCGGAGGAGCGGAACCGCTGCGTTCATGTCGTGACCGGCAAGCCGATCGAGGCCGGCGGCAGCCTCGGCCGCGACAAGGCGACGGGCCAGGGCGTGACGTACTGCATCGAGCAGTGGGCAAAGGACCATCGCTTTGACCTGTCCAAGGCGACGTACTTCGTTCAGGGATTCGGCAACGTGGGCTCGTGGAC
>CAIMCX010000086.1 GCA_903839615.1 uncultured bacterium
CGGCAGAGTCGGGAGTCCATCCACCGGCTCGACCTTCATCCCCGGCCGCGCCGGCGTCATGCACGCCTTGACCGGGTGCCCATTGGCGATGACGAGGCACTGAGCGCACTGGCCGTTCGCACAGAAGATGCCCTGGGCCGCTCCGTCCTTCGGATGGCGCCCAAACACACGGACACCTGCCGCAAACAGCGCCGTGGAGATCATGTCCCCGGCATACGCCGTGACCGGCGCTCCGGCGAACGTGAACGTAAACGGCTCTCCCCAGACTCTCCGTACGATAGGGTGATCCTCAATTCGAGCCATGGCGGCGCGTGCCCCTTCCTTTCGCCTTCGCGGGTGGAGCGGACTTCTTGGCGGCCGCGACGGCTCGCCGGCGAAGCTGTGATGCAGGCTCCACGAAGCGCTGGGTGACCGCCATGAGAATGCGTGCGCCCAACCCGCCTGCCTGGTACTCGTGCCGTTCACGCGATCCGATCCGGTAGCTGTCACCGGCCGTGAGTCGGTACTCCTCGTCGCCGACCCAGAGCCGGAGCGAGCCCTGGAGGACGAAGCCGAGTTCCTCCCCGTCGTGGGCGGTCGCGCCTTGACGTTCCTCCGGCGGGAATTCCGCGATCAGGAGTTCCTCGATCGGCGCCCGCGGAAGCTGCGGAGTCAGGTAGCGGTACGACACCGACGAGTCGCCGATTTGGATTCGGAGCTGCGCCGCGCCCTCGGTGACGCGGGCGACACCCTCATCGAGGGGCGCGCTGCTCGTGAACAGCCGTTCCATGGGAATGTCGAGCGCGCGACAGATCGCCGAGAGCGAAACGATGGACAAGGTCGATTGGCCGCGCTCCACCTGCGACAGAAAGCCTGTCGATAGTCCGGATTGGGTAGACAGCGTCTCGAGCGTCCAACCCCGCTCCCGCCGAGCTCGTCGCAGTTGTGCCCCAAGGTCATCCACGGCGTTCAGTATAGTGAAGACACGCTTCGATATCTAATGCCGGGGTAGGCGTTCGGCGCGTCGGCCCGTACACTTGGGTTTCTGGAGGGACGATGCAGAAGAAACGCGTTGACTTTCTCAATCGGTTCATGAGCACGATGTGCCCGACGGGCTACGAAGAGGAGGCAGGGCGGGTTTGGCGCGAGGAGGCGGCTCAGTTTGCCGATCGCGCGTGGACCGACGTGCACGGAAACACCATCGCCGTCCTCAACGAGGACGCGTCGTTCCGCGTCATGATCGCCGGCCACCTCGACGAGATCGGTCTCATGATCACGTACGTGGACAGCGACGGCTACCTCTCGTTCACCGGCCTCGGCGGTTGGGACATGGCCATCCTCCCCGGGCAGCGCGTGCGCATTCGAACCGCGAAGGGCCAGATCCTCGGCGTCATCGGGCGGAAGCCGATCCACCTCATGAAGGAAGAGGACCGCAAGGCCCTGCCGAAGTTCGAGGATCTCTGGATCGACATCGGCGCGGCGAACAAGGCCGCTGCGCTCAAGCTCGTGTCTCTCGGCGATCCCGCCGTACTCGACTACGGAGTCGCCGAACTGCGCGACGGCCTGCTCGTCGGACGCGGCATCGACGACCGAATCGGCGCGTTTGTCGCGCTCGAAGCGCTACGCTTGCTGAAGGAGAAGAAGACGAAGCTCGGCATCTACGCCGTCGCCACGGTCCAGGAAGAGATCGGGTCTCGCGGCGCGCAGACGAGCGGCTTCGGAATCGATCCGCATGTTGGGATTGCGGTCGACGTCGGCTTCTGCACTGATTACCCCGGCATGGACGAGGCCAAGAAGAAGTGGGGGGAAGTCACCATGCGCGGCGGCCCGATCATCACTCGCGGCCCCAACGCCAACCCGCAGCTGTATCGTCGTTTCGTCGAGACGGCCGAAAAGAACAAGATCGCCTTCCAAGTCGAACCCTACCCGCGCGGCACGGGCACGGACGGCAACCCAATCCAACTCGTGCGCAGCGGAGTGCCAACGGCCATCCTGTCGATTCCTAACCGCTACATGCACTCCCCCTGCGAGCTCGTCCATCTCGACGACGTCGAGAATACGGCCAAGCTCATTGCGCTCACGGTCTCCAGCATGACGACGAAGACGCAGTTCGCTCCATCCTGAGGGTTCGCATTCCCGTGAGGAGGGCGGGGTTCTTGCGCTCGCCCTCCCTTCCGGTATAGTGAACACGTTGGGGAGCTCAGGAGACTGGGCTGAGAGGAGGGAGTCCCTCGACCCTTAGAACCTGATCTGGGTAATGCCAGCGCAGGGAAACCGGAGCGGGCACACCGCCTATCTGCACCATCTCCTACCTCAAGCTCCCGCGAGGAGCCGCGGTGGACATCGTCCTCATCTTGGCGAATGGAGTCTGGGCCGACGACGCCGACGCACGTCGACGGTCGTTTGAAGCGGGGTTCGTCATCGCTGTGGACGGCGGCTATGCGAAGGCTCTGTCCTCGGGCGCTCGAGTCGACCTCGTCGTCGGAGATCTCGACTCCCTGAGCAGGGCGTCGGAGCAAGCTCTTCTTGCCTCGCCGGTCGCCGTGCGGCGCTACCCCGCAGCAAAGGACTGGTCGGACCTCGAACTTGCGTTGGATGAGGCGCTGGCCCGCAGACCTGAGAAGATTGTTGTCCTCGGTGCTTTGGGAGGGCGACTCGATCAGACGCTGACGAACGTCCATCTCCTCGAACGCGGACTGAGAGAGAGAATCCCGATTGAGCTTGCCGACAGGCTCCGGTCGGTCGTGCTCATCGACGGCCGCCATGACGTGACAGGGGCCGCGATCGGTGACTCCGTTTCCCTCGTGCCGATCTCGGAGTCGGCCCGCGTCACAACGAACGGTCTCCTGTACGCGCTTCGCGACGAGGTGCTCCAGCGCGCAGCGTCCCGTGGAGTGTCGAACGTCGTGACCGAGCTGCCGGTGATCGTGGACGCGCTAGACGGAACGCTCCTCGTCATCCACGAGCGCGCGGAGGTTGCATCGTGAGGCGCAAGGTCCCGCAGCGAGTACCTTGGGGCTGGAGCGTGGCCGGAGTCGTCGGTGTCGTTGCTCTCTGGCAGCTCGCCTGCATTCTCTTGAAGGTCCCGCTCTACCTTGTGCCGTCGCCGCTGGCCACCGTCGAAGCGCTGGCCGCGGACGCGCGCATCCTCGGACCTCATCTCGCGGCAACGGCATGGGAGTCCGTGCTCGGGCTGGCGATCGCGTTCGCCTTCGGGCTTGCAGTCGCCGTGGTCATGAACGCATCCCGCGTTTCGCGCGGACTCCTCTATCCGTCGCTCGTGCTCTCGCAGGCCGTTCCGCTCATGGCGGTGGCGCCGCTCGTCCTCATCTGGTTCGGCCTCGGACCGTCGGCCAAGGTGCTCATCGTCGCCTTCGTCTGCTTCTTTCCGGTCACGGTGAACGCCTACGAGGGATTCCGCACCGTGGATCCGCTGTACCTCGAACTCCTGCATACCCTGGGAGCGAGGAGGCGCGACATCTACCGTCACGTCGTCGTGCCTGCGACACTCCCCGGCATCCTTGCCGGACTGCGGGTGGGCGGGACGTACAGCGTACTGGGTGCCGTCATCGGCGAGTGGCTGGGAGGGTCGCGCGGGCTCGGGGTCTACATGACTCGTGCGCTCCAATCGTTTCGGACGGATCGGCTGTTCGCCGCCATCCTGCTCGTCATGCTCATGAGCCTGGGGCTCTTCTTGGTCGTCGATGGGGTCGGCTTCTGGTTGACCCCATGGGTTCAAAGGAGACTGCGTGCGTAACGTGACTCTGGTTGGGGGCATCCTCTTGCTCGCGGCGTGGAGCGCATACGGACTTGAAGTCAGCGTCGCGCTCGATTGGACGCCGAACACGAATCACACCGGCATCTTCGCGGCGGAAGCTCTCGGCTATTTTGCGGAAGAGGGTCTAGAGGTGAACGTCCTCGAGCCGAGCCCGGTCGTTTCCTTGCAGCTTGTGGCAAGCGGCCGCGCCGACTTCGGCGTCTCGAGTCAGGAATACGTCACAATGGCACGCGCCGAGGGCACACCCGTGGTCTCCATCGCCACTCTGTACCCCCACAACACATCAGGATTCGCGGCGTTGTCGTCGACCGGGATCCTCTCTCCCGCCGATTTTGCCGGTCGCCGGTATGGAGGCTGGGGAAGCGACCTTGAGGCCGTGATGGTCGACACGGTGATGACCGATGCGGGAGCTGACCCGTCGACCGTCCAGCTGGTCAATTTGGGCACGCTGGACTTCGCGACCGCCGCGCAGGCGGGACTCGCTGATTTCTTCTGGATCTATTACGGATGGGAAGGAATCCACGCACAGCTCTTGGGTCTCGACGTGACGTACCTTCCTCTCGCGAACCTCGACCCAGTCCTTGACTACTACACTCCGGTGGTCGTGGCAAGCGAAGCAACGCTGTCGGAGAAACCGGACGTCGTCCGCCGCTTTCTTCGGGCGCTGGCTCGAGGCTACGCCTACGTTGCAGCCTCGCCCGACGCGGCGTCCGGATTCCTGCTCGCTCAGGCCCCGGAACTCGACCGCGATCTCGTCATCGCCTCGCAACGCTGGCTGGCAACGCAAAGCGAGACGAGCCTCGCTCTCTGGGGGCGGCAGGATCCCGAGGTGTGGCGCCGGTTCGCCGTCTGGGCCCTCGCACACGCCCTGATTCGACGCGCGATCGACTCCGATGCCGCGTTCACGAATGCCTTTCTCCCCGAGGCGGCAACGCCGTGAACCTCATCGCTGCGAGTCATCTTGCCAAGAGCTTCGGCGAGCTCCCCGTATTGCGCGACGTGAGTCTCTCCGTCGCGGACGAGGAGATCGTGGGGCTCCTCGGACCGTCGGGATGCGGCAAGACGACCCTTCTGCGAATCTTGCTCGGGCTTGAGTCGTACGAGGCGGGGAGTCTAATAGGCTCTCTTCACCTCGCCGGCTACTTGCCTCAGGACGCGGTGCTCCTCCCCTGGAAGACGGTCATGGCCAACGCCGAACTCCCGCTTCAGATACGGGGGACGTCTGCGCCCGAGCGGCGCCGGGTTGTCCGCGAGATGCTGCCCGAGTTCGGCCTCGAGGGATTTGCCGGCGCCTACCCGCACGAGATCTCGGGCGGGATGAAGCAACGCGCCGCGCTCCTGCGGGCCGTGCTGGCAGGGAGTCGCATCCTCGTCCTCGACGAACCGTTCGGAGCGCTCGACACGCTGACTCGACACAGACTGCAGGATTGGCTCAACGAACTGACCCGCCGCCTGCACCGCGCCGTCCTCTTCGTGACGCACGACCTGGAAGAGGCCGTGGTGCTTTCGCGGCGCGCCGTGATCTTGTCGGAGCGACCGGCCGTAGTCCTCGGTGAGGAGGCCATCGCTCTCACGCCGGGCGAGCGGAAGGAACGACTCAGCCGGTCGTTCCTCGCTGTGCGCGACCGCCTGCTCTCGCGACTCGAAGGACGAAGCCCATGACGGGGCCGAGCGCCTTTGAGCGAGCGGCGGCGGAGTACGATGCTTGGTTCGACGCGCACCCCGTGCTGTTCGAATCTGAAGTCCAGGCGTTGTTGCTCGCCTTTCCCGAAGCGTACGGCCCGACCGGACGGTGGGCGGAGATCGGCGTAGGCACGGGCCGCTTCGCTTCGCGCCTTGGAATCCCCGTCGGGGTCGAGCCCGCCGAAGCGATGGCCGCCTTCGCACGGAGCCGTGGCATCCGCGTCTTTCCCGGAACGGCCGAATGCCTGCCTCTGGGGAACGAGAGCGCGGACGCCGTCTTCTTCATCACCACTCTCTGCTTCGTCGCCGACATCGGCCGCGCTCTCGCCGAGGCGCGCCGTATCCTCGTGCCGGGCGGCCTCCTGGTCGTTGGCTTCCTGCCGCGGGAGCGCCCTCTCGGCCGCCGGGTGACGGAAGACCCTCCAGACGCCTTCCTGCGCGAGGCAAGGCTCCTCTCCACGCCCGAACTGCTCGGTCACCTGCGCCACGCGGGGTTCGAAGTCCTGCGCACAGTCCAGACCCTGAGGAACTTTCCAATGCCCGAGACGGTCGAGGCGCCGATCGACGGGTTCGGCCGCGGCTCGTTTGTCGTCATACGATGCGCTCGGCCGCGGCTCATCGGGAATCTCTCGATGCAATCTTGACAGGATGAACCCCGCCTCCGTAGGATCAGCGGCATGAATGGCGAAAGGTACTTCCTCATCGTCAACCTGATCGCCGGGCAAGGCCGCTGCAAAGCGGTCTTTCCGCGGGTCAAGGCCGCGCTCGAGCGGCGGCACATCTCGTTCGATCTCCACTACACGAACGAGCCGATGGAAGCGGTTGACGTGGCCAAGATGGGCATCGAAGCGGGATTCACTCGAATCGTTGCCATGGGCGGAGACGGGACCGTCAACGAAGTAGCGAACGGAGTCCTCGGCTCTCCAGCCGCTCTCGGCGTGATCCCTGCAGGTACAGGCAACGACTTCGTGCGCACGCTCGGCATCCCATCGGATCCGCTGGAAGCGCTGAAGATGCTGTCCGAGGCGGGCGAGCGGATGATCGATGTGGGACGCGTCGGTGAGGACCGCTTCTTCGTCAATGGACTGGGAATTGGCATCGACGCGCAGGTCGCGCGCGACGTCCTCGGCATGGAGCGACTGCGCGGCGCGCCCGCGTACATCTATGCGGCCGTGAAAGAGGTCTTCCGGTTCGGCGCGTTCCCCGTTCATCTCGAAGGCCAGGGAATCTCCGAAGACCTGCGCTGCCTCTCCCTCGGTGTGGCGAACGGGAAGTACTGTGGCGGCGGGTTCATGCTTGCGCCGCGGGCGAGCGTCGACGATGGCCTCATTGACGTGGCAGCCATTGGGGACTTCCCGCGGATGGAGCGTCTCCTTCGGCTGCCTCAGGCGCGAGCGGGGAAGCACCTGAAGCTGCCGCAAGTGCGGTATGTCCAGGTCCCACGGATCAGGGTCTCGTCCGACGCCAAGCTCATTGCCCACATGGACGGCGAGCCGTACGAGCTTCCGCGCGCCGCGTTCGAAGTCGGCGTGGTGCCGAAGGCGCTCCGCGTTCTCGTTCCCGCCTAGCGACGACCGAACCTGCGGTCGAGCTCCTCCCGATCGATCGAGAATACGATGGGTCGCCCGTGCGGGCAGCTGTACGGGTTCTCTTGCCGCATGAGTTGGTCGACCAACGCTTGCGCCTCGAGCAACGGGATCCGGTCTCCTGCCTTGATCGCCGCCCCACATGCGAGTTCGGTCAAGATCCCGTCGAACAAGGCTTCCCCGACGTCTGCTTCTTCGCGTAGGACATCGATGAGCGCTTCGACCACAGACTGGAAGCCCCGCGGCGCCTGCTCGTCCGCCAGGATCTGGGGATACTCGCGCAAGAGGAATGTCCCGCCGCCAAACTCCTCCAGAACGACGCCGACCCGTTCGAGCGTGTCCAGGCCCTGGCTGAGGGCTTCGGCCGCCTCGAACGGCAGCTCCACTCGAGCCGGTAGGAGGAAGAGCTGTCGGATGACACCCGCGTCGGCAAGCTCGCGTCGCAACCGCTCGTAGAGGATCCGCTCGTGCGCGATGTGCTGGTCGACAATCTCTAGGCCTGTCGCCGTCTCAACCAGAAGATACGTATCGTGCAGTTGACCGATCACCCGGCGCTCGGATGCAAGGCTCACTTTCCCCGGCTCGTGCACCGCCTGAGGCATCGGGCCCGGCACGGAAAGGTCGAGAGGGAGCGGTCGCGCGGACGCGCCGTCGCCCTCTGCCGCCCAGGGTGCCGCGCGGGCGGGTTGTGCCTCACCGTGCGCCCCATCTGCACCGAGCGCGATCCGGCCCATCATCCCGAGCGACGAGAGAGCCTGGTGAAGCGCCGCGGCAACCGCATCCTGCACCTCCCGAGAGTTGGCGAACCGGACCTCCTCCTTCCTCGGGTGCACGTTCACGTCCACCTGGTCCGGCGGCACGTCCAAGACGAGAATCACTATCGGGAAGCTGCCCGGACGGAGGAGGCCGCTGTACGCCCCGGCCACAACGTAGCCCAGGCCGCGGTCGCTCACCGAACGCCCGTTGACAACGAACAGCTGATCACGTCGGTTCCCACGCTTGACGTCACGGTGGCTAATGCATCCAGACACTCGAATGGCACCGCGGCGGCCGTCCAGCGGGAGCATCCCTCTCGCGACGTCGCTGCCGTGGACCTGTCCGATGCGCTCGAGGAGTGTGCGGACTGGAGGCGCGGCGAAGACCTCGCGGCCGTCCTGAACGAGAACGAAGCCGACTTCCGGAAGCATGAGCGCGAATCTCTGAACTAGGCGACTCACATGCAACCCCTCTGTCCGGGGTGTTCCCATGAACTTAGCGCGTGCCGGGAGGTTGAAGAAGAGATCTCTCACTTCTACGGTGGTCCCCGGGCCACGCGAGTCCGGCGTCGGCTCCTCCGTTCCGCTGGGCCCAAGTCTCATCGCCCACGCCTCGGCGCCGCCTTCCGCACACGACGCAAGTCGTACGTGGGCGACTGCGGCCACGCTGGCCAAGGCCTCACCGCGGAACCCGAGCGTTCGCAAGGCCGCAAGGTCCTCTACGCTTCGAATCTTGCTCGTTGCGTGGCGTTGGCCGCACAGCCGCAGGTCGGCCACCGGCATGCCGCATCCGTCGTCGCGTACATCAATCTCCGCGAGGCCGCCGTCCCGAAGTTCGACCTCAATCCGGTGGCTTCCCGCGTCGATCGCATTCTCGACGAGTTCCTTCACCACCGAGACCGGGCGATCGATCACTTCCCCCGCCGCGATCTTCTCGCTGAGTTCGTCGGCCAGGCGTTGGATGGGCATGGAGCAAGGCTACTCCATCGCTTCTTCTCTCACAATTGGCGCTTGGCCGATGGCCCAAGTCGAGCTATCGTGAGTCCATGCATACGATCACGAGCCTTCGGAAGTCACTCGGGCTTTCGACGACGAACCAGGTCAGGAACCGCATTGAGGCCGTACGTGACGTCCTTGAACCACACCTGCGGCGAGGCCCCAACAACCAGATCCTCCTCACCGACGATGGGGTCGCTCTCCTTAGGCAGCTGCAGGAGTTGTACGATTCCGGGCTAAGGATGAACGAGGCGAGCGACGTCTTACGCGCTACAGCTTCATCCAAGCTTAGTTCCGACTCTCGTACTTTGCCTCGTTTCGTGTCACACCAAGTGATTCCGGCAGAAACCGGCGTCGCGGCGCAGCACGCACTGCAGGACGAACTGGCCTTCCTTCGTGCCCGCGTGGTCGATCTCGAGGCGCAACTGGCCCGCTCGTCGGCCAACGTCTCGGAGCCCCCGCCGGCTCCGTGGTGGGCATCCCTGCGCGAGGATCTCGATGTCTCTTAACCTTCCCGTCCGCGGGAATCGGATCCTCGCATCGATCCTCGAGCGCATCAACGGCTCGGTTGCTCTCCAGGCCTATTGGGACGCGTCCAACGTCACGGCGATCACACGCATGGGAATCAATGACCATGGCCCCGTCCACATCAAGATCATGACCAACATCGCCCTCAAGCTGCTCCGCCTCCTCGCGGCTGCCGACGTCACGCCGAACGTCGTGGCCGACTACGAGCTTCAACCCGAGGATGCCGAAGTGGTGGTCGTGACGGCGGCATGTCTCCACGATGTCGGGCACGCCATCCACCGACGCGACCACGAGGAGTTGTCCGTCGTTCTCGCTGCGCCTCTCATTGACTCGTTCTTTGACGGACTCTACGACGAGCGAACCCGGACACTCCTCAAGGCGGAGATCCTCCACGCCGTCCTTGCCCATCAGCGCGACATCCCTCCCCTGACCCTCGAGGCCGGCGTCGTCAAGGTTGCCGATGCGCTCGACATGGAAGCCGGCCGGGCTCGCATTCCGTTCACCACCGGGAGCCCGACCATTCACTCCGTCTCGGCGATGGCCATCCGAAAGGTCCGTCTCTCCGCCGGAGAGAAGAAGCCGATCCGCATTGCCATTGAGATGACCAATTCGGCCGGCATCTATCAACTCGACAACCTCCTCCGAGAGAAACTCAAGAACTCGACTCTCGCTCCCTACGTCGAGGTGACGGCGGAAATCACTGGGGAAGAAGAAAGCATCGTTCAGCACTACTCGATCGAGTAGAAGGCCTCTCCAATCGCCTCAGACGCGCCCGCCGGGCAAGGGGGGGCCCCCACCGCGGCCGCCACCCCGCGACATGCAGGAGTTGGTTCAGTCCTTTGTGCGCAGGAACGCCTGTTCTCGTCTGGCCTGTGGCTCCCGAAGTGGGCCTATCGCAACAAAAGTGCCCTTTTGTTGCGACACCCGTCACCGCTCTCAAGCATCGCCGGCGCTACGTTTCCAGGGTTAGGAGGGACCCATGCCGCTCGAGATCACGTACGAGGACTTCATGGCACCGTCGCAGGTGCGCGCGCTGAAGGAGTACTGCCGCCAGAGAGCGGAGGCCCCTGCGTCGGACGCGCGCACACACCCGGTACGCGATTGGGCGATTCTCCACGTCGCCCTCGATACCGGGCTCCGGGTGTCGGAGATCTGCGCGCTCCAGATTCGCGATGCGATCCTCGATGGGGGACACGCGTCGCTCATCGTCCGCGACGGCAAGGGCGGGAAGAAGAGAGGGGTCAAGCTGGGTACGGCCCTCGAGGGGCATCTCCGCGATTTCGTGGCGTGGAAACAGGCGACCGGAGAGTCCATCGCGACGGACGCCCCCCTCTTCGTCTCGACGCGAACCGGCGCGCTCACGCGGACAGCCGTCTACCGAATCTTCCGCACGTGCGCCGACGCGGTCGGGATTCCGGAGCGCTTCTCCATCCACTCGTGCCGCCACACGTATGCCTCCATGCTCTACCGCGCATCGAACTTCAATCTCCGGCTCGTTCAGAAGCAGCTCGGCCATCGTTCGATCCAAACGACCCAGATCTACGCGGACGTTCTCGACGAGGACGCCCTCGTCGCCGTCGAAAACCTCCCGCAGTAGCGCTGCCTTCGTCTACACACAATCCTCACGATACCGCTTGCATTCCCGTGTCTCCGTCGGGACAATCGAAATTCCTCTCTCATCGGACCAAACCGGAATACACGGGTGAAAGGGTTTCGCGATGCGAATTCAGTGGAGACGAGGCGCGCGAATCCTCCTCCTTGCGCTGAGCTTCCAAGTCGTCGTCCTTCCGGCTCTTGCCGAGCCGACGTTGTCCGCGTCGTTCGGATTCGATCATCAGCTCGTGCGTTATCGCTTCGCCCCGATCGTCGTTACCGTGAGCGGCCTCACGGAACCCGTGACCGGGCGGCTCCTTGTTCGGCAGTTCGTCGGCCCGGATCCGTCCGCGCCCGTGACGATCCAACAGGAGCTCGTTGCGGGGCGCATCACAAACGGCGCCTATCCAGCTGCCCTCCCGGCGTATGACCCGATCCTGCCCGTCGTCGTGCAGCTCCTCGACGCACAGGGAAACGTCATCGCCACCGCATCAGAGAGCGTACGCCAGTCCGCGCGCGGACTCCCGTTCCGTGTGATCGCCGGCGCCGTGTACCACGTCGACGATACGGAGTCGATTGTCAGCGTCTCCGAGCTCCCCGCAGATTGGTGGGCGTACGACCCCGTGTCGAGCCTTTGGCTTGCAGCGCCTTTGACGACGAGGGCCGTCTGGCTCGGCCTTGGCGCCTGGGTCTCTGCCGGCGGCTCGCTCGTCCTCTTCTCCGGCTCAGACTTCTATCAATGGGATTCCCCTCTGGCGCGTGACCTCTTGCCGCTTACGAACCCGGTTCTGCGCCAGGATGGGGCCGGCGTCCCGATCCTCGCGGGCAGTCTGCGGGCTGGCGCGCAGGTGCTTCTCACGGACGGCGATCTCCCGCTCCTGGTGAGGCTCCCGTACGGCGCAGGGACAGTGACGCTCGTGACCCAGCGCTTCCACGACCTTGCCGAGCTCGACCTTCGCCGGATCGAGCCTCGTGTACCGACATCGCGCCGCCTCCTGTCGGCCGACGTCCTCGCTCAGGACTTGCTCAACGCTACGCCGGTCCTGCGCCCGATGTATGCGTTCGCCCCGCTGATCGTGGCGGCCGTCTTCGCGGTACTCCTCGTGTCCCGGCGCCTGGCCGTCCGCAGCGTGCGCGTCGCAGCATTCGCCTTCGTGGCGTTGACCGCCGTCGTCGCCGCTGGAGCCGGTTTCTATCTAGACCGACTCGGGCACATGGCGTACCAATATAACGTGTCGACGTCATTACACGTCACAACATCATTCGCTTGTTCATCCGCTTCATACGCTTTCTTTTCTCTCGAACCCACACGCGTCGTGTTCCCTCAGGAGAAGGGGACCTATCCCGCTGAGGTGCATCAGGTGCCGACGCCGAAAAGCATGTACGCGATGACGAGTGAGATGACGAACACGACACTCGACATACCGCCGCGGATCAGGCAGTTTCTCCGCGCCTGCGACGCCAAGGGCGCAGCATTCCGCGTCACGTCTGATGAAGCGGCGCGGACGATCCGAGTCGACGCAACGGATGATCGGAGACCGGCTGCTGCGATGGTGTTTGCCGACG
>CAIMCX010000087.1 GCA_903839615.1 uncultured bacterium
CCCTCTTGCAGTGCCAGGACTCCAGCCAGAGAATCGCGGCATGGTCGAACTCAAGTCCGTCGATCGAACGAAGATCCACGCCGCGTTTCTCGAAGCGTTCGCCGACTACTCGATGGGACCCCCGGCCGGCCTCTCGGAAGAGCGCCTTCTCTTGCGAATGAAGAAGAACGCGGTGAACTACGACCTCTCCGTCGGAGCCTACGACGGAGAGCGTCTGGTGGGATTCACGCTGATCGGAGTCGACTCGTGGGGCGACGACCTCGTCGCCTACGACGCCGGGACGGGCATCGTTCCTGCATTTCGCGGCCAGGGACTCGCGACACGCATGTTCGACCACGCGCTCCCCACTCTCCGCGAGCTCGGAGTGGGTCGCTTCGCCCTCGAAGTGCTCAAGACGAACGAACCGGCAATCAGGGCATATCGAAAGGCGGGATTCGAGATATCGCGTGAACTGCGCTCATTCTCTGCGGATGTGACCGCAATCCGAGCCGTCCCTACACCCCTCTACGAGATACACCTCATCGACGTCACGCAGTTCGTGGACGTCGCGCAGGAAGCGGACTGGCTTCCGTCGTTCGAAAACCGGATTTCCGCCGTTCGCCGCCTCGAGGGCGATGTCACCCTCTTCGGCGCCTTTGACGGCCAGATCTGCATCGGAGTCTATGCGTACTCCGACCCGCTTCGTTGGTTCCTATCGCTCATCGTTCGCCGGTCACATCGTCGACGGGGAGTAGGTCAGGCGCTTCTCGCGCACGCTGTTGCCCGCATGCCGGACGGCGTAGCCCGGATCGCCGCGCTCAACGTGGACGGATCGGACGCAGGCATGCAGGCGTTCTTCGCTCGGTTGGGGTTCGCGCCCCTCGTCGACCAGTACGAGATGCAGCGCCTACTGCGGTAGGCGTTGACCACGCTGGAGCGCGTCGTGCGCGAGGCGTCTTGAACGATGACGCGCCTGCTTCGGTAGGTGTCATGCACGATGACGCGCGTCGTGCGCGACATGTCATGAACGGTGAGACGCTTACTCCGGCAGGCGTGGCCGCAATGACCCGGCCCTGGTTCCCCAGGCGCCCCCCGCGAGACAGAATCGGGCCCACGCACTGCGTGGGCCCGCTCAGCGTCTCAAGGCGGCCCATCGTCGGGCCGAGGCGGACTAGGCCTTCTTCTCGGCCTGCTTCGCCTTCTTCGCCGCACGCTTCTCTTTCAGCGTCTTCTGTGGCGCCTTCTTGTTCGATGCTTTCTTAATGTCCTGATCTTTTGCCATCGTGATCCTCCCCCCACCGAGAGGGTGTCATCCACGACTCACACACGGAACCGGGCGAGGATACCACGATCGCGTGCCGAATGACAACGCGCGCGAGAACATAATGCCCAAGGCACGGCGTCCCACGCGGGGCTCAGCCCGGCCCACTCACGGGCGAGCGCGTGGTGCAATGCGCCTACGGGGTCCGGCAGCTCTTGATGATGTAGCCGCCGGACTTCTCGTCCCGCTCGAGTTCAAGGATGCCTTGCGCTCCGGCCTCCTCAAGCAGTTGGCCGAAGGAGTTGAAGCCGTAGTACGACTCGGCGAATCCGGGCTTACGCCTCTTCAGCGTCTGCTTGATCATCGAGCCCCAGATGTTCTCCCCCTCGCCGCGTTCCTCGAGCAGGGCTTCGTACGTCTCGGCCACAAGGGCCCACGCCTCGCGCTTCTTGTCCTCGATCGGCGAGGGAGCCTTCGGCGCCCGAGTGCCTGCCGGCTTCTTGGCCGGCGGCTTTCGCACCTTCGCCTCCGGTTGCCTCCGGCGCACGAGGTCGTCGTAGAAGATGAACTCGTCGCAGTTGGCCACGAGCAGATCGGCCGACGAGTTCTTCACGCCCATCCCGATCACGGTCTTGTTGTTCTCGCGCAGTTTGCTGACGAGCGGCGAGAAGTCGGAGTCGCCGCTAATGATGACGAATGTATCCACGTGCTGCTTCGTGTAGCAGAGGTCGAGCGCGTCGACCACCATCCGGATGTCGGCGGAGTTCTTGCCCGACTGCCGGACGTGTGGGATCTCGATCAGCTCGAACGACGCCTCGTGCATGGCGGCCTTGAACTCCTTGTAGCGCCCCCAGTCGCAATAGGCCTTCTTCACGACGATGCTTCCCTTGAGCAGAAGCCGTTCGAGCACGTTGTCGATGCTGAACTCCGGGTAGTTCGCCTCGCGAACGCCGAGCGCGACGTTCTCGAAGTCGAGGAACACCGCCATATTGATCGTCCCTGTCGATTGCGCCGTCATCGGCCCACCGTCCCTGTTGTCTCGTCGCTCGCCGTGAAGCATGGGTGCCTAGAAGAGCTCCGCGAGCTTCTCGACCGCGCGGGCAATCCGTTCTTCCAGGCCCGCTCCCATCCAGTTCACAACCTCGCCGCCAAGTACCTTCCCGCCCTTCGCCTCGCACAGTCTGCGCATCTGCCGGACGGCGCGGTTCCCGCCCATCCATCCATAGGGAAAGCCTTGCGTGACGAGACACGCAATGTCCTTCTTCTCGAGTGTCGGGATGGTCTCAAGGTATGTCGCCATGACCGGAGACAACGAGAACGCCTCCACCGCAGCGCCTAACACCACGGCATCGTATCGACTGAGCTCCGGCAGCGGGCCGAGCGTGAACGTCCGGTCGCCGCCCTTACGCTCTCCTGCGAGCTTCACTTCGTCCAGCGAGACCTGCTGTCCTGCCTTCGACAACGCTTCGTTGAGCTTCGCTGCAACCGACCGCGTGTTCCCCGTCTGCGAGTAGACCACGATCCCAATCCTCATGCATCCCTCCCGCTGATCTCAACCGCATAGTACGGCAGCTGCTCCTCCCATCCCAGCCGCGAGCCGTCCTATCGGTCGAGGATCTCACGGACCTTGCGAGCCAGCTCATCACGGGTGAACGGCTTGGCAAGGAAGTCCGTGTTCGCATCGAGGACTCCGCGATGAGCGATAACCTCGGCGGTGTAGCCCGAGATGAACAGGCAGCGCATCTCGGGGCGCTGTTTCTGCAGCCGCTCGGCCAGCGCGCGGCCGCTCATCCCCGGCATGACGACGTCGCTGATGAGGAGATCGATTCTCCCCGCGCGATCCGACGCCAACCTGAGCGCCTCATCCGCTGCCTGCGCCGTGACCACGATGTACCCGAGATCCTCGAGGAACCGCTCGAGCGTGACGCGGATCGATTTCTCATCCTCTACCACGAGGATCATCTCGTGCCCACCCGGCCGCACCGCCTGCGCTCCGCCGTCAGCTCGCGACGCGGGTTCCCCTTCGGCGCGTGGCAGGGAGATCCGGAACGTCGTTCCCTGCCCCAGGGTACTCACCACATCGATGAAGCCGCCGTTCTGGCGGACGATCCCGTACACGGTCGCGAGGCCGAGGCCCGTCCCTCTTCCGTCGGCCTTCGTCGTGAAGAACGGCTCGAAGATGTGCTCCACAGTCTCCCGACTCATCCCGGCGCCGTTGTCGGTGACCGCGAGCTCGACGTATTCCCCCGGCAGCACGTCAACCGCCGTAGGTCGAGACTTGCTTACAACGGTGCACGCCGTCTGCAAGACGAGCTTCCCTACACCGCCGATGGCGTCGCGCGCGTTCACCGCAAGGTTGACCAGGACCTGATCGAACTGCGACGGATCGATCTTGACGACCATTGCATCCGGCCCGGGCAGCCAGACGAGATCGATGTCCTCCCCCACGAGCCTCCGCAGCATCCTGAGAGTAGCGGGCACCGCGACGTTCAGGTCCAGGAGGGCGGGTGAAATGGTCTGTCTGCGAGCAAACGCGAGAAGCTGGCGCGTGAGGTCGGCGGAGCGCGCAGCGTCACGCGAGATCTCATCGAGCCACGCGCGGATCGGGTGCTCGGGCTCGGTGTGATCGCGGCACAATTCAACGTAGTTCATGATCCCCATCAGGAGGTTGTTGAAGTCGTGCGCGATGCCGCCGGCCAGCCGCCCGACGTACTCCATCTTCTGGGCCTGGGTCAGCTGGTCCTGAAGCCGTTGCCGCTCTGCTTCAGCGCGCTTCCATTGTGTGATGTCGTCAATGCTTGAGAGAATGCACGGCTCGTCTTTCGGAAGGAGCGCCTGGGCTGAAAAGAGCCCGGTCAGCACCTGCCCGCTCTTCCGCCGGAACAAGATCTCGCGTCCAACAACGACGCGGCCAGCCCGGACCTCCTCCACCATGCGCCGGCGGTCCGTCTCGTCGACCCAAAGCCTCAGCCCGATCGACGAGTTGGCCATCGCCTCTTCCCGCGTGTACCCGGAGATGGTGGTGAAAGCATCGTTCACCTCAAGGAAGGCACCGTCGCGCGCGCGTGTGATCGTCAGAGCATACGGCGAGGTCCGAAACGCCGCGGAGAACCGCTGCTCGCTCTCCCGCAACGCCTCCTCCGCCCGCTTCTCATCTTCCAGAATGCCGAGCAGAGCGGCACGAGCTTCGTTGCTCTCGGCGAGGAGTTCCCGGACGCGCTGCTCCGCCTTCGTGCGATCGGTCACGTCCTCAAACGCCACGGCAAGGCGGTCACCAGGCAGGGCGAACGCACGGACTCGAAAGGCTCCAGCTACTCTCGCGTCCTTGTGGGGCACATTCTCGCCAACGAAGGTCTTGCCCGTGGTCATGACCTCCAGGTACGTCCTCGCGATGCCGCTTCGACGCGTCTCAGGCCAGACCTCGTCGATCCCCCTTCCGACCCAGTCCTCCGCATGCAGTCCCGTCAGCCGCTCCGCCTCCGGGTTCCCGCTCACAAGCGTGAACTCGTCCGGAGGCGTGTACTGATAGATATAGAGCCCTGAGGGAATTGCCCGCACCAAGTCGTCCGACGTCTGGAAGCTCTCCCGAAGCAGGGCTTCCCGGGCTCGGATGTCGCGGTTCGCCCGAGAGAGCCGAAGAGCCAGCAATCCAAGGAGGAGAGCGATGGACAACGCACCAGCAGGCAGGGCCGCTCGCGCAGCTACGGTCCACATCCAGGCGCCCGCCGCAACGTCCATGCCCAGGACTGCTGGCGGGCCGCCAGGAGGGAATGCTAGCGAGACGAACGCGCTCACCCACGTGCCCCACGCATCTCTCAACGGCCCCTCGGTCCCCGGCTGCTTTGCGCTAAGTGCATTGAGGAACTGGGTCGAAGCTCCCTCATACGTCTGGCCGGGCGGTGAGTAGTCTTTCGAGTCGGGAGGTTCCGAATCCACGTAGAAGAAGACCCGTCCGTCCGAGGTTTGCCCCATGATGTACAGGAAGCGGCAGCGCGAATCGGCGGCGCGAGCGTGAGTGAGTTCCTCCTTGAGCCTCTGGTAATCGGACGACGCGAGGTCCGCCGCAGTTCCGGTGAGGGTTGCCACCTCGCGGAGATTGATCATGTTGGCGACGATGCGAGCCTGAAGGAGGAGGTCGGCGCGCAGGGAGCGGTCGGCGTCTTGGGCCGTGAGCCAGGTCGCTGCCCCGACGGCCGCAAGCGCAAGGATGATCAGCAAGGCCCGCTTCCCAACACGAACGGGACGGCGTCTTCGGACGTCGGTCTCACGCGTCACGGCAATGGATCCACTCATGTGTCCTCGGAAGGCCCTCCATCCGCGGCCGCCGCGTACGGCGGAGGTACTCCGAGCCGCTCGGCAAGCTCGTTCACTTCACGCTTCAGCTCCGCAATCCTCTTCTCGCGCCCCAACGTCGCCGCGTGCCACCGCCGGAGCTCGTCCAGCTGCAGTGACAAAGCCGCCTCCGCCCTCTTCCGCTCTGTGATGTCGGTCGCGACGCTCAGGTGAACCGGCTTGTCTCCCCACAGCGTCTCCCGGACGACCACCTCCAAGGGGACTTGCGTGCCGTCCGAGCGGAAGTGCCACACTTCAAAGCGAGCTTCGCCCTGCTCGGCGACAAGGCGCATCCGCTCTGCGATGAGGGCCGCGCTCTCCGGCACGTCCACATCGCGCAAGTTCTTGGCCATAAACTCCGACTCGCTGCAGCCGTGGATCTCGAACGTCCTCCGGTTGGCGTAGAGGAACCGGCCTTCCCGATCGTGGACCGTGATGGAGTTGGGAGCCGTGTCGAGAAGCTCAACCAAAGCGTGGAGTCGCCCCTCCGCTTCCTTGCGCTCCGTGATGTCAGTCAAGGTAGCGAACGAGGCGATGAACTCGCCCGTCTGAGACATCATCGGCGTGCCGTTGACGATGGCCCAGATGGCGCGCCCATCCTTGCGGCGGAACCGACGCTCGTACGTTTCTCTTTGCCCATCGTGGCGACATGCTATCGCCGCGCGATGCGCAGGTAGGTCTTCGCCGAGGATGAATTGCATCGCGGGTTGGCCGAGCATCTCGGCTGGCTCGTAGCCGAGCATTTCGGCCGCGCGCTGGTTGACGAACGTCGTGCGCCCTTCGCAATCGAGAACCCAGACTCCGACAAGCGTTGTCTCGACAATCGACCGGAAACGCTCTTCGCTCGTGCGAAGCCGCTCCTCGATGTCTTCTTTGTCGCGGAGCGCGGCCTCGAGCAGAGCAATGCGGAGCCCAAGATCGCGCAGAGCAGGCGTACCGTCGTCTTCCCTCGGCATCCCCCAGCCCCTCGACAACCCCGACAGTGAGTTCTCTCAGACTCTGGTGCCCGGCGACTCCCGGCCCGTCTCTGTACTCCACGTCAACGGGGCTCTGAAGCGAAGCCCCCTAAGTAGAAGCTCTGAGACGAGATCGACGCGGATGCCGATTCAGCCGACTCCGGCGAGCTGCGCCGCGCCCATCGATGCGAGGAGCGCGGCGGCCGTCGCCGCGGTGACGAGCCAGAGGCGCCGGTCGAGAGAGAACATCGGGACGCCCATGAGCACGATGGCGCCAAAGAAGAAGGCAAGGTAGGGGACGAGGATGATCGGGCGCGCCGGGGATCGAAACTCAATCGGTGAGATGTAGTCCACAACCGCCATGAGCGCGACAAACAGGAGGAACACAGCCGGGCCGGCCCACGAAATCCATGGCGCCTTGGCACGCACGAATGCGGCCAGGGCCGCCGCGGCGGGAACTGCAAGCGCGAGAATCCCGTACCCGAGCGCGTGATTCGTCGCCATGCTGCGCGTCCAGATGCGTGTGAGGAAGCCAGCCGCCTGCAGGACGTTCACAGCGTTCACGATTGCCCAGACCGTGATCGCCGCCCACCACGGGTCGACGCCCCGGATTTCCATTGTCTCTCCTCTTGCCTCATCACGCGCCGACGGACTCGTCGGCGAGGTTGGCCTCGCTCACCGCGGCGAGGACGGAAGGTGCTTCACCATCACGAGACAGGGATTCGCGTCTCCCCACTCGTTCGTCTCCCCCAGTGGTCGGAATCCCATGTGCTCGTAGAATCCGCGCGTCTTCTCGTAGTGAGCGTCCGGCCGTGCCTGCGACAATGTTTTCACTTCCAGGAACTCGATCCCACGCACACGAAGAGCGTGTTCGGCGGACTCCATCAACCTTCGCCCGTAGCCTTGCCCGTGGACCTCTGGCGCCACGGCCATGACCCTGATCTCCGCCGACGACGGGGTGGACTGCTGCACGGTCAGGAAGCCGACCACCGTGCCGCCGTCATCGGCGACCCGTGTCTCCAGCACTCCGAGATCACGCACGTAGCCCGCAAGCGCCTCCTCGATGCCGAACCACTCGGGCAGCGCTCGAAGGATCGCTTCGCAGGCGCCTTCCTCGCCTCGCTGCATCGGCCGAATCGCGATGGGTCGCGGGGACTGCTCTCCGCCAGCGAGCGCTTCGGTGCTCCGCAGTCGTTCGACCAACTCGTCGCCCAGCAGCCACTCGAGGTGCGGTGTGACATGCCAGTAGTCTTTGAGCGCCTGGTACTCCTCAGCGGATTGGGCGCTTCCCAACTCGGACGTCTTCACGGACCGGATCATCAAGTTCTTCGCGGTGTGTTCCGTCGAGACGAACTGAATCACGTCCGTCCGGTAGCCCATGATCCGCAGGATGCCGGCCCGGAACGCATCGGTCAGGATGTCTCCCAAGCGCTCGTCCAGAATGCCGTGGCGCGAGACGGCTCGGAACGGTTCCGGCACGGGCATGTGGGACAGCTGCTCCTGCAGCTCGTGTTGGCAGCAAGGCGCAGTCATGATGAGCTTGCTGCCCCAGCGAATGCCCCGCGCCAGAGCCTCGTCGGTCGCCGTATCGCACGCGTGGAGAGCCACGACGACGTCAGGAACGACCGCCGGCCGGAAGTCGGCGATGCGGCCGACCTCGAACGTGAGGCGATCCCATCCCAGCGCCCGCGCCTTCTCCCGGTGTCGCACCAAGAGATCGGCCTTCACGTCTACGCCAACGACATCAGCGGGGAGCCCCAGGATGTTGTTGACGTAGTGATAGATGGCAAACGTGAGATAGGCGTTGCCACAGCCGCAGTCGACTATGTGGACCGGCTCCGCGAGCCCTCCATCGAAGACGCCGGCCTCCTCCACGAGCCGTAGGAACTCATTGATCTGCCGGAACTTGCCCTGCCGATCCGCCTTGATCTTGCCGCCCTTCGTCAGGATTCCAACGGCCTCCAAGAACGGGGCGGAGTTGCTGAGGGAGAGAGTCTTCTCCTTCTCGCGATCGTGAGATAGGTCCACAGCGGCGCGAGGTTCGGCCGACGGTGTCTCGCGGAGGAGGGCCTTGCCTCTCTTGGTGATCCGGATCTCGAGGCTACCGCTCGTCGTCCCCACATGGATGTTCCGGAACGGAAGCTCAAGGAGCGCGTCGACCCTGGCAGCGATGTCGTCCGCGGCGTAGTTCTTGGTTGTATCCTTCTCTTCGTCGAAGTACGAAACCTGCCAGTGGAGCGCCCCTTTGATCCACACCGGGCGTACGACAACCTTGATCCAGTCGAGAGATGACCCGCTCTGGCGCCCGCTGAACACCGCGCGGACGAGCGACTCGCCCGCCAGAATCTTCTCCCGGACTCGATTCACGTGTTCTCTGGGTTCGCGATTCATCGACAGGGCATTCTACCGCTCTTGGAGCTCGGGCTTCCGCCGCGAATCTCAGATGACCGAGTGGCCCGAATGGGTTCCGTCTCGGCACGGGCCTGCAAGCCGCAGGGTCATGTGAGTCTCGTCATACCGCCAGCCATCGATCTCCGTGGCCTCGGGCTCACGTCCCCACGCGACGAAGCCCAGACTCTCGTAGAGCCGGCGCGCCGCGTCCGCCCTAGCGCTCGCCCCGAGATCGATGTAGTCGACGCCCGCCCAGCTGCGCGCCAGGTTGATGGCTGCCGCCACGACGGCGCGGCCGAAACCCCGGCCGCGGTAGGCGGGTTCGACAAAGACACCCCAGATCGTCGCGCGGTGTCGGGACTTGGGCGATGTCGAGCGCGCAATCCCGCAGGCAGCGATCAGATCCCGATTCTCACCCGTAGTGCCCGTTGAGGGTTCGTCGATCGCGAAGATCGCGCGCCCATCGCCGGACAACGTCTTCTCAAGGTGAGCGATGTCGAGTCCCTTGCCGTCCTCCGGACTCGAACTGAACGCCCATGGCGCGTCGAGTAGCATGCGCAAGCGAAGCCGCGCGTAGCGGGCGGCGTCGGAGGGAGCGAGACGTATCGGCAGCGGAGGAGTCACATGTCGAGTGTATCTCAGGCGCCGCGCGGCGTGCGGAGTCTCGAGGAGCGCTACGCGTCTCGCTGCGACCGCCGGTAGAGCGAAACGCCAGCGGCCGTCAGCTTCTCCAGCCACATGGTCTTCAGGGTCCGAAGGTCCTCCCTCGAATCGTAGTCGGGCTCGTCAGACGGCTTGAGCAGGTCGAGCGTTTCGAACGCGAACGCATCCGACCCCAGTACGTTCCAGTCCGCCTGTAGCTCCCTGTCAGGATGAAGGCCGCCCTCCAGCTGGAATCGCTGGCGGTTGAGGATGCCTGGAAGATCCGAACTCGATCCGAGGAGCAGCTTCCCGCTCGAGACGTTCCGGACGCAATACACGCCGGCCGGCCGCGGCGTCTCCAGGTATTCGCGAACAAGCGCTTTCCGGTCTGCGCGGGCGGCGGTTCTGGGACGCTCCATCCGGAAGGCCCAGCCCGTGCGGCCGTCCGGCCATACGAGCGGGAGGCGCAACAGGCCTGCCGCGGCAAGAAGAGCGGCCTGCCTCGTGTCGTCGACGTAGTTCGTGAACAGAACACAGTCAAAGGGCCACTCCGTCACCAGCCACTCTCGGAGCACAGTGATGAGGTGACGATCCAGATCGTTCGCCCACTCCGACGCGCGAACCCAGAAGCCAACGCAGGCGCCGCAGGCCGCCGCACCGCACAGAGGAGTGGCCTCAGCCCACACGGGAACGATGTAGACGCAGCCGAGGCACCGCATCGCGTCTGGAGCCAGCCCCGTATAGGTGAACGCCTCCCCGCTCTCATGCTCCCGCTCGTGGCGCTCGAGGTCGATCCGGTTCTCGGCCAGGGTGAAGTCGTCAGCCGGCCAGTCACTCCCGCGACAGCGTCGCAGCTCGGCGGGGCTGGACATCACTGCGTCGTAGTCGCGCTTTGCATCGGAGGCGCGCAACGGGCGGAGAACCAGACACTCTGTGCGCGTCTCGTGGGGCGCCGCGCCGCTGGGCGGGAACACGATAGGCATGAAGGACCTCCCCTGCCGGGCCGTCCTTGCCGCCCAGGCTCGATATCTTACGCGACCGCCTGCTTCTTCAGGAACATGCGCGCGCACTGGAGCGCGTACAGGCCTCGAAGTACGGTCTTCGTTTCCCACGCCGCCTCGCGCTCGGTGAGCCTGCCGCCGTAGACTTGGAAGAAGAAGAGGCGAGTGAGCCATCGCAAGGGCATCTTCTTGTTTGGATCGAAGACGTAGCCATCGGCCGGCGCAAGCGTGAACCGGAACGGGGACTTGAGATCGAGCCCGCCCGCCGCGTCGCGAGTACGCAACGCATCGAGCACGTTCCGGCGGATCGTCGGGCGCGTCTCGTCAGCGGACGGGAACCAGGTCCTCTCCAGGCTCTTCACCGGAATCCCGCCGACGCGCGGGCAGAGCGCCTTGGCTTCGGCAATGGCCGCTTCCTCTCCGAC
>CAIMCX010000088.1 GCA_903839615.1 uncultured bacterium
AGATTTCCCGGAACCGGCGTACCCTCGGGACGCACCCACGCGGTTGCCAGCCCGGCGGCGTGCGCCCCCACGATGTCCGTTTCGTACGAGTCGCCGACGAAGAGCGATCGATGTGGCTTGGCGTGGAGCCGGTCGAGCAGCGCGGCGAACGCGCGGCGATCCGGCTTGTAGAGCCCGGTATCGCCGGCAACAGCTATGGCGTCAAAGCACGGCTCGATCTCGAGCGAGCGAATCTTGTCCCATTGAGCGTCGGAGAGGCCGTTCGTCAGCAGGGCGAGCCGGTACCCGGCGGCACGCAGATCGCGCAGGAGTTCGCGAACTCCGTCGAACAACCGGACGCCATTCGCGCGGCGTACCACACCGTACTCGGCCGAAATCCGCTCGGCGAGGCCATCTGCTGGGAGGCCCCTCTCTGCAATGAGTCGACGCCACGCCGCAAGGCGCAGCTCGTCCGCCGAGTCGGCGTCTCTCTCCAAGGCGACCCACAGGGCGTCGTAGCGAGATGCTATGTCCTCCGCCGATCCGAGGGAAGAGATCGAAATGCCGAGGCGAGCGAACGTTGAGGTCACGACACCGGCCGTTGGCACGGGGTAGAACGTGAGCGTGCGGTCGAGATCGAACAAGATGTGGGAAAACGGTCGCGGATCCGGCATCAGTTGATCGACCCCGCCCCCTCTCATATCCTCTTCCCAAGCCACGGCGAGATGGATGATCTTAGCCGAGGCAGTTCCGGACCTGCAAGGAGAGCTCATGCGGATCATCAGCGGAGAACGACGCGGCCGGAAACTGGTCGAGTGGGAGGACTCGACGATACGTCCGATGCGTGACTTCGTGCGCTCGGCGTTGTTCAACATCCTCTCGGACTTCGTGCCCGACGCCGCCTTCCTCGATCTCTTCTGCGGGACCGGCAGTGTGGGCCTCGAGGCTCTCTCGCGTGGAGCGCGGAGTTGCACGTTCGTTGATCAGTCTGCCGACGCCTGCGGCATCGTGCGGCGGAACCTCGACCTATTGGATTTCCTCACCCGCGGCGACGTCGTGCAGAGCGATGCAATCCAGGCGGTCGAGTCGCTTGGCCGACTCGGCCGGCGGTACGATCTGGTGTTCGTCGGCCCGCCGTACTACCGGGAACTCGTCCCCCGCGCGCTGGAGGCGCTCGGCGGAAGCGCTTTGCTGACGGACGACCCTGTGGTCGCAGCGGAGATCCACGCCACCGAGGCGATCAGCGAGGCCTACGGCAAGCTTGCGCTTGTCGATCGCCGCCGCTACGGGGACAACCAGCTCTGGTTCTATCGACCCGCCGACAGGCGGAACGAAACGGAAGGGAGGTCCGGGCAATGACGTCAAGTGCGAAACGAGAACCGCTGATCCTCCTCACGAATGACGACGGAATCACGGCGCCGGGGCTGCTCGCTCTCAAGAGGGCGCTCGGCTCGTTGGGCCGAACCGAGGTGTTCGCACCCGACCGGAACTGGTCCGCAGCGAGCCGCACGCGAACGTTCCACAAGCCTCTTCGCGTCGACCGCGTTCCCCTCTTGGATGGGAGCGTCGGGCACGCGACGAGTGGAACGCCGTCGGACTGCGTCTCGCTTGCTCTCCTCGGCCTCTTGGACGGCCGCCCCGACCTGATCGTTTCCGGCATCAACTCCGGACTCAATCTGGGGCGGGACGTGTCCTACTC
>CAIMCX010000089.1 GCA_903839615.1 uncultured bacterium
GCCGACTTCTCGTACACGCCGGTGGCACCGATCGCCGGCCAGGCGGTGGCGTTCAACGCCGCGCCATCGGTTGACTTTGACGGCGCGCTCGTGCGCTTTGCATGGGACTTCGACGGCGACGGAACGCCAGATGCAGAGGGGATCGCGGCCCAATGGACGTTCGCCGTCGCCGGCTCGTACGATGTCACGCTGATCGTGACCGACGCGCAAGGGTCGAGCGACAGCGTCACGTACGCCGTGGACATCTCAGCTGCAAAGCCGGTCGCCCCGCCCGCGTCGGGCGGCCCCCAGGCGCGCTTCCGCTTCAGCCCTCTCGTCCCTGTCCCGGGGCAGGCTGTCGGCTTTGATGCAACCGCATCCGTCCATCCCGCAGGAAGCGGGCTCGAGTACGCCTGGGATTTCGATGGGAATGGAACAAGCGACGGCGACGGTCCAGCCGCAGAGTGGGTCTTTGACGCCGTTGGCGTGTACCCAGTCACCCTGTTCGTTGTCACGGCGGACGGCCAGTCCAACTCCCTCACCCTGTCCGTCCCCGTCGTTGCGCCAGGCGCCGGCGGGGAGAAGCCGGCCGCCGCGCTGCAGTACCTCCCTGCGAATCCTCAGGCAGGCGAGCGGGTGATGTTCAACGGAACAGCGTCAACGGATCGCGGCGGGCGCATGGTCGCCTACGAGTGGGATTTCAACGCGGACGGATTGTACGACTCGTCGGAGGCGATCACCATCCACACGTTCGCCACAGCCGGCTCGTACCCCGTGAGACTCACCGTGGTCGACGACTCGGGGAACAGCAATTCGGCGGACGTCGTGATCAACGTCCGCTAGGGGCGCCCTTGTCGCGGTTCCTCGCGAGCCAACGCGAGAGCCGGACAACTGCACTCCGGAGCGTGGTCGCACGCACTGCAATCCGATCCGCACGGCGCAAGGGGACCCTGCGAGGACACCGTCGGCCGGAGCGGGCGATCGGGATAGCCCGGATGTTCGGTTCGGTAGACCGCTGCACGCAAGAGCCCGAGCGAGATCTGCGGATGCTCGGCCACCAACTCCAGCTACCAACGCTTCGTTTCCTCGAGGTACCAGACTCCAACGAGCATCGTCCCGAACGCGGCGATGAAGTGAACCTCCGGACACTCTTTGTACCGGTCCGCAAGCCGGGCCGCGAAGTCGGCGCTCGGTGCTTCTCCGATGAGAAGGTAGGCAGCCACTAGACGATCTCTACAAACGAGCGCTTGCCGACCTGGACGAGGACCGGCGCCGTGAAGGCGATGTCTGCATCCGACGAGTCGATCCGTTCCTCGTTCACACGCACGCCTCCCTGCTGGATCACTCGCTTCGCTTCGCTGCGGCTCGCAACGAGTCCGGACCCCTGCAGCAGGTCGACGATCCAGATCTTCCCGTCCTCCTTGAGCAGCGATCGATCGAGAGCGATCTGCTTCACGTCCGTCGGCCGCTCGTGGTGAACGTGGATGCGGTCGAACTCCGCCTCCGCGGCGGCCGCGGCTTCGGCGCCGTGGTACCTGCCCACGAGCGTTCGCGCGAGTCGTCGCTTCGCATCGCGCGGCGAGGATGCGATCTCGCTTCTCACGTCATCGAGCGGAACGTCGGTGAGGAAGCTGTAGTACGGCTCCAGGAGCGTGTCGGGAATGGACAGGATCTTGCCATACATCACGTCGGCCGGCTCGCCGATTCCGACGTAGTTGCCGACCGTCTGGCTCATGGCTCGCTCGCCGTCGATGCCGAGAAGAAGCGGCACGGTCATCACGACCTGCGGCTCCTGGCCGTACTCGCGCTGGATATCGCGCCCGACGAGAAGGTTGAACAGCTGGTCGGCTCCCCCCAGCTCGACGTCGGCGCGGATGGCGACTGAATCGTAGGCCTGGGCGAGCGGATAGAGGAACTCGAGCACACTGATCGGGCGCCGCTCAGCGTAGCGCTTCGCGAAGTCGTCGCGCTCGAGCATGCGTGCCACGGTGTACTTCGCCGTCAGATGAATGACGTCGGCGAAGGACATGGCCCCGAGCCACTCCGAGTTGAAGCGCACTTCGGTCCGCTCCGGGTCGAGGATCTTGAACGCCTGCTCCTTGTACGTCGCCATGTTCCGCTCGATATCCTCTTGCGACATGAGGGCGCGCGTGGACGAGCGGCCCGATGGGTCGCCGATTCGGCGCGTGAAGTCCCCCACCACGAGGACGCCCGTGTGTCCAAGATCCTGGAACTGACGCATCTTGCGCAACGGCACCGAGTGGCCGAACGTGAGGTGAGGCGCGGAGGGATCGATCCCCAACTTGACTCGCAGCGGCCTCTTCTCGTCCGCAGACCGCTTCAACTTCGCAACGAGTTCCTCTTCCGGCCTCACCGTGTCCGTGCCTCGCAGGAGCCGGTCAAGCGTCGGTTCTGTTCCCTTGGTCATATGCGACCTCACGCCTTGACAACCGAGACGATCTTGTCGTCCTCTTCGAGTTGGATGAGCCGCACGCCACGCGCGTAGCGGCGGTACACATTGATGTCCCCTGCGAGGATCCGGATTACCTTCTGCTCCGTCGTGATGATGATCTCGTCCTGGTCCGAGACGACGAGGATCGTAACGAGTTCGCCGGAGTCCGCATCCACTTTGATGCCCTGGACACCCTTCCCTCCTCGCCCCTGCTGGGGGAACTCGTCGAGCGCGACGCGCTTTCCGTACCCCTTCTTCGTGACCATGAGGAGTTTCTTCTCCATTGTGATCTCGCGCCCGAGGCACGCCATCCCGATCACGTGGTCGCCCTCTTCGAGGCGAATGCCAATCACGCCCCGGGATGGCCTCTTTGTCAGGCGTACTTCTTCATCGCGGAAGCGAATCGTCTGCCCTGCTCGCGTCGCGAGGATGAGATCCCCGTCGCCGACTCCAACGTCGACAAGGCGGTCGTCCTCGTCGGCATTCAAGGCGATGATTCCGCTTGCGTGCACGTTCGAGTAGTCGGCGAGTCGGTTCTTGTTGACGATACCGTTCGCGGTGGCCATGAGGCAGAGGTCGTCCTCGACAAGCGAGAAGCTGCGGACCGGTAGAATGGCCCGGATGAACTCGTCTTGCTCCAACGGGATGAAACTGCGCACGTTCTTGCCCGACGCGTCACGCCCCAGCGACGGCAGCTTGTGCCCCTGCGTTCGGTAGACCTTGAGGCGATCGCTGAACATCAGGAGCTCGTCCCGCGCGTTGACGAGCGTGGTCACTTCGACGTAGTCGTCGTCCTTCGTCCGCTGGCCGATGACGCCCTTCCCTCCCCGTCCCTGGCTGCGGAACTCGTGAGCTCGCGGCGCGTTGATGTAGCCGCGGCGCGTCACCGTGACCATCAGATCGTAGTCGGGGATCAGCTCCGCCGAGTCGACGCCGCCTTCCTCACTTTCGATCGTCGTACGGCGCGCGTCGGGGTAGCGATCGGCGATCTCGCGCAGCTCGCGCTTGATCGTCTCGTCGAGCACAACCTCGCTCCCGAGGATGTGCTCGTAGCCGGCGATCGCGCGTTTCTTCTCTTCGTACTCCGCGTCGACCTTCTCGCTTTCAAGCGAGGTCAGCTGCGACAGGCGCATTTTGAGAATCGCATCCACCTGTTCGTCGGAGAGCGCAAACTCGGCGCACAGCGCGCGCGCCGCGGCCGCCGCGTCGGTCGACGCGCGGATGAGGGCGATCACCCGATCCATGTCGCGCAGAGCGATGCGGAAGCCCTCGAGGATGTGCGCCCGCTTCTTGGCCACGTCGAGTCGGTGCTCGGTCCTGCGGCGGACCACTTCGCGGCGGAAGTCGATGAACGAGTTCAAGATCTCCTTCAGCGACAGCGTGCGCGGGTTCCCGTCGATGATGACAAGGAAGATGGCTGAGAAGC